>JAGWYK010000130.1 GCA_018969405.1 Acidobacteriota bacterium
CGTGCGGGCACTGAAGGCTCGGGGCCTGCAGGCTTCGGAGCCGTCCATGGGGCGTCATCGCCGGGAGGCCTGTCGATGTTCTCGGACGACGTAGAAGCCCAGCAGCCGCAGCGCCACCCGTCCGGCTGGGAGCCGGGGGTGTGCTGGTCGGCCGATGGCGGCACGATCACCACGGCCCCGATGGACGCGGAGCCGACCGGTGGGGTGTGGCTGGAGCTCGTCGCCGACTGGGGACTGGACCCGGCGACCACCGAGGTGGTGCCGGGCAGCATCCAGGTGCGAGCCTGGGACACCCACGACGGACGCCGACTGAAGTACTACCGGGCGGCTCTGCGGGCCAAGGTCGACACCGGCGACCGGGCCGACATCGACGAGCTCTGCGCCTTCGTCATGCGCCGCCGCCCGATCGCCGCACAGGTCGCCTCAGAGGCCCCTAGGGGGCTGCTGGTGGCCCTGTCGGACTGGCAGCTCGGCAAGGGCGAAGGCGGCGGCACACCGGCCACCACGGCGCGCATCTGCGCCGCCATCGACGCCCTGCCCGCTCGGCTGCGCGAGCTCAAACGTGCCGGCCGCCCGGTTGACGCCGTCTACCTCGTCGGCCTCGGTGACCTCGTCGAACAATGCTCCGGCCACTACCCGGCCCAGGCGTTCACCACCGACCTCGACCGTCGGGAGCAGCTGCGCCTCGCCCGACGGCTGATCCTCCGAGCCGTCGACACCGTCGCCCCGCTGGTCCCGAGGGTGGTGCTGGCCGCCGTGCCCGGCAACCACGGCGAGAACCGCAACGCCACCGGCAAGGCCTACACGCGCACCACCGACAACGACGATCTGGCGGTCGTCGAGCAGGTCGCCGAGGTGCTGGCTGCCAATCCTGACCGCTACGGCCATGTCGCCACCGTCCTGGCCGACTCGGCCACCCTGGTGCTCGACATCGCCGGGACCTGCACCGCCTTCGCCCACGGCCACAAGTCCGGCGGCGGCGGCCACCCCGCTGCTCGAGCCGAGAAGTGGTGGCAGGGCCAAGTCATGGGCAGACAGCCCGTCGCAGATGCCTCGCTACTGCTGTCGGGCCACTACCACCATCTGATCGTCTCCGAGACGACCGGCCGGACGTTCGTGCAGGTGCCGGCGATGGATGGCGGCTCGGAATGGTTCACCTCCACGACCGGCCAGAACGCTCCCGCCGGGATGCTGACGGTCGGTGTCGGTTCCGTCTACGGCCCTCGGGGCTGGGGCGATCTTGTTGTTCTCTGACGAAAGGCATTGCCGATGAGTTCTCCGGCCACCTATCCGTTGACCTTGCGCGCCGGTGACACCGAGACGGTGTCGGTCACGTTGCAGGACTCATCCGGCGCTGCCATCAACATCACCGGCCGCACCTATGCGGCGCAGGTGCGAGCCACCGTCGACGCTGCGTCGCCGCTGGCGACGTTCACCTGCACCATCACCAACGCCGCCGCCGGCCAGTTCGCCTGCACCCTGTCGGCGACCACCACAGCGGCGCTGTCCACCGGCGTCGCCGTGTGGGATCTGCAGGAGATCAACGGCAGCACCGTCACCACGCTCCTCGCCGGCCCGGTGAAGATCGATCGGGATGTGACGCGATGAGCGTCGCCCTGGTCGTCAACGTCGGCTCCTCCATCACGGTGCAGGCGCGCGACCCGAAGATCGTCGCCGTCGGCACCTCGGGGCCTGCTGGCCCGCCGAACAGCCTGTCGATCGGCACCGTCACCACCGGAGCGGCTGGCTCGAGCGCTGCGGCGACGATCACCGGCACCGCCCCGACGCAGACTCTGAACCTGACGATCCCGACCGGCGCCACGGGTGCGACCGGCGCCACGGGTGCGACCGGCGCTACCGGCCCGAAGGGCGACACCGGCGCCACCGGCGCCACCGGTGCGACCGGCCCCCAGGGCCCGACCGGCCCTCAGGGTCCGACCGGTGCCACCGGCGCGACTGGCGCCACCGGCGCGCAGGGCGACTGGTCAGCGGCGCAGCCGAACCGCACCTGGTCATCGTCGACGACACTCGCCAACGGCGACGCCGGAAAACTGATCCTGGTGGACTCGTCGACGGCGATCTCAGTGACCACCTCGCTGGCCCTGTCCGTCGGTCAGCGGATCGACTTCCTCATCACCAGCTCGACCGTGCCGACCATCTCGGCCGGTTCCAGCGTGACGCTCAACGGCACCCCCACGACGAAGTTCCGCACGCAGTACTCGGCAGCGACGCTGATCTGTGTGGCGTCGAACTCGTATGTGCTCGTCGGCGATCTGGCGGCCTCGTAATGCCGTCGATTCCCGGCATCGTCGCCGGAGCCTCGACGTATGTGCACCCGAAACTGTCAGGGTTCCCTGCCGGATCGTCGACGGTCGATCGAGGCGGCTGGCGGTACGCGATCATGACCGTGCCGAACATTCTCGGCGACACGCTCTGCACGGTCGACATCGGCGGGATTGTCGAGTATCTCTGCATCGGTGGAGGTGGTGCGGGCGGCGCCGGGTC
>JAGWYK010000131.1 GCA_018969405.1 Acidobacteriota bacterium
CGGGCGGATTGGCCCGGACCATGTCAGTGTCCACCGTGCCGGGCGCCAGCGCGTTGACGCGGATGCCCTTCGGAGCCAGACCGGCGGCCATCGAGCGGGTGAACGACATGAGGGCGGCCTTGGCCGCGGCGTACATGGCCACGTTCGAGGAGGCGAGGAATGCCCCGGCCGAGATCACGTTGATGACCGAGGCGTGGGCGCTGCGCTCGAGATGGGGAAGCGCCGCCTGGATGAGGAAGACCGGACCGCGCAGGTTCACCTCGAACTGCTTGTCCCAGACCGCCGGCGTGAACTCGCCGATGGGAGCGGTGAGCCCGGTGGCAGCGTTGTTCACGAGGATGTCGACACCGCCGAATCGATCGACGGTGGCCGCCACCAATGCGTCGAGGGCATTGATGTCGCCCATGTGGGTGGGGACACCGATGGCGTCGCCCCCACCGAGACTGCGCAGCTGCGCCTCGGCCTCGGCACAGGCCTCGGCCTTGCGACTGGCCACCACGACATCGGCGCCGGCGCAGACGAACCCCTCGGCGATGGCCCGACCGATGCCCCGGGTCCCTCCGGTGACGATGGCGGTGCGGCCGGTCAGGTCGAACAGAGACTGCAGGGCGGTGCGATCCATGCCCGGAGCGTACCGAGGGCCGGCACCTGACGGTGCCGGCCCTCGTGGGTACGACGCAGGCGTTCAGCGGCGGGATCAGCCGGTGTAGACCGGACCCACAGGACCCTGGAGCGAGTCGAGGAACTGCTGATACTCGAGCTCCTCCGGCTTGACCAGTTCACCGGTGTCGGGATCGACCACATCGGGCCTGTCCGGCGGAACCGTGGGCTCGATGATGGGATCGGGGATCTCGGTGGGGTCGGGATTGGTGGGCGACACCGCGTCCGGATCGGCACAGGGATCCACCGAGGTGGAGGAGAAGATCAGCTTGGCCGAGCTGCTGTAGGTGCCAGCCGTGGCGCCGAAGTTCCAGGAGATGCCGATGCCGTTGTCGTTGTTCGGGTCGGTGACGATCGAGTTGTTCAGATCATTCATCCAGCCCGGTCCGACATGTGGCCCCTCCTCCAGGTTGTCGGGATCGGTCTTGTAGTTGTCACCGAAGACCACATCGTCGTAGTACCCGCTCATGTAGCCGGACCACTTCTCGCCGGAGACGTACTGGAAGGCCTCGACCACCCCCAGATCGGCACGATCGACGCCGACGACGGCGCCGGACTCACCAGCACCGCAGGCGACAGGATCGGTGAAGAAACCGGGACCCTGGTCACTGCCCCCGAGGTAGGTGTCGACGAGGTGGTAGAGCCGGACCGGCTTGGTGTTCCCGGGCGGGACGACCACCTGGTAGTCGATCTTCATCCGATCATCGGGACTGGTGTAGGTGACCGTGGCGACCACGGTGTAGGTGAGCCCATCGGCCTCGCCGGTGAGGACCTGCGTGATCTGGGTGGGGCTGGCCGTGGCCGAGACCGTCCAGGGCTTCACCGTGACGTTGTCGGCATGTTGGGGCTTCACGTAGGTCACCATCTCGCCGTCCCAATTCTCCTGCTCCGTGACGAAGGAGGGAGCCACGAAGGCGGTGCCACCATCGGTCTCGTCGCCCACGGCGAGAGCGATCTGGGTGAACATCGAGGAGGAGTCGGAGGTGCCGGGCAGTCGGCAGGATCCGTAGATCTCGCCGCTGCACTCGGGTTCGTCGGCGTTCTCCTGACGCTGCACCTGCAGTTGGGTGCCGCCGAAGGTGATGCGCATCCCGTCGGAGCCGGTGACCCCGCCACTCGGATTGAGCACATGGGTGGGGCCGTAGGTCGGCCAGATGGCGTTGGCGCCGTCGGCGTCGGCGGAGGAGACCGCCAGACCGCCGAGCAGCACGGTGGCGGCGAGGACGCCCGTGGCGGCTCGGAGGGGTCGTTTCATCGGAAGGGGACCTTTCGGTGATGGATCGGTGATGGGTCGGTGATGGGGAGCATGCTGGATCACAGCGACGAGGATCATACCGGGTGGGGATTGAACGATGTCCGCGGTCCGGGTGCACGTCCCCCGGCGGCCGACTGCTAGAACCGCCGCCATGACCGACACCGAGGATCTGCTCTGGAGCATCGACGACCGCGGGGTGGCCCGCCTCACCCTGAACCGGCCCGATGCCGCCAACGCCATCACCCCCGACCAGCGCAACCGCTCCATCGAACTGTTGGAGGGGGCCAGTTCCGATCTGAACATCCGGGTCGTGATCATCACCGCCGCCGGGGAGCGGCACTTCTGCACCGGGGCCGACCTGCGGGTCAGCACCATCCCGGTGAACCCCGGTCCCGCCGATGCGCCCGCCAAGGTGCTCGGCGATGTGGGTCGCAACATCAAGCGGGGTGCCCAGCGTCTGGTGGGCGCCATCATGGACTGCGAGAAGCCCGTGATCGCTGCGGTGAACGGCACGGCGGCGGGCATCGGCGCCCATATCGCCTTCGCCGCCGATCTCGTGATCGCCGCCGAG
>JAGWYK010000132.1 GCA_018969405.1 Acidobacteriota bacterium
GTTCCAGTTCGGGAACACGGCACGGATGGTCGACAGCAGCATGGCGGCGTGGGAGTCGCCGAACACCGCCACGGTGCGGGTGGCTCCCGGGCGATTGACCACACAGCCCACCGCCACCGAGGAGCAGGGCTCGAAGACCGCCTGCTTGGAGAGATTGGTGATGGTCTTCTGGAGATCGGAGGGCAGCTTGGTGACGCCGACGCCGTCGGTGACCTTGGTGGACCATTCGGTGAGGACGGTCTGCGGATCGCGCTGGACGATGGTCCTGGTCACATCACTGCCATCTGTGATGTCACCGTTCTCGGCCACGACAGCGGGATCGAGGTTGGCGGCGTCGGTGGCCCGGGTGCTGCTGACGTTGGATGACACCACGAACAGCAGCAGGGCGCCGACGCAGAGGATGGTGGCCGCACCCCGGGGAACGAGATCGATCTCGTCGAAACGGCGGTAGACCGGCTCACGCACACCCCAGGTGGCGTGCCGGGTGGGGTTCTCGATGAGGTAGTAGCTGGCGAGGGAGAGCGCCAGGATGATGGCGGCCTGGATGCCGATCCCGGCGGCCGTGGTGACGGTGTCGGGGTGGAGGGCGTCGTAGAAGACGTGCACCGGCCAGTGCCAGAGATACAGCGAGAACGAGATGGTGCCGATGAAGACCAATGGGGGGGTGGCGAGGATCCGGTTGGGCAGTGGGAGCTTGTCGGTGCTGCCGGCCAGCAGGATGCCGACGGCTCCGAGCACCGGGATGAGCGCGAGGTAGCCGGGGAACGGGTCGCCGGGTTTGATGATCAGACAGCTGCCCAGGAGGATGGCGGCCAGGCCACCCCAGGAGCAGAGCCGGCGTACCTTCTCGGTGGTGGTGATGAGGGGGAGCCCGACGGCGAGCAGCACACCGAAGCCGAGTTCCCAGACCCTCGTGGCGGTGGAGAAGTAGGCGCTCGAGGGGTTGACCGTGCTGTCGTAGATCGACCACCCGAGTGACAGGAACGAGAGCACACCGGCGACCACCAGCAGTCGATGGGCTCGGCGGTATTCGCGGTAGCCGATGCGCAGTCCGTGCTGGCGGGCGATGAGCAGGAACAGCGCCGGCCAGATCAGGTAGAACTGCTCCTCGACCGCCAGCGACCAGAAGTGCTGCAGGGGAGAGACCGCGGTGGAGCGGGCGAAGTAGTCGGTGCTGAGGCTGATGAAGCGGAAGTTCGAGACGAAGCCGACCGACCAGAGTGCGTCGGTGCGGATGTTGGCGGCCCGGATCTCGTTGAGCAGGAGATATCCGGCGACCACGACCACGGCGATGGTGGTGAGGGCGGCGGGGAGGATCCGCTTGGCCCGGCGCACGTAGAACTGCAGCAGGGAGACATGGTTGGTGCCGTCGTACTCACGCATCAGCAGGCTGGTGATGAGGTAGCCGGAGATCACGAAGAAGACGTCGACACCGATCCAGCCACCGGCGAACCCGGGAACTTCGAGGTGGGCGAGGATCACGAGCAGCACGGCGACTGCTCGCAGACCCTGGATGTCGTTGCGTTGCTTCACGGGTTCAACTTACCCCGATGGGGGGTCCGGGAAATGTCGGCCCGGAGCCTCGGAGGCCATGGGGTCATCCGGATGGACGGCTCCTGACCACCGAGGCGCAGAACTGGTGGGCCGCCCCGCGCAGGCGACGGAGCTGGGCCCTCGAGGCTGTGCTGGGGGCCGTGGGAGTGGGCGAGTGCGTCGTCGATCACGATGGGAAGTCCGTCGTGGCAAAGATCAGCCATGACACCGCTGGCGATCGAGATCCCGGCGAACTCGGATGCTCCGGTGGGGCGGATCGAGATGAGATCGCCTCCGTCGGAGGCGCGCCGGAGCGGTGGTCCGTCGGTGCGGAGCGCGTCTGACTTGTCCGGCATGTCTCGAGGGTGACTCTCGGGATGCAGGGGGGTCCGAGGATCACGTGTGTCCGTGCGATCGGTTCCGATCTCGGCGCGTGAGTGTCAGGGCCGTGATCGACACCACCATCAGGGTGCACCCCGCACCGATGACGATCCACGATGAGATGTGGAAGAGGCGCAGGTAGGCGTCGAACGACGGCGTCCCCCAGCCGCAACCGATGTGGTTCCGGCAGAACACCGACGGAGCGCAGGATCGGTAGCAGTCGATCGAACCGCGGGGAACCATCAGAGATCCGGCGACGATGGCCATACCGCCGGCGATCAACGCTCCCATGGCCGTGGATCGAAGGGGTGCAGTTCTGCGCAGGCGCACCCAGATTCGGATCCCGAGTGCCGTCAGGCCGAGGAGGAGGACCGTCATCGCAGCGAGCAGGAGCGCCGTCCAGGTATCGACCGGGGAGGACTCGTCGCCGAGGTCGTAGGCCGGTTCCCCGGAGCCCCACAGCAGCACCAGGAGGAAGATCTCCGCGGCGAACCACAGGCACCAGAGGATCGTCGTCTCCACCCGCGCGGAGACCCGTGAGGGCTCAGGGGACAGTGTCGGGGGCGG
>JAGWYK010000049.1 GCA_018969405.1 Acidobacteriota bacterium
CGGCGATGATGCGGACCTCGACACCACCCCAGTACGGAGCGACCACCGCCCGTTCGGCTCGCAGGGTCTCCTGGCGCTCGGTGATGCTCCGGCCGTTCATGGCCGAACCCTAGGTCAGGTCTGGGTGATGGAGAGCCCGGAGATGGGATGGGCGCCGGTCAGCCCACCGCGGGTGGCGGTGAAACCTGGGTGGTAGCGACTCGGCAGCGAGATGGCCCGGGTGAGCACGGTGGTGCCGTCGAGGGCCACGGTGAGCTGGGTGGGGGTCACGACGATCCGTGCCCGATAGACCTTGGCGGTGAGCGACAGGATCGCTGTGGTGGTGGCGAGCCAGACCGGCGCTGGACCGCCCGAGGTCGTGATGCCGACGAAGTTCGCTGAGGGGTCACCAGCGTCCATCGCCCTGTCGAAGGCCACGGCGATGCCCGGTCCGGCTCCGGCCCAACCCAGTCCGGCCCCGTCGGCGCCCAGCGCGGTGGGCGCCGAGGCGGTGGCGTCGAGGAGGGCGAAGGTCGTGCCGCCGCCGCTGTTGGCTCCTCTGAGGTTCAGATCGAACTCGGCGGTCAGGCCGCCGGACAGCGCAGCGGTCAGGAACGCCGAACCCCGGGTATCCGTGCCGGTGAGATTGAAGCCGAGCGTCTTGGTCGAGGCTCCGCCGTTGACCGTCCATCCGCCGAGCTGAGGATTGTTGACGACATTGGTGATGCGGACGTTCGAGATGCGGTGCAGGTCGGTGTGATCGTCGACACCGTTGGCCGCGCTGAACCCGATGGTGGCGAACTCCGGCAGGTACGAGACCGGCAGCGCGCCGACCGTGATCCCGTCCACGGTGATGATGGCCTTCTTCGAGGCGAACGTGATGGTGACACGACGTACCGAGTTGCGCATCGGGATCGAGACGTTGGTGGGTTGGCGCATGTACAACTGGCGGTTCACCGGGCTGCAGGCGGAGATGAAGTTGCTCGAGGGCTCGTTGCGCTTCAGGTTCTGATAGGTGTCGAAGCAGATCCCCTGGGCGTTCATGCCACCGAATCCGAGTGATCCGCCGGGGTAGCCGGCGGTGTTGATGTCGAGCTGGTCGACGGCGCCGAACACGAAGGCCATACCCTCGCCACCGACGGTGGGGGATCCACCCATGTACATGTCGAACGACACCCGGAGTCCGGAGAACGACACAGGGTGGCTCCAGAACGTGGTGCCGACGCTGTTGATCCGGTCCTTGGGAGTGAGCACGACATCGGAGCCCGAGACTGTGGCATCGCCGTTGCGGGTCCAACCTGCCGAGGTGATGGGCCCGGGGGCGGGGGAGGCGGCACCGGTGACGCTGAAGGTCACCTTCCGGACCCCCAGTCCGTCGCTGCCGTTGAACTCCCAGACATCGGACACGGTGCCGGCGTAGCGCGGCGTGATGATGACCGACGCCGTGATCGATTCACCGGGCTGGATGGTCTCGCCCTCGGGCACGAGTGAGGACACCACGAAGTTGGTGGCCGTCGGGGGTTTGGAGCGATTGATGACCAGCGCGGTGCCGCCGGAGTTCCTGAGGGTGGTCGAGAGTTCGACCGGTCGTCCGACCTCCACGGCCCCGGGGCGGGTGACGACGGTCGATCCGATGACGAGGCGGGGTGGAGTTCCGATGATCCCGGTGAGATGGGTGGTGGCGGTGCCTCCGTTGCTCTCGACGGAGAAACTTCCGTCGTGGAGACCCAATGTGGCGGTGGCGAACTCGGCGGTGGCGATCAGTTCCTCGCCGGGGGCCAATGAGGCACCGATGGTGGGTGCCCCGGTGATGGTGAACGGAGCGGACGGCAGGTTCACCTTGGTGATGACGGCGCTCTGAGCACCGGTGTTGCGGATGGTGACCGAGGCGGTGACCGAGCCGGATCCGAGGGCCACCCCGCCGAAACTGATGTTCGTGCTGTCCGGGGCCATCTCGAGATGTGCGCTCGCGTACTGGCCGATCCCGCTCACACTGATCTGGATGGGGACCGAATCGGTGGTCACCGTGATGGTCTCCGCATAGGTCTTCGTGGTCGATGGGGTGAACGACACCGGCACGGTGAGGTCCTCGCCGGCTCTGACCGTGGTGGGAAGGCTCGGTCGGCTCAGCGTGATGTCGCTGCTGGAGGAGCTCAGGCGGGTGACGGTGAGGTTCTTCAGCGCATGGAGGGTCAGCGACGCGGTGGAGCTCTGACCGACGGTGGTGCGGGGGAACGAGACGGAGGTGGAACTGACCAGCGAATCGGTCGGGTAGGTGAACATCTGCACCCGACCGTCGGCGGTGCCCAGATAGATGCGGTCGCCGTCGATGATGGGACTGGTGAACTTGGCGGCGGTGCCGACCGGGGTCGACCAGCGCAGGCGCAGTGTGCCGTTGACCGGGACGGGGTCGTAGGCCCGGAGCTGTGCGTTCGACCCGGCCTTGTCGGCGGTCCAGATCGTCCAGAGGAGTGCCGTGCCGGAGGTGGTGCCGACGGAACTCACCACCGGAGCGCCCGCACGTTCGCCGAAGGCATCGGATGTCTCGCCGACCTTCCTGAAGGTCGGCTTCCCGGTTCCGTCGAGTCCGTACTTGAGGGCCATCATCGGTCGTCCTGCCGGAGCCATGTAGATGTAGCCCCCATCGCCGCCCCACACCGCTGGTTTCGACCACAGGCCGCCGAACTGCCCGAGGCGCCCGATGACCTTGTCGGATCCGTTGGGTCCCTGCTGGTAGCCGCCGAGATCGTCGGCGTTCAGGATGTAGAGGTATCCCTGCTTGCCGGCGAGGACGGCCAGATGCGGGGTCCTCGGTGTGCCGAACTGGGCCGGGGGCAGAAGCACCGGAGCACCCGAGCCGAGGTCGGCATCGGCGTCGTTGAGGGTGCTGGCGTCATAGGGCGAGAAGAAGTCGGTGGCCTTCAGGGACCTGTCGGGCTGCACCGCGAGTCGGACCATGGATTCGCCGAGGGTCTCCGGTGGGGTCCTGCCGGCAGTGGGACGATCGGTGATGTTGCCGTTGCCGACGGCGAACAGCAGCTGGCCGGGACCGTCGGAGACGATGCTCCCGCCGGACTGCCAGATCCCGCCGCCGGGATTGCCGCTCTGGCGGGGTTGGTTGGTCCACATGGTGCTGATCGATCCCGAGGTGGTCACACCGACGACCCAGCCCTGGTACACGGGGTGGTCGCAGTGCCCGCCGAAGGCGGCGTAGACCACTCCGTCGAGCAGGATCAGGCCGGGTCGCTGCATCTGGGTGGTGGGGTTGAACACAGTGCTGGGATCGTTGGCGGCACCGCCCCGGATGGCGACGGGGAAACCGGGGAGCTCGACCCCGGTCTCGAGGTCGATCCCATGGGCGGTGTACGCGGCGGGTCCGGCGTTGCCCGAGGCGTAGGACTTGGTGAAGAAGTAGGCGCGGTTCGTCGCCGCGTCGATGACCGGGGTGCCGACGGTGCCGAGGGTCGGTGAGAGGTCGGGACAGTTGATGTCGAAGGGGTTCCACGGAGTGCCCAGGAACCGCGACCACTTGATCGCACCGGTGGTCGAGTCCAGCCCGTAGATCCAGTTGGAGAGCGTGGCGATGAGGACCGTGCCGTTGTTGATCACCGGCTGGGCGTAGATCGATCCGTTGACCTTGGTGTCCCAGATCCGACCGAAGTTCCCCGAGGACACCACGGCCGGGGTGAGCCCGGTCTGGCCGGGGTACCAGCCCGTGCCCCGGTTGTCGTTGGCGTACTTGGTGACCGCCGCGGACGCCGGCACAGCGTCGCCCACAGTGATGATGAGGGAGCCGAGCAGCAGCAGGACGATGGAGACGCAGGCCGTCGGGCGACCCCGCCGGATGCGGTCGGGCATCAGCGCAGGTTACTGGGCGAGTTCGTGGGGTGTCAGAGCGCGAGAACCGGTGAAGGGCAGGTCCACCGGCGCGTCGGCGCCGGCCGACGCGTACGCGGCACAGATGATCTCGAGCACATGGCGCCCGAAGGACGCGTCGATCGGGGTCGAGGTCGATGGCGCTCGGCCGGTGACGACACGACGCACCTCGCGCAGCTGCTCGATGTAGCCGAGATCGTGCACGAACTGATCGACCTCGGACGGCGCCCGGGTGACGCCCACCGGCTCGCCGTCCCGCTCGAGGCCGACGGTGGGCAGCAGCTCGGCCCGGACCACCCCGATGTCACTGGAGGCCTGCAGGTCCCAGGTGGTGCTGGTGTCCCGCCAGCTGACCTCGAGACGGGCCCGCAGACCCGAGGCGAACTGCAGCTCGACCACGGCGAGATCATCGACCTCGATGTCCGGGGAGCGTTCGAGACGCGCAGTCACCGAGACCGCAGGATCGTCTCCGGCCATGAGCAGGGCGAGGGCGATCGGATGGGCACCGAGGTCGAACAGGCACCCCCCGCCCCAGGTCGGACTGAGGAAGTCCCCCCAGGTCGGTCGGGGTGAGAGCGCTCGGACCTCGAGGTACTCGAGCGGACCGAGCTCGGCGATGAGCCCGAGCGCCCGGCTGACCACCGGAGCGAAGGCCTGGTTCTCGGCGTAGATCACATGGCCCGCGGCGTCGGCTGCGGCCTCGACGATGGCATCGGCCTCGGCGAGGGTGGTGGCCAGTGGCTTCTCGACCAGCACCGAGGCGCCGGCGGCCAGTGCGGCGATGGTCTGCTCGGTGTGGAGCGCCGGTGGAGTGGCCACGACGACCACGTCAGCCCCTGCAGGAAGATCGGCGTAGGCCACCGCCGGGCAGCCGATCTGCTCCGCCCGTTCGGCCGCCCGAGCCTCGGTCCGCGACGCCACGGCCAGGATCGGGAGGCCGGCCGCCCGGGCGGCGATGGCGTGGATCATCGAGATCATCCCGGCGCCGGCCAGTGCCACCGACGGGCCGGCCTCCGGAGGAGGAGATGATGGACGCGAGCGATCTCGACGGCGCAGCACGGGTCGGAACTCGGAGATGCGCTGGGATCGGCGATCAGTTCCGGGTGATGGCGATGTTGTCGACCACGTGGGCTCCACGCAGCAGACCGCGCGATGCCGTGAAGCCCGGGAAGTAGCGGGTGGGGACGGTCACCGCCGTCTGCAGGACCTGGACGCCGTCGAGGGACACGGTGATCTGGGTGGGGGTCACGGTGACTCTGGCCCGGTAGGTCTTGGCTCGCAGATTGGGGATGGAGGTGGTGGTGGCCAGCCAGGTGGGTTGGAGGGCCGAGGAGTTGGTGATGCCGATGAAGTTGTTCGACGGATCGTTGAGGTTCTTGACGGTGTCGAACGAGACGATCACCCCTGATCCACCTGACCAGCCCTGTCCCGATCCGGGTCCGCCCACGAAGAACGGTCGGAACCTGTCGGCATCCAGCATGGCGAAGGTGGTGGCCCCGCCGGCCGACTGCCCGCGCAGATCGACATCGAACTCGGCGGTGATCGATCCGGTGAGCGGCTCGCCGTAGAACACCGAGCCGACGGTGTCGGCGTTGAGGGTGTTGCGTGAGGGGTTGGTGACCTTGAATCCGTTCAGCCACGGGGTGGCCTCACCGTTCATCTGCCACCCGCCGAGACGCGGGCTGAAGTTGTTGAGGGTCGGATTCTCGGCGACGTTGGTGATGCTCACGTTCGAGACCTTGTGGATGTCGAGATGGTTGCCGGGCCCGGTGCTGGCCCCGAAGCCGATCGTGGCGAACTCCGAGAGGTTGGGGAAGGTGAACTTGGCGACGGGAACGCCGTCCATGGACACCACGCCGACCATCTCGCCGAACGCGATGGTGACCCGGCGGGTGTTGTTGCGCATGGGACTGGCGAGGTCCTTCGCCCCGCGCAGGACCATGACGCCGTTCATGGGGGTGCAGGCCGCCACGAAGTTCCCGGAGATCTCCTTGCGGGGGTTCTGGTAGGTGTCGAAGCAGATGCCCTGCGCAGCGATCCCGCCGAACCCGAATCCGTTGCCGGCAAGGCCCTTCTGGTTCACGTCGACCTGGTCGACCTCGCCGAAGAAGAAGGCGATGCCCTCCCCACCGACCGCCTTGCCCGGCTGGCCCGAGTACATGTCGAAGGAGACCACGAGGTTGCGCATGGCCACCGGGTGGGTCCACATGGTGTTGCCGGAGGCGAAGGTCTTGGCGGCGGTGGTGAGCACGACCTCGGAGCCGACCACGGCGGTCTCACCGTTGCGGGTCCAGCCGGCGCCGGTGATCGGGGTCGGGGTGGCGGCGGCCACGCCGGTGACCCGGAAGGTCACGGTGCGCACGCCACCACCGTCGTTGCCGTTGAACTCCCAGACGTCAGAGCTCTGTCCGAGGACCCGGGGGGTCGCCATGACCGAGGCGGTGACCGATTCCCCGGCCTGGAGCACCTCCCCCTCGGGGACGTAGTCCACCACGCTGAAGCCGGTCTTCGTCGGCGGTTTCGACCGATTGATGATGAGCGCCGTGCCACCGGTGTTGGTGAGGGTGACCGACAGCTTCACCGGCCGGCCCAGTTCGATGGAGTCGGGCGGGGTGACGAGCGTGGAACTGAGACTCAACTGCGGCGGCGTTCCCGTGATGCCGGAGAGGGAGACCTCGGCGGTGCCGCCGGTGCTGGTCACGGAGAACTCGTCGGCGTGCAGACCGAGGGAGGTGGCCTTGTAGACCGCGGTGGCCGTGATCTCATCACCCGGATCCAGCACCGAGCCCACCGTCGGAGCGCCGTTGATCTGGAAGGGCAGGGACGGCAGGTTGACCCCGGTGATGGTCGCCGGTTGTGCCCCGGTGTTGCGCAGGGTGACCGATGCGGTGACGTCGCTGGACCCGAGGGCCACGCCGCCGAAGCTGATGTGGGTGCTGTTGGGATCGGGTTCGAGACGCGCCGTGGCGTACTGGCCGGTGCCGCTCACCCCGAAGCTGATGGGGACCGAGTTGGTGGTCGCCGTGACCGTCTCGGCGTAGATGCGCACGCTGCCGGGGGTGAAGGTCACCGGCACGGTGAGGGTGTCACCGGTGTTGAGGCTCACCGGGAGGGTCGCTGAGGGGGTGCCGGTGGTGATGGCGGTCGAGGAGGTGCTGAACCCGGTGACGGTGACCGGCTTCTTGGCGGTGAGCACCAGCGACTGGGTGGCACTGGTGTTGACCGTGGTGCGCGGGAACGACACCGATGCGGAGTCGAACAGGGAGTCGGTGGGGTAGCTGAACATCTGCACGCGGCCGTCGCCGGTGCCGATGAACACGCGGTTGTTGTCGATCACGGGACTGGTGAACTTGGCGGAGGTGCCGATCGGGAACGACCAGCGCAGCCGCACCACACCGTTGACCGGGACCGGATCGTAGGCCCGGAGCTGGGCGTTCTTCCCCAGGAGATCACCGTTCCAGATGGTCCAGACCAGCGCCGAACCGGAGGTGGTGCCGACGGAGCTGACCACGGGGGAACCGGATCGGAATCCGAACGAGTCGGCCGTCTCGCCCACCTTGCTGAAGGTGGGTTTGCCGCTGCCGTCGAGGCCGTACTTGAGTGCCACCATCGGCCGTTGGGAGGGCACCATGTAGACGTACCCGCCGTTGCCGGGCCAGGCCGCCGGTTTCGACCAGAGACCGCCGAACTGGCCGAGACGGTTGATCACCTTGTCCGACCCGCTGGGACCCTGTTGGTACCCGCCGAGATCGTTGGCGTTCATCACGTACAGATAGCCCTGTTTGCCTGACAGGAGGGCCAGGTTCGGGTAGGTCTGGGTGCCGAAGTGTTGCGGGGGCAGGAGGATGGGCGCGCCCGAGCCGAGGTCCGCGTCGATGTCGTTGAGCGCCGGCGCGTCGTAGGGCATGAAGAAGTCGGTGGCCTTCAGGGTCTTGTCGGGCTGGACGACCACCCGGGTCATGGCGTTGCCGAGGGTGTTCGGCGGGGTCTTGCCGGCGACCGGTGCGTTGGGCACGTAGCCGTTGCCGCTGGCGAACAGGAACTGGCCGGGCGTATCGGAGATGAGACCGCCGCCGGACTGCCAGATGCCGCCGCCGGGGCTGCCCTCCTGGTTCGGCATGTTGGTCCACATCGTGCTGATGCGACCGGTGGTGGACACACCCACGATCCAACCCTGGTAGATCGGGTGGTCGCAGAGGCCACCGAAGGCTGCGTAGAACACCCCGTCGTGGAGGATGAGGCCGGGACGCTGCAGCTCGGTGGTGGGGTTGAACGGGGTGTTCGGATCGTTGGCGGCCGAGCCGATGATGGCCACCGGGAAGCCGGGGAGCTCGGCACCGGTGCCGAGGTCGATGCCGTGGGCGAAGTACGCACCGGGACCCGAGGTGCCGTTGGCGTAGGTCTTGCGGAAGAAGTAGGCGCGGTTGGTCGCTGCGTCGACGACAGGGGTGCCGAGCACTCCCACACCCGAGGCGTCGGGGCAGCCGAGGTCCTGAGCGTTCCAGACCGGGCCGAGATAGCGCGACCAGTTGATGGCGCCGGTGGTGGCGTTCAGGCCGTAGATCCAGTTCGACATGGTGCCGACGAACACGGTGTTGCCGACCACGAGCGGTTGGGCGAACACCGAACCGTTGAGGGCGGTGTCCCAGATGCGTCCGAAGTTGCCGGAGGAGACCGTGGCCGGGGTGAGCCCGGTCTGGTCGGGGTACCAACCGGTGCCGCGGTCGTCGTTGGCGTACTTGACGACATCCGCGGCTGCCGGCGCCACGGAGGTGAGCACCGGAGCGGCCAGGGTGGACAGCAGCAGCGCTCCCACTGCGAGCAGGATCGCCAGGGGTGATCGGCGGGAGGACGGGACGGGGGACCTTCTCAGACCGCGCATCCCCTGATTGTAGGAGTGCTCCGGACCCGATCTCCGGTCGCGGCGGATGATTCGTGGGAGATTCCGGCCGCTCGCCACCGGCGCGCTCGGCGCGGAGCGGACGCTACGGTCTCCGGTCGCAGGGGGAATGATGAACGGACGTCCCGGGGAACTCCATGAGGTGGTGGTGGTCGACCTGTCGGTCGGCATCCCCGGCGCGTACTGCGCCAAGCTGTTCGCCGATGCCGGGGCCGTGGTCACCCGGGTCGAGCCGGCCGGGGGCGACCCGATGCGGAGATGGCACTGGCCGACCGCCGGCGGCTCCTCGAGCCCCGGCGATGAGGATCCCGCAGTCGCATCGCCGGGGGTCGACCGGGCGCTGTTCCGCTACCTGCGCCACGGACAGCGATCGGTCTCGGCCCCGGGGGAGGGGTCGAACGCGGCCACGATCGCCGAGCTGTGCGTCGGCGCCGACCTGGTGATCACCGCCGGGGAGGCGGTCGAGGTCCCCCCGGGAACCGTCGTGGTGGCCATCACCCCCTATGGCACCGAGGGCCCCTGCGTGGACCAGCCCGCCACCGAGTTCACCCTCCAGGCCGACAGCGGTGCCCTCGCCATCCGGGGTGTGGTGGAGTTCCCGCCGGTGCAGATGGGTGGCCGCAGCGTCGAGTGGGTGGCCGGCGCCTATGCCGCGGCCGGTGCACTCGCGGCGGTGCGCCGGGCCCGGGCCACCGGCCATGGGGAGTCCATCGATGTCTCGCTGCTCGAGGTCGCCAATCTCACGGCGACCACCTTCGCGGATCTGTTCGATGCTCTCCATGGTCGTCCCGACATCGATCCCGACCGACCGGCCCGCAGCGTCGAGATCCCCTCCATCGAACCCACGCTGGATGGCTGGGTCGGGTTCAACACCAACACCCGCGAGCAGTGGGAGAGCTTCTGCATCCTCATCGAGCGCCCGGATCTGCTCGAAGGTGGCGAGTTCGCGCTCCTCGGCGCCCGACTGGCTCGCGCTGAGGAGTGGAACGCGCTGGTGCGCGACTGGACCTCGAGGCACACCACTGCGGACATCGTGGAACGGGCCGCTGCGCTGCGCATCCCGGTGGCCCCGGTGGCCGACGGCCGTTCGGTGGTCGAGCTGGAGCACGCCGTCGCACGCGGTGTGTTCATCGCTGATCCGCTCGGTGAGTTCGTCATGCCGCATCGGCCCTTCACCATCGACGGCGAGCCCGTGCCGACGCCCACCCCGGCACCGGAGATCGGCGCCCACGACGGCCATCCGATGCCGACTCGTCGTCCCCGCCCCGATCCCGTCGGTGAACCGCCGCTGCCCCTCGCCGGTCTCACCGTGGTCGACCTGACCGCCTGGTGGGCCGGTCCGTCGGCGGCGGCCACCTTCGCCGCCCTCGGCGCTGAGGTCATCCATGTGGAGTCCACCCGACGCATGGACGCCATGCGCACCGTCGGTGGTCTGTTCTACGGCCGTGATCAGTGGTGGGAGTACTCGGCGTTCTTCCTCTCGGCCAACACCAACAAGAAGGGTCTCACCCTCGACCTCGGGCGGCCCGAAGGGCGCTCGCTGCTTCTCGAGCTGGTGGAACGCGCCGATGTCGTCATCGAGAACTTCACCCCCCGGGTGCTCGAGAACTTCGATCTCGACTGGGAGGTGATCCATGCTGCCAACCCCGAAGCGATCATGGTGAGGATGCCGGCGTTCGGACTCACCGGGCCCTGGCGCGATCGACCGGGTTTCGCCCAGACCATGGAACAGATCACCGGTCTGGCCTGGATGACCGGTCATCTGGAGGATCAACCCCGCATCCAGCGCGGACCCTGTGACCCCAACGGTGGCCAGCACGCGGTGTTCGCCACGCTCGTGGCGCTCGAGCGACGTGACCGTACGGGCCTCGGATGTCTCGTCGAGGCGCCGATGTTCGATGCCGCACTCGCCATCGCCGCGGAGCCGGTGATCGAGTGGAGCGCGCATGGGGTGATGGTGGAACGCATGGGCAACCGGGGACCGACAGCGGCGCCGCAGAACCTCTACGCCGCTGCCGGCCGAGAACGCTGGGTGGCCATCGCCTGTGAGACCGATGCGCAGTGGTCGGCGCTGGCTGGGGTGATGGGTCTCGAGGACCTCCTCGCCGATCCGAGTCTCGCCTCCGTCACCGGGCGACGCGCCCACGAGGACCGCCTCGACGAACGGATCGGCGCGTGGGTCGGGGCCCGCACCGTCGACGAGGTCGTCGATCGACTGCGAGAAGCGGGAGTCCCCGTCGCCGCCGCCCGCGACCATCGACGGGCCTCGTTCCATGAGCAGATGATCGCCCGCGGCTTCTTCGAGACCGTCGATCATCCGGTCGTGGGTTCCCATGGCACGCCGACGATGCCGTTCCGTTACGCCAGCGTCGATCGGTGGGTGCGCACCCCGGCGCCCACCATCGGCCAGCACAACCGCGAGATCCTCGGGGGTCTGCTCGGCCGATCCGCTGAGGAGCTCTCCGCCCTCGAGTCAACCGGTGTCATCGGCACCCGACCCCAAGGAGTCTGAACCATGACCGACCTGTTCGATCAGTTCCGAGTGATCGATGTCGACACCCATCTCACCGAACCCCCGGACACCTGGACCCGGTCGTTCCCCGCCAGCAAGCACGACCTGGTGCCCCATGTCGAGCGCATCGACGGTGTCGACACCTGGATGGCCGACGGCGAGCGGCTCGGGGCCCCGGGCTACTACTCCATGGCGGGCTGGGACGGCATCATGCCGCTGTCGACCCCGCGCACCTTCGAGGAGATCGCTCCGTCCATGCTCGATCCGCACGCCCGATTGGCGTTCATGGACGCCGAGGGCATCGATGCACAGGTGCTCTATCCCAACGTCGGCGGCTTCGGCAACGGCTACTTCCTGCGCCTCGGCGATCGTGAACTCGTGGCCCAGTGCGTGCGGGCCTACAACGACTTCCTCACCGACTGGTGCAGCGCGGATCCGAACCGTCTGATCGCCATCACCGCGCTGCCGTTCTGGGACCTCGACCTCGCCATCGACGAGATGGAGCGGTGTCTCGCCAACGGCCATCGGGCCATCAACTTCTGCAACCAGCCCGCCGACTACGGACAGCCACCGCTCGCCCATCGGCACTGGGATCCGATCTGGGCGCGAGCCCAGGAGGCGGGCATCCCGGTGAACTTCCATGTCGGGGGAGGCTCCATGGGCACCCAGTTCACCGACGCCGCTGAGATGGGGTGGATGACCAACTTCGCCAAGGTCTCCTCGCTGATCTTCCTCGACAACATGCGCTGTGTGGCCGATCTCATCTTCGGAGGGATCTGTCATCGGTTCCCCGATCTGCGCTTCGTGTCGGTCGAGTCGGGAGTGGGCTGGATCCCCGGGGCCATCGAGACCTTCGACTGGCAGTGGCGCAACGGCGGCATCGGTGACGAGCACCCCGAGTACGACCTGCTGCCGAGTGAGTACTTCCAGCGCCAGATCTACGGCTGCTTCTGGTTCGAGGAGGAGGTGGCGCGGAATGCCATCGAACGGTTCCCGGCCAACATCATGTTCGAGACCGACTACCCGCATCCCACCTGTCAGCATCCCGGACCGCGCACCGCGGCCCAACGACCCCGGGAGTACGCCAGCCGTGTGCTGTCCGATCTCGATCCGACCATCACCGCCGATGTGCTGTGGAACACCGCAGCGTCGCTGTACGGACTGACATGAGCGATCCGATCATCACGCCGCCGGAGTTCGGCACCCGCTTCATCCATGCCGAGGTGCGCGGCCGAGCTCTGCACCTGCGCATCGACCGCGTCGAACGTCGCAACTCGTTCACCCAGGAGATGTACCGGGCCCTCAAACGCGCCGCCATCTGGGCCGATGGTCAGCCCGAGCTCGACGCCGTGTGCCTCACCGGCACCGACCGCTGGTTCGCGGTCGGTGGCGACATGGCCGGCAACAGTGAGGATCCCGAGGGCATCGGCTCCGAATGGGATCCGACCGACAACTTCCCGTTCCGACACATCGAACGCTGCCGCAAGATCTGGGTGGCGGCCATCAACGGTATGTGCCAGGCCGGCGGCATCGACATCGCCCTCCACTGCGATGTGGTCATCGCCTCCGACCAGGCTCGGTTCCGCATCCCCGAGCTGCTGCGCGGCATCCCCGATGCGTTCATGGCGGCCCGACTCGCCGAAGCGGTCGGCGTGGCCCGGGCCCGCTATCTGTTCTTCACCGCCGCCGAGATCACGGCCTCCGAGGCGGAGGCCGCCGGGCTCGTGGGCCGGGTCGTCCCCCATGAACAGCTGGCCGAACATGTCGAGTGGGTGCTCGAGCAGATCAGCCTCACCGGCCCGCAGGCACGGGCTGCGGTCAAGGCCGATCTCAACGCCCGCCTGCCCCGGGTGGATGTTGAGCTGTTCCGACGCTCGATCATGACCCCTGAGATGATCGAGGGGATGCGGGCCTTCGTCGAGAAGCGCCCCGTCGACTGGCCCCGCGACTGATCAGGCGCTCGGCGCCCCCATGGAGGAAGATCTGAGCGTGAGCGACCTCGACCATCTCCTCGACCTCCAGGCCAACGACACCACCGCCGACCAGTTGCGCCATCGTCGGGCCACACTGCCCGAACGGGCCGAGATCACCCGTCTCGAGCAGTCCGTGGCGGAACGCCGCCGCGCGCTGGCCGAACCGGCCGACCAGCGGGCCGGACTGGGACGCGAGCAGAAACGGTTGGAGGACGAGATCGCCACCATCTCCACCAAGATCACCTCCGTCGATGCGCAGCTCTACGGCTCGTCGCTCACCTCACCGAAGGAGGCCCAGGCGCTGCAGGCCGATCTCGAATCCCTGCAGCGACGTCGGTCGGCGCTCGAGGACGAGGTGCTGGAGGTGATGGAGCAGATCGAACCGCTCGACGAGATCCTCGCCGCTGAGGAGGCGACCCTGCTCGAGATCGGCGCTGAGATCGAGCGCGTGCGCGTCACCCTCGCGGAGCACGAGGCTGAGCTCGATGCGGAACTCGCCGATGTCGTCGCCGATCGGGCCGGGCTCGTCAGCAGGGTGCCCGCCGATCTGGTCGCCGAGTACGAGCGGCTCCGTCCGCTGCACGGGGGAGTGGCGGTGGCCCGACTCTCCGGGGCGACCTGCATGGGTTGCCATATCTCGTTGGCGGCGGCCGAGGTCGACCAACTGCGACGTCAGCCCGCCGATGCCATCGTGCACTGTCCCGACTGCGGTTGTCTGCTGGTCCGATGATCCTCTGGTTCGCCGGTGTCAGTTTCGTGTTCGTGTGGTGGGTGTTCCGGACCCCCGCCCTCGACTACCGGCTGGTGATGCTGGGTTCGATCCTGCCGGTGGGTGAGTTCGTGTTGGGCGGCCCGCGCCTGCTGCACACGCTGCTCGCCCCGGTGGCGCTGCTCACCGTGATCATGCTGGCCACCCAGCGCCGTCGCCTCGTGCGGCGCCGCTGGATCGGCCTGGCCATCGGGATGCTCATGCATCTCGTGCTCGACGGCATCTGGGCCCGGACCGAGGTGTTCTGGTTCCCGTTCCTCGGCCTGACCATCGGGTCGGGGGAGCAGTGGCAGGGGTTGCCCGAGTTCGGACATTCCTTCGGGGTCGCAGTGCTGCTCGAACTGGTCGGCGCAGCATGTCTGGTCTGGTCCTGGCGAGCCTTCGACCTCGGCGATCGCACCACCCGTGACCGATTCCTGCGGACCGGACATCTCAACCGGGCCGCCGCCTCACCCCCCAACCGTTAGGAACCACGCGTGCTCCACATCGTCCGTCACGGTCGCACCGACCACAACGCCTCCGGTCTGCTGCTGGGTCGGATCGATCCGCCCCTCGACGATCTCGGTCGCGCCCAGGCCGAGGCCATGGCCGCATCGTTCACCCATGTCGATCGAGTCATCTGCAGCCCGTTGCAGCGCACCCGGGAGACGGCCGCGGCCTTCGGCATCGAACCGATCATCGACGATCGGTGGATCGAGTTGGACTACGGCGACTACGACGGCCGCCCGCTGGGGGAGATCGCTTCGGAGACCTGGCAGGCCTGGCGCACCGATCTCGACTTCGCCCCTCCGGGAGGTGAGTCCCTGCGGCAGTTGGGGGACCGGGTCCGCCAGGCCCTCGACGAGCTCATCGCCGACGGCTCGGCCGCCGATCGCACCACGGTGATCGTCACCCATGTCTCACCCATCAAGGCCGCCACCTGCTGGGCCCTCGGGGTCGACGATCTGGTCGCCTGGCGGCTGTGGGTGGCCACGGCCTCCATCACCCGCATCGGCACCACACCCCGTGGTGGTGTGCTGCACGGGTTCAACGAGGTCGCTCATCTCCGCGATCTTCCCGGCTGATCGGTGAGCGCCGTGCATCCGGTCCGACGGGTCGTGCCGATGCTGACGTTCGTGGTCGGCGCGACGCTGCTCACGGTCTGCTGCTCGGCGGGTCCCGAACGATCGGGTGGCACCGCTCCGTCGATGTCGGAGGATCCGACATCGACCACCGCAGCCGCTCGGCCACCGTCGACACTGGCGCCCGATGCCTTCGACGCAGCTGAT
>JAGWYK010000133.1 GCA_018969405.1 Acidobacteriota bacterium
TAGTCGGCGAAGCGACCGCGGCCCCGGTACTGCAGGAACTGGTTGAGGGCGAAGCAGTTGAACAGCAGGAACAACGAGATCACGATGCCGTAGACGAAGGGGGGCACCCCGTCGGGGTTGGCGGCCACACCACCGATGGTGGTGCTGTCGGTGGCGGCGGTGATGAGGGCGAAGGTGATGGCGATCCACGGCACGATGCCGACGATGCAGCCGAAGATGAACGGCCACCAGGTGACCGACGAGCGGTCGCGGTTGACCTGTTCCATGACCAGCCCGAACAGGATCATGGCGGCGTTCACGCCGAAGATGGCCATCATGGCGTAGAGGTTGTTGATGCCGTTGAGCAGACCGATCAGCAGGATCATGATCGAGGCGCTCACCGAGTACTCGATCCAACGGGCGTAGTTGATGCCGCGGCGGAGGTTGGCCTCGTACCAGTCGCGGATGCGGGGCGCGGCCATGAGGAGGTGGTCGCCGGCGGCCAGGAACAGGAAGACGGCGATGGCGATGGGGAAGTTGAACTCGAAGAACTGCCGGCTCACCGACAGGGAGTTCTCGGCCCCGGGCGGGCCGGTCTGCACGATGGCCACCACCGGGATGGCGAAGGAGGTGCTGATGAGCAGGATCACGACGCCCTGCAGCAGATGCAGCCCACCCACTCCGATGTTCCAGGTGCGCAGGTTGCGGAGTCGTGTCTCGGTCGTGTCGGTCGCCATGGGGCGAGGCTAGGCCCGCCATGGTGACTGTGCGATGCTCATCGCATGCGTGTGCATCTCGTCGACGGCACCTATGAGCTGTTCCGTCATCACTTCGCTCTGCCCTCCCATGTCACCGCCGAAGGCCTCGAGGTGGCGGCCACCCGTGGGGTGCTGTCGTCGATGATCGGCATGATCGAGGAGGGGGCGACCCATCTCGGCATCGCCACCGACCGCACCGTGGAATCCTTCCGCAACGATCTCTACGAGGGCTACAAGACCGGCGAGGAGCTCGACCCCGAGCTGGGCGATCAGTTCCCGCTCCTCGACGATGTGCTGCGGGCCGCCGGGTTCACCGTGTTCTCCATGATCGAACATGAGGCCGACGACGGTCTCGGGGCCGCCGCCGCCGTCGCCGCCGCCGACCATCGGGTCGAGCAGGTGATCATCTGCACCCCGGACAAGGATCTCGGCCAGTGCGTCGTCGACGATCGTGTCGTGCAGCTCGACCGGCGCAAGGGGCTGCTGATCGACCGGCAGGGTGTGATCGACAAGTTCGGCGTGCCCCCGGAATCGATCCCCGACTATCTGGCCCTGATGGGTGACACCTCCGATGGTTTCCCCGGCCTGCCCGGTTGGGGGGCCAGGTCGGCGTCCGCGGTGCTGGCCCGCTACGGGCACATCGAGAACATCCCGAGCGATGTCGCCGACTGGGATGTGCAGGTGCGCGGTGCGGCCAGACTCTCGGCCACGCTCAACGAGCAGATGGAACTGGCGCTGCTGTTCCGTCGCATCGCCACCATCGTCACCGATGCCCCCACGATGACCTCGGTGGATGAACTGCGCTGGAGCGGTCCCACGCCGGAGTTCGCGGCGCTGGCCGCCCGCATCGATGCCACCCGCATGATCGAGCGCCTGGAACGGGCGATGGCCGCTCGGTGAGCGGCCATCGGTGGGGTGCTGCCTGATCGATCGAGGATCAGCTGTCGGTCTTGGTCTCCTCGGTCTTGGCCGGGGCGGAGGCGGCTTCGCCCTCGCGCAGGCCCTTCTCGAACTCGCCCTTGGCCGAGCCGATCGAGCGGGCGAGCTTGGGGAGCTTCGCTCCGCCGAAGAGCAGGGCGATGATGGCGAGGACGATGACGATGTCCCATCCGATGATTTCCGCGAGCACCATGGGTTTCCTTCCCGGACGTATCCGTATGAGAGCGGTTCGCGATGAACGTTGTGCTCAGGCTAGGGCACGGTTCGGGCCGGGTCACCCCCTCCACCCCCGATTTGGCGGAGATTTTCCGAATCCGCCGGCCCGGTTCGGCGATCCGGACCTCGCCGGGGGACCGGTCGCTGCATTCGGAGCCCCCCGCCCCGCGTCGGTAGTGTTGCCGCCATGTCCGAACACCCCATGACGCAGCGCCTGGCCGATCTCGCCGAGCGCAAGCAGGAAGCCCTCCATGCCGGTTCCGAGCGATCGGTCGAGCGCCAGCACGCCAAGGGCAAGATGCTGGCCCGGGAGCGCATCGAGTACCTGCTCGACGAGGGGTCGTTCCACGAGCTCGACATGCTGGCCCGCCACCGGGCCCATGAGAGCGGCATCGAGGAGCGCCCGTACACCGATGGTGTCATCACCGGCTGGGGCACCATCGACGGCCGCAAGGTGTTCGTGTTCTCCCAGGACTTCACCGTGTTCGGCGGGGCCCTCGGCGAGGTCTTCGCCGAGAAGATCCACAAGGTCATGGACCTCGCCCT
>JAGWYK010000134.1 GCA_018969405.1 Acidobacteriota bacterium
GGCGAGACGACGGATGGCGGCGTCGACGACATCGTGGGCGGCGTCGACGATGGCAGCGGCAGCGGTGAGGTCGGGAGTGGTCATGGCGGCGATGTTACCCACCAGTAGCCGCCGGAGGCCCAGTCGGTAGAGTGCCTTCCATGACTACCCACGACCGCCCCTTCGGCCGCCACTTCGAGGACTTCGAGGTGGGTGATGTGTACCGCCACTGGCCCGGCAAGACCATCACCGAGGCCGACGATCATCTCTTCTGCATGATCACCATGAACCATCATCCGACCCACACCAACAACTGGTTCGCCGAGAACGAATCCCCGATGGGCCAGGCGCTGGTGGTCGGCAATCTCGTCTACTCCCTCGTGCTGGGCATGAGCGTCCCCGATGTCAGCGGCGCCGCCATCGCCAATCTCGAGATCGAGACCCTCAAGCACGCCAAGCCCACCTTCCACGGCGACACCATCTACGCCGTCACCCGGGTGCTCGAGAAGAAGGAGACCTCCGACGGCAAGCGGGGCATCGTCACCGTCGAGACCAAGGGCATCAACCAGCGCTCCGAGGAGGTCTGTTACTTCCGTCGCCGTGTCATGGTCTGGAAGCGCGAGTTCGCCCCGGTGCGGGGACTGCCGTACACCGATGAGGTGTTCTCCGAGGACTGAGTCGCTCCCGCCGACGCTCCCTCACCGTCCCGTCGATGATCGATCTCGCCGTCGACCCGGTGCTCCTCTGGGCATCGGGTCGGCGAGAGGATCTTCCCTGGCGCCGCACCCGAGATCCCTGGGCGGTGCTGGTGTCTGAGTCGATGCTCCAGCAGACCCAGGTGGCGCGTGTCGTTCCGCGCTATCGCCGCTTCCTCGAACGGTTCCCCACCGTCGCCGCCTGCGCCGAGGCCGGTGTGGGTGCAGTGGTCGCCGAGTGGGCCGGTCTCGGGTACAACCGTCGGGCGGTCAATCTGCATCGATCGGCGGTGGTCGTGGTCGAGGAGCACGACGGTGTGTTCCCCGACGAGTTGGCGAGCCTGTTGGCCCTGCCCGGTGTCGGTCCGTACACGGCCCGGGCCGTCCTCGCCTTCGCGTTCGAACGCGACGCTGCGGTGGTCGACACCAATGTGGGTCGCGTGCTGGCGCGCCAGATGGGTCAGCGCCTCACCCCTGCGCTCGCCCAGCGCGTCGCCGATTCGCTGGTGCCCGAGGATCGGTCCTGGGCGTGGAACCAGGCCATGCTCGATCTCGGGGCGCTGATCTGCACCAAGCGGTCGCCGACCTGCGACCGATGTCCGGCGCGTTCCTCATGTGCCTGGGTCGCCGCCGGATCGCCCTCGCCCGATCCGGCGATCGGATCGGCCGGGGTGTCGGCGGGGCAGAGTCGCTTCGAGGGGTCGTTCCGTCAGGGGCGGGCCCGTCTGCTCGACCACCTGCGCAGCGGCGTGGCGCTGATGCCGGCGGACCTCACCACGGCCTGTGGCTGGACCGATCGGGTCGACGGCGACGCCGAGGCCCGACGGGCGGCGGCCTCGCTGGTGCGCGACGGACTCGCCGTGACCGGCGCCGACGGTTCGCTCAGGCTGCCGTGATGCTCACTCGGCGAGGAACTCCAGCACCACCCGGGTGAACTCGGCGGGTCGCTCGACCTGCACGAAATGGCCGGCGTCCTCGATGATGTGCACCCTCGAGTCGGCGGCCAGACCCTCGGCGGCGTTCTCGGCGAACTCCACGCTGATGCACCCGTCGTCGCGTCCGTGCACGTAGAGCGTGGGCTGCGGCGGCACCGCCGCCCAGGTGGCCTGCTGCGCGTCGATCTCGGGATCGCTCGGGGTGGTGCCCCAGGTGACCCGGTAGTACCCGAGCGCGGCGGCGAGGTTCTCGGGCCTGCCGAGGGCGTCCCGGACATGGGCCATGTCCTCGGTGCAGTCGTGGCCCGGCGACCAGTCGCGCCACAACGAGTCGATGTAGGCGAGGTCGTCCATGGGCACGACGAAGTCGGCGAAGGGGAGCTGGAAGAAGAACATGTACCAGCTGCGTCGGAGCTGCGCGTAGGAGAAGAAGGCACTCGCCATCGCCGGCGCCGGTGGCACGGCGGCGGCGACCACGCGTCGCCAGCGCTCAGGGGCCGCGGCAGCGGCGGCGTAGACGGCGAGCGCCCCCCAGTCGTGACCGATGAGCACGGCATCGCCGTCGCCGCCGAGGGCCTCGTGCAGGGCGACGGCGTCGAGTGCGAGCGCACCGGTCTGGTAGCGGCCATCGGCGGGCACATCGGAGGGTGCATAGCCCCGCATGAAGGGCGCCACGGCCCGGTAGCCGGCATCGGCCAGGGCGGGAAGCACATGACGCCAGCCATGGGCGGTGTCGGGGAAGCCGTGCAGACACAGCGCCAGCGGACCGGAGTCCCCGGCGGTGAGGCATTCGAAGGTCATCCCGTTGGCCTGCACCCGTG
>JAGWYK010000135.1 GCA_018969405.1 Acidobacteriota bacterium
CCAGGCGCGGGCCTCGGCGCGGAAGGCCTCCTCGGCCTCGGTGAAACGCATGTCCATGGTCGACTCCGTCAGGGGCTGGGTCGTCTGGGGCCGCATGGCCCGGAGCCGGGATCGTAGGCCACCCCCTGACGGGTGGTCAGGTTCTGGGATCACGCTCTGATTAGGTGCTTCAGCGGCATGTCACTGCGTGCTGTCACGGAAATCGCCGGGAGACCAGTGAGACCTCAGACGAAGAGCACACATCGCTGCCTATAGTGACAACGGTCACTCAATGGCGTCGAATCAGCAGAGAACAAGTCCCTTCCACAGGGCATCGAGGATAGGCGGAGTACATGACGACCCGGAGCGATACATCGAATCAACACCATCGATCGGCAGGATGGTGGGTCGCAGTCAATATTCGCCGCAGTCTGACAATCGTGTTCCTGATGGCATTGGTGTCCACGATGTCTTTCGAGCCTGTTGGCGCAAGTGCGACCAACACGCGACTTGATCGAGCGGGAACCACCGTGCTCTCGGGAGGGAGCTGGCTCGGCGGCGCGGGAGTCGACGTGAAGTCGAACGGGCCCGACGCACGCGACCGAGGTCTGGGCAACAACTATGTAACGACTCCGCAGGGTGCGCGGGTGATGTCGGGACTCATGTGGCAGTGCGTCGAGTTGATCAATCGCCTGTACCTCACAAAGGGATGGATCTCCTCGAAGTGGTACACCGCTGCTTCCGGAGCTGCATCATCGATGTATGACACCACCCCAAGCAACCTCAGCAAACAACGAAATGGGGAAATCACGTATCTGAATCCAGGAGATGTCGTTGTTCTCAGCGGAGCAACATATGGCCACGTCGCCGTTGTCAACGCGGTGAATGGATCAAGTGTGCAAACAGTGAACCAGAACACCCAGAGCGTGATCGTGAACGCCACGCTCGGTGGCGGAAGACTCTCCTGGCCATGGTCTGGTTACGCAGTCGTCGGCGTCATCCACCGCCCATCGACACAGCCGCCGCCACCACCGCCACCGCCACCGCCACCGTCCGGATACGCGACGACCGTTCGATACGCGCTGAACAACAGAACCGCCCCATCAACCAGTGCACAGGTCCTCCGAGTGCTGCCAGTTGGGACTCAGATCACTATCAGCTGTCAGACCTACGGGAGTCCGTGGGGTTCGACGCCCTACCCAACAAACCGCACGTGGGACAGACTCGCAGATGGAACCTATGTACACGACATGGGGACCAACACGCCCGGAGGCGTGAACGTCGCTCTACCCGACGGCGGGTACGCCTACTACACACCAGGAATCCCGCGCTGCTGATGGAGACTCGATGTCGCTATGGCCCGATGGATAGCGGACTGCACGGGGACATCAGCGAAGCGCCCAACTCTTGAACTGATCGAGCGGCTCACAGTTCTGCCCGGCGGTCAGCGGGCAGGACCCGAACGCTCCATCCACACGTGATCGATCCCCTCCTCGACATAGGGCTCGCCCACCCGCAGGAACCCGAACCGGGTGTAGAACCCCTCGACACTCACCTGACCCGACAGCACGAGGCGGCCGGGTTCGGCGGCGATGACCGCCTCCATCAGCTCGAGACCCAGACCGGCACCGCGCTGCGACATCGCAGTGGCCACCCGGCCGATCTTGCGGGCGCCGTCGTGGGGGTAGGTGCGCAGACAGGCGAGTGCCTCCCCATCGTCGTCGAACACGGCGTAGTGGGTGGTGGTGGCGAGGCAGTCGATGGCGGGGAGGAGATCGTTGGCGCAGATCCCCTGCTCGACCACGAACACCTCGGCCCGCAGCCGCAGGATCGCCGCCAGCCGGAGGGCGGAGACGGCATCGCCGGTGAGGCGCTCGATGAGCATCGAGCCGATGGTAGATGTCCC
This sequence comes from Acidobacteriota bacterium, assembly GCA_018969405.1. Classification (GTDB taxonomy): domain Bacteria; phylum Actinomycetota; class Acidimicrobiia; order Acidimicrobiales; family Acidimicrobilacustridaceae; genus Acidimicrobilacustris. The sequence goes on from JAGWYK010000135.1 coordinate 1,886, forward strand.
GCTCGGGCGACCCGTCGGCCGAGCGTCGGGCCAGCACCCCACCACCGCTGGCCCGGCAGAACCTGACGGGTCGTCAGGTTCTGCCGTAGAGTGATCGGACCGACCCCGAGGAGCCCTCGTGACCATCACCGCCCCTGATCCCACTCGTACCGAGACCCTGCGGCCCATCCCGAGGATCGTCAGCGTCGACGACCATGTGATCGAACCGGCCGACACCTGGACCAAGCGCCTGCCCGCCAAGTACCGCGAGATCGGTCCGCGCCTCGAGCGTCTGCGCGTGGCCAATCTGGCCTTCGACGGCATGAACTACTCCTTCGACATCGTCGACACGAACTCCTCCGAGGGCAAGCTCGCCGATTTCTGGTGCTACGAGGATCTCAAGGTCCCGATGCGCCGCATCATCACCGCAGTGGGCTTCGAGCCCGAGGAGCGCACGATGCTGCCGGTGACCTACGAGGAGATGCGCAAGGGCTGCTGGGACCAGGCCGCCCGCATCGCGGACATGGACGCCAACCACACCGA
>JAGWYK010000136.1 GCA_018969405.1 Acidobacteriota bacterium
GAGCTGCTCTCCAGTGTCACACCGAACGACACCTTCACCGCCTGGACCCTCGAGGTGCGCAGGGGCATCACCTTCTCCGACGGCACCCCGCTCGACGCCGCCGCCGTCGCCGCCGCACTGAACCTGCAACGACTGTCGCCCGACAACGGCGAACTGCTCAAGCCCTTGATGCTCGTGACCGCCCCCTCGGAGATGACCGTGGTCGTCGCCATGGCCACGCCCTGGTCGACCTTCCCCGAGGTGCTCACCACCAAGGTCGGTGCCATCGCCTCGTTGGCCACCATGCTCGGTCGCTCACCGGTCCCCATCGGCACCGGTCCGTTCGTCTACGAGGGCAACGCCTTCGACGGGTCACTGTTCCTGAAGCGCAACCCCACGTACTGGAAGAAGGGTCTTCCCCATCTCGACGCGGTGCGTCTCGTGACCATCGCCGATGCCAACGATCGCACCAGCGCCGTGCTCGACGGCACCGTGGACATGGTCGCCATCGACCAGCCCCGACAGATCTCCCGTATCGAGCAGCTGCCGGCGGGAACCAGCGGTGTGGTCGTGCTCGACGATCGCAACGCCGAGAAGCCGAAGGTGTCGGTGGCGTTCAACACCGGGCGTCCGCCGTTCGATCGCATCACCGCGCGCCGGGCCGTGGCCATGGCCACCGATCGCACCGCCATCCTCACCCAGGTGTTCGACGGTCAGGGCGTCATCGCCCGCGGGATCATCAGCGACACCTCGCCCTGGTTCAGTGACCACTCCTCGCCCGCCCGCGACCTCGAGGGGGCCAAGCGGCAGGTGGCCGACTACGTCGCCGAGACCGGACAGCCCGTGGCCGCCCAGATGCTCGTGCCTCCCGATGTCACCCTCACCCGCGTCGCCACCATGCTGCGGATGCAGCTCGCCGAGGCGGGCATCGACCTCACCCTCATCCCCGTCGATCCGGCCATGATGGTCGAGGCCACCACCACCGGGCAGTACCAGTCGGCGCTCGGCGTCGGATTCACCGCCGCCCATCCCGACGCCTACGAGCCGCTGTTCGCCGGCACACCCTCGGAGCAGCCGGCGGTGAGCATCAACATCACGCGCTATGTGAATCCCATCGTCACCAAGGCCTTCACCGATGCTCGCAGCACCCGTGACGTGACCCGACAGGTCGACGACTACCGCATCATCCAGGAGCAGATGTTCGTGGATGTGCCGATGATGTTCGTGGTCCAGCAGCGTCAGGTGATCCTGGCGCGGCCGAACGTCCGCGATCTCACCAGGTGGTCGACCGGCACCGGCGCCACCGGACTGGCCCAGGATGCGGCGACGGTGTCGCTGGCGCAGGTCTGGCTCAGCTGAGCGCCGGTGAACCGACGAACGGCGAGGGATCGCGGGTGTCGGGGATGATCGGCACGGTCCAGTCCATGCGATCGGAGAGGTTGGTGGCGACATCGCGCCACTGCTCGGGTTCCCAACCCTCGGCCACGGCCTCGACCTGGTGATGCTGGTTGATGTGCACGAACGCCGGCAGTGACTCGAGGGCGAAGGCGCGCACTGCGGCCCGGTCGGGATCGGCGAACACGAGGAACCGTTCGGCCAGCGGGCCGAGGAACTGCGTGGCCTCCTCGATCGACGCCGTGACCAGGAAGGCGATGCGCACATCGGCCTCGGCGTAGCGGCCCAGGATGCGGGCGGCGGTGTCGAGGATCCAGGAACTCTCCAGGGTGAACGGATCGATGGCCACGATCGCCAGATGGAAGTTGGTGGTCCATTCGGCGATGGTGCGGGTCCGGCCCGAGAGGGGGGTGAGTTCGAGATCGGCGGGAACGTCGGTGGTCACGGGTGGAGAAGGTAGCGCGAGTAGGTTGAGGGGCACACACACGGGCCCCCGGTCCGCCCCCATCCTCAGGGAGACCACCATGAACGTCCTCGCCTCCGTCGACTCCACCGGCTACAAGGTCATGCTGCTGCTCCACATCCTCGCCGTCATCGTGGCCTTCGCCCCGCTGTGGCTGGCCCCGGTGCTGCTGCGTCTCACCGCCGGGGGTGACAAGGCTGCCGCCGACGGTCTCGACGTCTCGATCCTGCGCTTCTCGCTCCCCGGACTCGCCCTGGCCGGCATCCTCGGCTTCGGTCTGGTCGGCATGAGCGACAAGACCTTCACCTTCGCCGCGCCGTGGGTCTCCACCGCGTCGATCCTGTGGATCATCCTCATCGCCGTGCTCGCCGTGGTCGCCCGACCGGCCATCAAGGCGTTCCGCGACGGTGATGCCTCGGCCCGTGGTCGGATCATGATGTCCACCGGCATCGGCCACCTCATCCTCGTGGTGATGCTGTTCCTCATGATCTTCAAGCCGGGCAACTGA
>JAGWYK010000137.1 GCA_018969405.1 Acidobacteriota bacterium
AGATTGCCCATGGTGTCGAACACCGACGGGTGGTCAGGGCCGAACAGACGGATGCGGTCGGCGAGCAGCGGCCGGAGCAGCTCGATCGCCGCCTCCGGATCACCGTGCCGGCCGAGGGTCTGGGCCAGCTGGCCGCGCATGGCGAGGGTCATGGGGTCGTCGGGTCCGAGCACCGCGGTGCGGGCAGCGACCAGTTCGCGCTGGATGACAGCGGCCTGCTCCGGGCGGTCATCGGCCACCAGTGCCTTCGCCAGCCACGCCCGCTGCACCATGGTGTGCGGGTCGTACTCCCCAGCGAGTTCCGTCCAGATCTCGACCAGCCACTCGAACTCCTCGACGGCCAACCGGGCGGGCCCGTACTTCAGCGCGCCGAACGCCGTCTGGGCGTGATCGTCGATCTCCTCGGCGAGCTCCGGGTCGATGTCATGGTGCCTGCGGGATTCATCTCTCGGTGTCATCTGCATCTCCTTCCCAGGGAGAGAACGCACGAAGTGCCCCGAAGTTTGCCGACTCCCACCTGCGGCAGACTCCCATGGTGCGGATCGCCACCTGGAACACCGAATGGGCGACGCCGGGGACCTCCCGCGGCGACACGGTCGCGGCGGTTCTCGCTTCTCTCGGAGCCGACGTCATCGTGCTCACCGAGGGGCGAGCGGATCTGCTGCCCACTGGCGGGTACGTCATCGAGGCCGGGTCGGACTGGGGCTATCGGGTCGAGGATCCGCTGCGCCGCAAGGTGCTGATGTGGTCCCGATGGCCATGGATCGAGATCGACATGCTGGGTTCGGAGGAGCTCCCCTCGGGACGGTTCGTGGCCGGCACGGTCCAGTCCTCACTCGGTGAGGTGCGCATCGTCGGTCTGTGCGTGCCCTGGAGCGGAGCCCATGTCACCCACGGCCGCCGCGACCGGCGTCGATGGGAGGACCACGAACGGTTCCTGCGCGCTCTCGGTCCTGCACTCGCCCGTCGTGACCGACCCACGGTGCTGGCCGGTGACCTCAACCAGCGCATCCCGCCGACCACCCAACCGGCGCGGGTCGCCCAGCTTCTCGCCGAGGTGCTCGGCGGGTTCGAGGTGCCCACGGCCGGTGTGACCGCGCCGCAGCTGATCGATCACATCGCCCATTCACCGGATCTGACCTCGACCGGCCCGCCGGTGCTGATCCCCGACGCACTCGATGGTCAGAGACTCTCGGACCACACCGGGGTCATCGTCGAGCTGATGCCGGCGTCACCTCGATGACGATCACTCGCGCAACAGTCGATGGCGTCGCCGGCCCTCAGCCGCAGGGCAGCGCCGCCGCCTTCGAGTACTGCACCATCGGGTCCAGATACAGCCGGTTGAAGTCCCGCGCCGCCGTCGTGTTCTCGATGATGAAGCCGAACTCCGGCAACTGGTTCGGATAGGCGTTCTGCGAGCCGATGTAGAACGCCGCATCGTCCACGGAGATCACCTTGCCGTGCAGCGCCGGCTGACTCCCGTTCGGCCAGGTGGCCAGCGTCGAGACCCGCAGCGGAGCGATGGTCAGCGAGGCGCAGGCCGCATCACGAGCCGCCTGCTTGGATCCCATCAGCTTCGTGAGTCGCTTCATGATCACGGTCTTCGAGTTGGTCGGATCGGCGAGATAGTCCTCGGTGGTGTTGATGTTGCTCTTCGGGTTCGACACCACGATGGTCACCTTCACCCCCGCGGCCACCTTGGCGGCGATGGCATCGATCAGCCGGAGGTCGTAGGAGGATGAGGTGGCGCAGGGGAGCGTCATCTCCTGCTGCCCGATCACGATCTTGGTGGTCGCCGAGCTCACCAGCGCCCGCAGCGCCGTGTCGCTCGGATTGCGACCGTCCCAGGCGGCATCGCCGTTCATCGGGTTCGGAATCGGCGGCACCACACATCGTGAGTCGTACCGATCGAGGAACGAGGGCTGGAACCACGGGGTCCGCCCTGAGGTGCGGCCGTTGCTGATGTATCCGCTGCGACCCACGGCGAGGACGCGGACGTCACCGGTGCCCTGCGGCGCGGCCGGTGTCAGCGCGGCCGGACAGGCCACCGTCGGTGATGTGCCGATCACGGTGTTCCAGCGCAGGACGCCCTTGCCCGGGTGCGCACACACATAGGTCCACAGCTGGTCGAGGAACCGCTGCGCACCGGCGGCTGCTGGTCCCTCCACCAGTGCGCCGACATCGGTGACCGGATTGGTCGACTGCAGGTAGCTCTTCTCCCACAGGTTGATGCCCATGGCCAGCCCGATGCGCCCGTCGGCGGCCACGATCTTCGAATGGTTCCAGGAGTAGCCGTTGAACACCGGCGTCTCCGACTGCAGCGCAGCGACGAC
>JAGWYK010000138.1 GCA_018969405.1 Acidobacteriota bacterium
CGTGCCGGTCGGACGCGGCGACACCGTGATCCAGGTCTCGCCGCCGTCGATCGTGTACTCCCAATCGGTGATGGGCTCGCCCCCGTCATCACCGGGCACCACGGTGATGGTGACCGAGGTGGGACCGGGGGTGACCGTGACCGAGGTGGGTGCCGAGGGCTTGGACACCGAGGTCACGGTGACCGGCGCCGAGGCCGCACCGGGACCGACGATGTTGAAGGACCGCACCCGGATGGAGGCGGGCACGCCGTCGGTGAGCCCGCCGACCACCGCCTGGAACGAGGTGGGGTTGTCGGGATCGGCGAAACCCTCGTACTGGAACCAGGCACCGCCGTCGACGCTGATCTCATGGCCGAGGATGGGCGCACCACCATCGGAGCCAGCAGTGAATCGCACCGTGGCAGATCCACCACCCGCCGAGTGCGAATCGATCGTCGGCGCATCGGGGACCGTGCTCGGAGTGAAGCGAGCCGCCTCCGAGGCGGCACCGGCGCCCACGGCATTCACCGCTCGCAGCACCAGTTCGAAGGAGGTGCCGAGGGTGAGACCTCTCAAGATGAACGACCCGGCGTTGGCCGATGGCGGAAGAGCCGTCCAGTTGGCGCCACCGTCGAGGCTGTACTCGTGGTGGAGGATGGGCGAACCACCATCGGCCCCGGCGACGAAGTTGACACCGACCGAGCCGCCGAAGCCATCCACGACGGTGGTGGCGAGCGAGAGGGGTGCGTCGGGAACCGTGGCCACCCAGGTGGGCTTGGCCACCGGGGTGACGTTGGCGACGCCCGAGGTGGAACTCACACCGGCGGCGTTGACAGCACGCAGCTCGACCCCGATGCGGACATCGTTGGTGAGACCGCGGATGACCACCGGTGACGCGGACTGGGCCGGCGAGAAGGGGACCCATGCGCCACCGTCGATCCGGTACTCGTAGTTGGTGATGGGTGAACCGTTGTCGGCAGGTTCGTCGAAGGCGATCGTGACCCCACCGTCATCGCCGGCCGGCGTGAGACCGGTGGGGGAGTCGGGCACGGTGAACGGCGTGACCGTGGCCGCCTCGGAGGCGTCGCCGTTGCCGAGCGCGTTCACCGCTCGCAGCACCACCCGGTAGGTGGTGCCGTTGGTGAGCCCGCTGAGACTGGCCGACCCGGTGGTGACCGCCGGGGAGAAGGCCGTCCAGGACAGACCACCGTCGAAGCTGTACTCGTGGTTGGTGATGGCGCTGCCACCGTCGGCACCCACGGTGAAGGTGATCGTGGCACTGCCATCGCCGGGCGTGACCACGAGGTTCGTCGGCGCGTCGGGCAGGGTCGGGCCGGGCACCGGCGTGACGCTGACCGCGCTCGATGCCGTGCCGGTGCCGGCGGCGTTGACGGCGCGAAGGCGGATCGACGCCGCGGTGTTGTTGGTGAGGCCGGGCACGATCACCGGAGACGACAGCTCCGCCGGGGAGAACGATGTCCACGGGCCGGAACCGATCCGGTACTGGTAGTTGGTGATGGCCGAACCGTTGTCGGCGCCGGGCACGAAGGCGATGGTGGCTTCGCCGTCACCGGCGGTGGCGACCAGGCCGGTGGGAGCCGCTGGTGTCGTGTACGGAGTGAACGCCACCGGCGGGGTCGCCGGTCCGAATCCGATGGCGTTGACCGCCCGCAGCACCAGCTCGTAGCGGGTGCCGTTGGTGAGACCGCTCAGCGAGAACGACCCGGAGGTGGCCTCGGGCGAGAAGTTCGTCCAGAGAATCCCGCCGTCGAGGCTGTACTGGTGGTTGATGATGGGCCTGCCGCCATCGCCGCCGAGGGTGAAGGTGAACGAGGCGGTCCCGTTCCCCGGCGTGGCCACCAGGTTGGAGGGTGCATCGGGAAGCGTGGGTCCGGGCACCGGGGTGACGCTCACCGCGCTCGACTCGGCGCCGGTACCGGCGCCGTTGATCGCCCGCAGACGGATCGAGGCGGCCACGTTGTTGCTGAGCCCGGGCACGGTGACCGGCGAGGAGATCTCGGCGGGCGAGAACGCCGTCCAGGTGCCGCTGTCGACGCTGTACTCGTAGTTGGTGATGGGCGCGCCGCCGTCCTCGTCCTGGGCGAAGGTGATGGTGGCCTCACCATCACCAGCGGTGGCAGCCAGCCCGGTGGGCGCGGGCGGCACGGTGCGCGGTGTCACATCGAGCGCGTTCGAGGGTGGTGAGGCCCCGTTGAGATTCGTGGCGTAGACCTCGACCGAGTAGGT
>JAGWYK010000006.1 GCA_018969405.1 Acidobacteriota bacterium
GTGCGGCCGGCGAGATCGGTGGGCACCGGCACCGGCGGCGGTCCGGCCGACACGGTGAGGGTGACGGTGCGGCCCTCCTTGAGCGATGTGCCGGCCACCGGATCCTGGGAGATCACGGTGTCGGCCTCGACGGTCTCGGAGAACTCCGGCGTCTCCTGGACGGTGAACCCGTTGCGTCGCAGCAGCTCGCGGACCTCGGCCACGGGCATGGCGGCGTAGTCACCGAGCACATGGGTGGGTCGGTAGAGCGCGAAGAACGCGCCGATCACCCCGGCGACCACCAGCAGCGCGACGAGACCACTCACAACCGAGCGCGAGGGCCGCCGCCGGCGTCCTGCGGCGCTCGCCGACGGAGCCGCGGCCGGACGTTCGATGGTGCGGGTGGTGGGCTGCCCCACCGGATCAGCGGCGATGATCACTCCGGTGGCATCGCTGACCACGGTGGGGTCGGTGAAGATCTGTCCGAAGACGTCGTCGGCGGGTCGGAACAGCGTGGTGGGTTCGATGGGATCGAGCTCGCCGCGCTCGAGAGTGGTGACCCCGGCCAGCGGGAGTGGGGCGGCCGCCGGGAGATCCTCGGCGGCGGCCAGCATCGTGGCGAAGGTGCCGGCATCGGGTCGATCGGCCGGATCGGGGACGCCGGCGGCCGCCAGTGCCGGGGCGAGGGGACCCATGGCCGACGGCACCGGGATGGGCCGATCGACGCGGGCCATGAGGGTGCCGAGGGTGGTGTCGGCGGCGAAGGGAAGCGCGCCGGTGTGGGCCTCGATGAGCACCAGCGCCAACGAGTACACATCGCTGCGACCGTCGAGCGTGGCTCCCTGGGCCTGTTCCGGCGAGGCGTACCGGGCCGTGCCGAGCACGGCGCCCGCCGGTTCGGTCCAGGCCGCCTCGGCCAGCGCTCGGGCCAGGCCGAAATCCGCGATGCGGAGACGACCCTCCTCGTCGAAGAGCAGGTTGGCGGGCTTGATGTCGCGATGCACGAACCCCTGGCGATGGGCGTACTCGAGGGCGCGGGCCGCCTCGAGCCCCACGGCTCGGGTCTGGGCGAGATCGAGGCGCGCCCCCCGGTCGAGCATGGAGCGCAGCGAGCCGCCATCGAGCATCTCGGTGACCAGATACGGGACATCACCCTGGCCCCAGTCATGGACGGCCATGACGTTGGGATGGTTGAGGGCCGCCGCGCTCTGGGCCTCGGCCCGGAACCGCTTGAGGAACGAGGGGTCATCGGCGAGCGCGTCGTGCAGGACCTTCACCGCCACACGGCGGCGCAGGACCACGTCATCGGACAGGTACACAGTCGCGGATGCACCGGTGCCGATGGGGGCCAGCAGCCGGTACCGCCCTCCGAGCACCTGCCCGACGCGGTCGGGCATGCGGGAGTTGGCCACGACCCGAGGGTAGTGGGTGGCCCCCTCGGATTCGGTCACCCTGCGCCCCGTCCCGACTGCCCGTGCCGGTCACCGGCGGGGCAGACTGAGGTCGTGACCACCTCCCCCACCACTCGTCCGCCGCGCCGACTGCAGGTCCGTCATCTCGTCATCGTGCTGCTGCTGGGCGTGGTGGCGGTGTGCGTGTTCGTGCTGTTCAAGAAGAGTCAGCAGAACGCAATCAGCCTCGACGGCGGTGTCATCGAGCAGCTGATCCCGGCCCCGGGTCTGAAGGTGCTCAAGCAGGATGCCATCGGTGTCGATCTGGCTCCGGGCTATGAGGCGAAGCTGGCGCTCGACGGGAAACCGATCCCCGACTACCAGCTCACCATCGTCGCCGCGCTCGGGCAGTACACCGTCAATCCGGTGGTCGGCTCCGATTTCGAGGCGCTGCCCACCGGCGACCACTGCGCCACGGTCACCTACTGGCGAACCATCGACGGCCCGGGGCAGTCGGTCAGCCGCAGCTGGTGCTTCACGGTGCTGTAGCGAGCAGCGCGTCGAGCTCGGCGAAGGCCGTGGTGTGGTCGTCGCCGACGAGGATGGCATGCATGCCCACCGCCCGGGCCGCCTCGATGTTGCCGGCGGCATCGTCGAGGAAGACCGAGGCCTCGGGGGCCACACCCAGCTGGGCGAGCGTGAGTTCGTAGATGCGCAGATCGGGTTTGCGGATGCCGATGGCCGAGGAGTCGACGACGACCTCGAAGATCTCCTCGACCGGGATCATGGCCCGCCAGCCGGAGGAGAACTCGGCGATGTTGTTGGTGATGAGCGCGGTGCGGAAGCCCCGACGCCGGATGTCGAGGGCGATGTCGACGACGTCCTGACGGGCACCGCCATCACCGCCGAGTGCGCCGAACATGTCGCGCAGATCCAGATCCATGCCGGATTCGGCGGCCAGAGCCTTGATCTGCTCGGCGGCGGCCTCGAGAGCGATCTCGCCCCGCTCGACGCGGTGCCAGGGATGATCGGTGTCCTGGTCGTAGGGGCCGAACACGATGCGCAGACCCTTGGCCGGATCCAGACCCCGATCGACATGCCACTGATGGAGTCCGGTGAACGGTGACGACGTGAACACGCCGCCGAAATCGAAGATGACCGCCTCGATGGTCATGACCCTCCCTCATCAGGTGTCGGCACCCTACCGGTCGCGAGCAGCCGCTCGAATCCGTCGGCATCGAGCACGGGGATGCCGAGCTCGGTCGCCCGGGTGACCTTGGATGCGCCGGGCTCGGCCCCGATCACCAGCGCGTCGGTGCGCTTGGACACGCTGCCGGGCGACTTGCCGCCGCGATCGGTGATGGCCGCCTCGGCCTCGGCGCGGGTGTAGCCGGGCAGGGTGCCGGTGACCACGATGGTGAGTCCGGTGAGGGTCTGCGGCAGCTCGGACGGGGCGGGACCCTCGAGGTTGACCCCGGCGGCGCGCAGTTTGTCGATGACGGCCCGGTTGACCGGATCGGCGAACCATTCGGCCACCGAGGTGGCGATGACGACACCGACGCCCTCGACGGCGGCGAGTTCCTCGACCGAGGCTGCAGCGATGGCGTCGAGGTGTCCGAAGTGGGCGGCGAGCGCCTGACTGCCGGCCCCGGCGAGGTGCCGGATGTTGAGGCCCACCAGCAGTCGATCGAGCGGACGCGACCGGGAGGCGGCGATGGCGTCGAGGAGTTTGCGGGCCGAGCGCTGCTGGAACTTGTCGATGGCCAGCAGCGAGGCCTCGTCGAGGGTGTAGACATCGCCCACATCGGCCAGCAGCCCGAGTTCGCAGAACTGCTGCACGCGCTGCTCGCCCAGACCCTCGATGTCCATGGCGCCGCGGGAGGCGAAATGCTCGATGGCCCCGGCGACGCGGGCGGGGCAGGTGAGGTTCGGACAGCGGTGATCGGCCTCGCCCTCGGGACGCTGCAGCCGATGACCGCAGACCGGGCAGTCGGTGGGGAACACCCAGGCCCGCAGACCCTCCGGACGCTCGGACAGCACCGGACCGACGACCTCGGGGATGACGTCGCCGGCCTTGCGCACGATGACGATGTCGCCGGGGCGGACGTCCTTGCGGGCGACCTGGTCCTGGTTGTGCAGAGTGGCCATGGCCACGGTGGAGCCGCCCACGAACACCGGCTCGAGCTGGGCATACGGCGTGGCCCGACCGGTGCGACCGATGGAGATACCGATGTCGAGCAGGCGGGTGGTGCGTTCCTCCGGCGGGAACTTGTAGGCGATGGCCCAGCGCGGCGCCTTGGCGGTGGCACCGAGCTGGCGCTGCAGGGCGAGGTCGTCGACCTTGATGACGATGCCGTCGATCTCGTAGTCGAGGTCGTGGCGCTGCTGCTGCCAGCGCTGGCAGTGGGCGTCGACCTCGTCGAGGTCGGTGAGGACCACCACCTCGGGATTGACCGGGAAGCCGAGCTCGCCGAGCAGGGCGAAGGTGTCGTGATGGGAGCGCAGTTCGGGACCACCCACGACCTCGCCGAGCTGGTAGCTCCAGAAGGCCAGTCCGCGCGAGGCGGTGACGGCGGCGTCCTTCTGCCGCAGCGAGCCCGCTGCGGTGTTGCGGGGATTGGCGTAGAGACGCTCCCCGGCGGCGGCCTGGGCCCGATTGAGCTCGGTGAAGGTGGCGATGGGCATGTAGATCTCACCGCGCACCTCGAGCACCGCCGGTGCCGAGGCCGGCAGCTGATGGGGCACCGAGGCGATGGTGCGCACATTGGCGGTGACGTCCTCGCCGACGCGACCGTCGCCCCGGGTGGCGGCCTGCACGAGCGCGCCGTTCTCGTAGCGGATGGAGATGGCGAGGCCGTCGATCTTGAGCTCGGCCACCAGACCGGCCTGCTCGACGGTGCTGCCCAGCTCGTCGAGACGGCGGGCCAAGCGCTCGCCCCAGCCCTGCAGTTCGGTGGCCGAGAACACGTTGTCGAGGCTCATCATGGGCACCCGGTGCTCGACCGGGGCGAAGGTGGCCGACGCCGAGCCGCCCACGACCTGCGTGGGTGAGTCGGGGGTGATCAGCTCGGGGAACTCGGCCTCGAGGTCGGCCAGTTCGCGCAGCAGGGCGTCGAACTCGGCGTCGGGGATCTCGGGCGCATCGGCCTCGTAGTAGAGCTGCGAGTGGAACCGGATGGTGGCGCGCAGCTCATCGATGCGCTGGGCGGCGCTGCGCAGGACATGGTTCAGATCAGGATCGGCACCGGTTCCCGCATCGGCTCCGGTCTCGACGCCGGTCCCGCTCTCAGTCTCCGCCGCGACGGACCTCGGACGCTTCGCTGCATCGGCCACGGGCGCACACTACCCAGCGGGTGCGACCGGACCGACGGCTCAGGCCCCCACCGAGAACGGGTAGGTCGATGCCTGCTGGAGCCGGGCGGCGATGCCGGTGGTGAGTTCCATCACCAGCTCCGCCTGGGTCACGCCGTGCTGCGCCAGACCGCAGGTCGGGGTGATGATGGTCTGGGCGATGAGGAGCCGAGGATCGAGTCCATCCTCAACCAGCGCCGTGCCGAGCACGTACAGGCGGCGCCACAGGCGGTCGACAGTGGTGCCGACCGGCCCATCGGTGGGCACCGCGCCCCAGGCCATCCATCCGCCGCGTTCGAGGAAGTCCCCGAACAGCCCGGCATGGGCGGTGATCTCGGGGCGCACCGGCACCGACAGGATGCGCGGCCCGGCGCTCAGCAGCAGTCGGTAGTCGGGCGTGGTGCAGCAGTGGAGACCGGTCACCGCGATGGACTCCACCACCGCGAGGGCGCCCGAGACCAGATCGACCCCGTCCGACGGAGCGATCGGGAACCCGGGTTCGGTGAGCGAACCCATGGCCGGTTCGTCGAGGAACAGCACGATCTGGGCCTGCGGCACCCGGCGCAGCACATGGGCCACGAGCGCGGCGCAGCGCTGACGGACGACCCGCCCGGCGATGCGGAACGCCAGATCGGCGTCGACACCGGTGGCATGCAGCGCCAGACCCAGCGTGACCGGCCCGGTGGTCGAGACCTTGAGCGGACCGGTGCGATCGGCCACCGCGGTGAGGAAGGCGCGCAGACCGACGAAGGCGTCGCCGCGGAACTCGGTGTCGAGCAGCGGCGCCTCGGGATCGAGCGCGTCGTGATCGATGAACAGCACCCCGTCATCGTCGACGACCACGCCGACGACGCCGGCCGCCGCCTGGGCGATCATCCCCTCGCGGCGCGAGCGGGCCGGCAGCGCCGGCGCGCTCGGCAGGCGCGGCGAATGACGCAGCACGAACTCGACGGCGTCGCCCGGGTCGCAGTGCGGCAGGTGGCCGATGCCGGTGGACAGGCCCGCGGGCAGGATCTCCGCCGGCGTGCGCATGGTCATCGCGATCCGCCTCCTGAGTCCACCGTGCACTCCCCCCGACACGGCCCCGTGTGGTGCCGCAGGTCACATAACTAGCGATCCGAGCGACAACTGGGCAAATCTCAGGGTGATGACACCTGCCGCACGCAACTTCGGACGCTGGGCCACCGCGGCGGTCTGGGCCACCCTGCCCCTGCTGGCGGGGCCGATCCTCGCCCATGCCCTCGATCCCCGCAGTGCGCTGTTCCAGCGATCGGCCTCACTCGGGCTCTGGATCGTCTGGGGTGCGGGACTGGTGGCGGCGCTGGTGCCGAGCACGGTGGCGCTGACCGCTCTGCGCATCCTGGCCCCGGCCTCGTTGACCGCCGTGATCTGGGCGGTGCTGGCCTCGAGCGATCGGGCCGACACCGCGGCCTCGGTCGCACTGGCCGTCACCTCACTGGTCACTGTCATCGCCCTGTCCTCCTTCGTGGGCGACCGCTTCGTGAACGGCTCGTCCTACGGCGACGAACGTCGGCTGCCCCTGCGGGCCCCCGCCCCGCTGCTGTTCGGACCACTGGAGCTGGCCTGGCTGGTCGCCGTGGGCGGCATCGTCGGCGGGCCCCTGCTGCTCGCGGCGCGGCAATGGCTGCCGGGACTCATCCTGGTCGTCGTCGGCTGGCCCGCCGCCGCCATCGCCATCCGGGCTCTCCACGGACTGTCGCGACGGTGGATCGTGTTCGTGCCCGCCGGTCTGGTCGTGGTCGATCAGATGGTGCTGGCCGATGCCCTGCTCGTGATGCGCCAACGGGTCGCCGGGCTCGAGATCGTCGACATGGAGGTGGCGGCCGAGAACGACACCGATCTCACCGCCGGCGCCCTCGGGCCCCGTCTGCGCATCGCCCTCAGCACCCCCGAGCTGATCGTCCCTGCGGTGCGGCGCCGCTCCACTCCGACCGAGCCCTTCGAGGTCAGCGCCGTGCGCACCGCCCCGAGCCGACCCGGCTGGGTGCTGGCCGAGGCTCGCAGCCGACGCCTGGTGGTCTGAGGCCGATCACTCAGACGACGATGCCGCCGCCGAGCACGCAGTCGCTGTCGTAGAACACGATGCTCTGACCCGGGGCGATGCGCCGCTGGGGCTGCTGCCACCGCAACGTCGCCCGATCCCCGTCGGGCATGACCGCAGCCACCGCCAGCGGCGCACCATGGGCGCTGACCTGCGCCGTCACCGACGCACCGGCGGCCACCTCCGCACGGGCCTCCTCGTCGACCCAGGTGACGACGCGCAGCGACTCCCCCATCTGCAGCAGTTCCTCGGCATGGCCCACGGTGACGGTGGCGCCGGCGACATCGACCGCCAGCGCGTAGCGCGGGGACCCGTCACCGGCGAGACCGAGACCGCGACGCTGACCGATCGTGACCAGTTCGACGGCATCGACGGTGCCCACCTCCTCGCCGGCGGTCGACACCAGCCGGCCGGGCCGAAGTGCGATGCGCGAGCCGAGGAAGGTGCTGCGACCGCCTCCGGCATGGGAGATGAAACAGACGTCCTGGCTGTCGGGCTTGGCCGCGGTGCGCAGTCCCAGCGCCTCGGCCCGGGTGCGGACCTCGGCCTTGGTGAGATCACCGATGGGCAGCAGCACCCGTGCCAGCTGCTCGGAGGTGAGCATGTGCAGCACATAGCTCTGATCCTTGGCGGGATCGACGCCGCGGCGGATGCGCCGAGCTCCCGACGCAGTGGTGGCGACACCAGCATGGTGACCGGTGGCGATGGCGTCGAAGCCGAGGGCGCGGGCCCGCACCAGCAGACGATCGAACTTGAGGTGGCGGTTGCACTCGATGCAGGGGTTGGGGGTGCGCCCCGCAGCATGGTCGGCGACATAGGGGTCGACGACCTCGGCGAGGAACTCGTCGCCGAAGTTGAACACCACATGGTCGATCCCGAGCTGCTGGGCCACCCGCCGGGCATCGTCGACATCGCTCACCGAGCAGCAGCCGGAATCGGACTCACCGCCCCACAGCTTCAGGGTGACGCCCACGACCTCATGGCCCTCGTCGCGCAGCATCGCCGCGGCCACCGACGAGTCGACCCCACCCGACATGGCCACCATGACCTGCATCAGGACCCCCGCAGGTCGAAGCGACGGAGCTGGGCCACGGCGCCGGGGATGACGGCGAGGGCGTGATCGATCTCAGCCTCGGTGGTGGTGTGACCCAGCGACAGGCGCAGTGATCCGGCCGCCAGCCCCGGGTCGATCCCGATGGCGGCCAGCACATGCGAGGGCTCCATCGCCCCGCTCGAGCAGGACGAGGCCGCCGAGGCGAACACCCCCTCGCGCTCCAGCAGGAACAGCAGCGCCTCGCTCTCGACCCCGGCGATGCACACATGGGCGATGCCCGCGACCTGCTGGGAGCGGTCGACGACGCCACCGACCGCTGTGGTCTCGACGAGATCGGACACGGTGGCGACCAGACCGTCGAGCAGGCGATCGCGCAGCGCGCCGATACGGAGGATCTCGGACTCGCGCTCCGCGGCGGTGATCCGGGCCGCCACCGTCATCGCCACGATGCCGGCCACGTTCTGGGTGCCGGGTCGACGACCGCGCTCCTGACCACCACCGAGCTGCATGGCATGCACCGTCGCGCCGGCGCGGGACGCCAGTGCCCCGACACCCTTGGGGCCACCGAACTTGTGGGCGCTCACGCTGAGCAGATTTGCGTCGCGGGCCGTCCGGGCGATGTCGGTCCAGCAGAAGGCCTGCACGGCATCGGTGTGCAGCAGCGCATCGGGCGCATGGCGACGCACCAGTTTCGCGATCCGATCGAGCGGCTGGATGGTGCCGATCTCGTTGTTGACGGCCATGACCGAGACGAGCCGGACTCCGGGACCATCACCCGATGCGGCCCGACCGTGCTGCTCCCGCAGCACCTCGGTGAGGTGGTCGAGATCGAGACGACCCTGCTGGTCGACACCGATCACCGGACCGCCGAGATGCGCGACCGGGTCGAGCACGGCATGGTGCTCGACGGCGCTGCACACCACGACGCCCTCGCCCAGCACCTCCCGATCCGCATTGCGGGCGGCGCCGAACACGGCGAGGTTGTCGGCCTCGGTGCCACCGCTGGTGAAGATGATGTCCCCGGGCGCGACACCGAGCAGGTCGGCCAGCTCGTCGCGGGCCTCGTCGATGGCCCGTCGGGCATCGCGGGCCGCCCGATGGGCTCCCGAGGGGTTGGCGTAGCGCTCGGTGAGGAACGGGAGCATCGCCTCGACCGCCTCGGGTCGCATCGGCCCGGTCGCCGCATGGTCGAGATACGCACTCACCGGGCCAAGGGTACCGGTGCGGATCGACACCGCCCGATGGGGTCGGACCAGACTGGGGTGGTGACCGAGGATGCTGCGCTCTACGGGGACTCCTTCGCCGATGTCTACGACGAGTGGTACGCCGACATGTTCGACACCGCCGCCGAGGTGGCGACCCTCACCGAACTCGCCGGAGACGGACCGATCTGTGAGCTCGGTGTCGGCACCGGTCGGCTGGCCATCCCCCTCGCGGCGGCCGGCCTGGAGGTCGTGGGCATCGACGGTTCGGCCGCCATGCTCGACCGGCTGCGGTCCAAGGAGCCGCCTCCATCGCTGACCACCGTGCTCGGTGACATGGCGGCGGTGGCCGATGTGCTCGCCGCCGACCCATCGACCGCCGCGATGCGTTTCCCGATGGTGATGTGTGCGTTCAACACCTTCCTCAACCTCAGCACCGAGGCGGCGCAGCAGCGCTGCATGCACCAGGTCGCGTCGATCCTCACCGCCGGTGGGATCTTCGTGGTCGAGAGCTTCGTCCCGGCGCAGCCCTCGGAGATCGAGGTGGAATCCATCGACGAGTCCTCCGTCGGCAACGGCGTGGTCGTGCACATCCATACCGACCCCCACACCCAGATCGTCCGAGGTGAACATCTCGAACCGACCGGGACCGGACTGCGACGACGACCCTGGACGGCCCGATACCTCCACCCCGCGCAGTTCGACGAGCTCGCCGCCGACGCCGGACTGGTGCCCATCCATCGGTGGAGCGACTGGCATCGCGCCCCCTTCGACGAGGAGAGCACCACGCACATCACGGTGTACCGCCGAAGGTGAACCATCGCCGAGGCCGGCACGATCCGGACGCTGGCGGTCCGCCGACCGATCCTCGCCCCGATCAGGGCATCGGGACCGTGGCTCCGTAGGCTGGCCCCATGGCCGGCATCACCGTGAGCACCACCATCGACGCCACTCCTGAGCAGGTGTGGGAGGTCGTACGCGTGGTCGCCGATCATGTCGACTGGATGCACGATGCCGTCGCCATCCGCTTCACCTCCGAGAGCACCTCGGGGGTGGGCACGACCTTCGACTGCGACACGAAGGTCGGCCCGTTCCGCCTCACCGATCGCATGGAGATCACCCGCTGGGAGGACGCGAGGGTCATGGGCGTGCGCCATGTGGGCATGGTCACCGGCTCGGGCGAGTTCACCCTGGTGCCCACCCCGCCGGGACGTACCGAGTTCGTCTGGCGCGAGACCCTCCACTTCCCCTGGTGGATGGGCGGCCCCATCGGCGCCGTGGTGGGTGGCGTGTTCCTGCGCCTCATCTGGAAGCGCAACCTGCGCGGCCTGCGCACCATCGTCGAGGCCCGCAACCCGTAGATCGGGCCGACCGATCCGCAGCAGCCGGACCGGAACCGCCGGCTCAGGCGCGCTCGATCAGAAGCGCCGGGTCAGAAGCGCCCAGTCAGAATCGAAGGATCGGCTGTGCCCAGTGGTCGGCGGCCCAGAGGCAGCCGGCGAACATCGCGGCGGTGAGGGCGATGCACACCAGCGTGCCCACCCACGGGGCCCGCACGGCGCGATCGAGGCTCAGCACCAGCGCACCGATAGCCACGCCACCGGCGAGACCGGCGAGATGCGCCCCTTTCGAGATGCCCGGCGAGGCGAAGGTGAGCAGGAGGTTGATGACCACCAGCGCGCCGATGCCGTTGCGCCACACGTCGATGCCCGCACGGCGCTGGGCGATGACCGCCGCCCCCATGAGGCCGAACACCGCACCCGAGGCGCCCACGGTCGGCGTGGCGGGCGACACCAGCAGCACACCGAGCGACCCGGCCACCAGACAGGCCATGTAGAGCGCCAGGTACCGAGCCCGGCCGAGCAGCGATTCGAGCTGCGAACCCAGCAGGTACAGCAGCAGCATGTTCATGGCCAGATGCAGCAGCCCCGAGTGCAGGAACGCACCGGTGACGATGCGGTACCACTGTCCGGTGGCCACACCGATCTCGCGGGCCAGGAATCCGCCGGGCGAGGAGCTGTACTCGATGCCGTAGCCGAGCAGCAGCCCGCGATCGGACAGGGTGCCGCCACCGCCACCGATGGATCCACCGGTGACCAGGCAGCCGAACAGCGCGAGCAGGTTGAGGGCGATGAGCACCTCGGTGACGATGGGACGGGTGCCGCTGAGATCACGCAGACGCATCACGGGCGAACTGCGGCGACCGGCGCGCACGCACTCGGGGCACTGGAACCCCACGGAGGCCTGGGTCATGCACGAGGGACAGATCGGACGGGCGCAGCGCTGACAGGACACCCCGGCGGCACGATCGGTGTGCTTGTAACAGGTGGTGATCGGGGTGGACATGGCCTGCGCGCTCGCCGGTGGTGACCCGAGGGGGATCAGCGGCCGGTGAAATCCGCCTTCCCGGGTCCGTGCTCGAGGAACGAGGCCACGCCGATGCGGGCGTCGTCGGTGCGGAACACCTCGACGAACGCCGCCTGTTCGAGGGCGAGCCCCTCGGCCAGGGTGACCTGCAGGCCGTCGTCGATGGCGGCCTTGGCCAGCCCCTGGGCGACCAGAGGCCCCCGCGCCAGCTGGGCGGCGAGCTCGTGGGCCCGACCCATGAGATCGTCACGGGCCACGACCTCGTCGACCAGCCCGATGGTGAGCGCCTCCGCGGCGTCGACGGCCCGACCGGTGAGGATGAGGTCCTTGGCCCGGGCGGGTCCGACGAGCCGGGCCAGACGCTGGGTGCCGCCGCCGCCGGGGATGATGCCGAGCAGGATCTCGGGCTGGCCGAAGCGGGCGGACTCCGTGGCCAGACGCAGATCGCAGGCCAGGGCCAGTTCGCAGCCACCACCGAGGGCGGGACCGCTGACCGCGGCGATCACCATGCGGGGGATGGCGGCCACGGCGTTGAGGGCGGCGACGAACAGCGCCCCGATCTCCCGGGCCTGGTCGGGGCCGCCGAACTCGGAGATGTCGGCGCCGGCGGCGAAGATGCGATCGCTGCCGGTGACGATGACTGCGCCGGGCGGGTCGTCGGTGAGTTCGGTGGCCACGGCGAGCAGCTCGGTGAGCACCGCCCGGGACAACGAGTTCACCTTGCCGTTGCGCAGGGTGACGACGGCGACCCCGTCGTCACCGCGTTCGAGGATCACCGACGCATCAGTCATGACCCGACCCTACCGGTCACCGACTCCCGGTCGGGGGTGGAGCGACCTCAGCGCACCAGCGCCTGCGCCTCCACCGCCGGAAGGGCCACCGTGGCCGTGGTCGAGAGCATCCCGAGCGATCCGCCGGTGCCGGTCGAGGCCACCCACCATGCCACCCAGCGCAGCGTGGCCCGCACCCGATAGGCGCGTTCGGGCAGGGTGGCCGAGGATCGCTGGAACACATGGGTGCAGGTGCTCGACTGCGAGCGGGCGGCGCGCGTGGGGTCATAGGGCAGGCCACGGTCGCACAGCAGGTGCCCGCCATCGCCGGTGTCCCAGTCGACCCCGACGGGCACGGCGTGCACGGTGGCGCTGACCGAGCCGACCGCGGCGGTGGCCCGCCGCTCGGACCAGTCGCCCTCCACCCACAGCCAGGTGGGCAGGCCGACCAGCTGCACGCCGGCGGGGTTGGCCCGTGGCACCGGCGGATCGAGCGGGAGACGACGGCGGGCCTCGAGCACCGCTCGCACCTCGACGGCCACCCCTCCGAAGGGATCGGCCGGGGTGTAGACGACGAAGCGACTGCTCACCAGACGACCGGCCTCGTCGTCGCAGTTGAACACGTAGGCCATGCCCTCGACCGGATCGACACCGTCGGCGGATCGAGCACCTCCGGTGGGGTCGATGAAGGGCGCGTCGATGGGCAGGTAGCGACAGGTCCAGCGGGCACCACCACCGCCCCACCAGGAGGCGATGACACCGGAGGCCCCGACCACCACGATGGCCTCGGGGGTGCCGTCGGTGACGGTGCCGGTGGCCGCCGCCTCCGCCGGTGCGATGGGCCCGATGGGTGCCACCGGTCCGAGACCGACCGAGGACAGCAGCGCGACGGGGAGGCCGACGAACAGGGCGAGGAGGGCGATGCGACGCGCGGAGGATCTCACCGGGGGCACGGTAGGGATCACCCCCGGTGCTGTCGACAGGTCCGCACCGGAAAGGGCCGAACGACCCGAACGAACCGGATGAACCGAACCGGCCGGATCTGCCGAACCAGCCGAACAGACCGAGCACCACGACGCTCGACGACAGTCGCAGCGGCGGCGCCACCTCGGGTGATCAGCCGAGCAGATCCTCCGCGGCCGACCAGGGATCGAGGCGCTGGGCCCGCACCTCGCCGACCACCGCATCCCAGGTGCCGGCATCATGCAGTGCCGTCACTCGGGCCCGCAGGGTGGCGGTGACGATGCGGTCGAGTTCGGCCTCGGCCCGGCGGGCCCGCCGCTCGGCGCGCACTCCGGCCCCGATCGACCATGCCGCATGGTCGGCCAACGCGTCGCGGAACTGCTCCACCCCCTCGCCGGTGGTCGCCGTGGTGGCGATGACCGGTGGACGCCAACCGCTCGGAGAGCGCAGCGAGAGCATGCGCTCGATGTCCGCCAGGGTGTCGGCGAGCCCGGCACGATCGGCCTTGTTCACCACGAACACATCGGCGATCTCCATGAGCCCGGCCTTGTTGGCCTGCACGGCGTCGCCCCAACCGGGATTGACCACGACCACGGTGGTGTCGGCCTCACCGGCGATCTCGACCTCGACCTGCCCGACACCCACGGTCTCGATGAGGATGATCGGGAACCCCACGGCATCGAGCACCCGCACCGCCTCGGGCACCGCCAACGAGAGTCCACCCAGGTGACCGCGGGTGGCCATCGAACGGATGAACACACCGTCGTCGAGGGCGTGATCACCCATGCGCACCCGATCACCGAGGATGGCGCCGCCGGTGTAGGGCGAGGAGGGATCGACCGCCAGCACCGCCACCTGCTCACCGCGGGCGCGCATCGTCGACACCAGCGCCGAGGTCAGCGTCGACTTGCCCGCCCCGGGTGCACCGGTGATGCCCACGGTGGTGGCACCGCCGGCCGATGCATGGGCGAGGCGACCGAGCCGGCGCGCCTCATCACCCCCACGCTCCACCATCGACATCAGTCGCGCCAGCGCGGCCCGATCGCCGTGGCGGGCGGCGTCGAGGAGCTCCTCCGGCGAGGATCGTCGATCGGCGGACACAGGAGAACCCTACGCGGTGTCCGCCGACGGGTCAGAGGGAGACGGGCGTCTCGCCGATGACGTGGGCGCTGTCACCGGCGTTGATCACCTCGGTGACACCGGGGACACGGTCCTTGAGGATGCGTTCGAGGCCGGCCTTGAGCGTGACCGTCGAGGCGGGGCAGGTGACACAGGCACCGGTGAGCTCCACGGTGACGACCCCGGTGGTCTCGTCGACGTCGTGCAGCACGACATCGCCGTTGTCGGCCCGGATGGCGGGGCGGATGACCTCGATGACCTGTTCGACCTGGGCGCGCACAGGTCCAGTCTAGGGACTGCGGTGGTTCGGACCACCTTCGGTCCGGGCCGACCACCTTCCGGGCGGGCCGTGCGAGACTGCGGAGGTGCTGACGATGATCCTCGCCCATCAGGGAGGTTGGGACGAAGCGCTGCTCGTGCTGATCCCGATCGGCCTGTTCGCCGCCATCCTCGCCCTCGCCACCCGTCGGGCCAAGCGCATCCAGGCCGAACGCGCCGAGACTGCGAGCGAACGACCAGTCGGAGACGGGTCGGCCGACTGAATGGGGACCGCGGTCGTCACGAACCGGGCCACCGTCGACCCCTCGGCGACGGCACCCTGGCTCGAACCCCGCACCGATCTCGTCGTCGAATCCCTGTCCATCGTCGAACGGGAGGATCGGACCGAGACCCATCGCTTCACCCTCGTCGAAGGTCCGTTCCACGTCTGGACCCGCACCGTCGCACTCGTACCGGCCGATGACGGGACCGTGGACCTCGTCGAGCGGATCGAGCACCGTCTCGCCGTACCGGTCTGGCATCGACTGTTCGCACTCCCCCTCCGTCGCCATCTGCGCCGGGGCCCCGGAGTCACCGCGCCGTGGTGGGCGCCGCCCGATGTGCTCAGCGCCCGCGCCGCGACGGTGCTGTCGCTGCTGTGCGTGTTCGGTCTGGTGGCCGGCTACCTCGGCACCCTCATCACCCAGACCCTCACCTACGCCGCCGGCGAGTTCGACGCCGGCACCGGCGATCAGGGGACGCTGCTGGCTGCGGTGCGCATCGGCGTGCTGCTGTCGATGGTCATCGTGGCCGCCGCCGACCGACGGGGACGTCGATCGATCCTCGCCCTGTCGCTGATCGCCGCCTGCGCGGTGACCGCGCTCGGCGCCCTCGCCCCCGGCATGGTGTGGCTCGGCACCACCCAGACCTTCGCCCGGGCCTTCGCCACCGTGATCGGTCTGCTCGTGGCCATCGTCGCGGTCGAGGAGATGCCGGCCGGGGCGCGGGCCTTCGCCGTGTCGGTGCTCACCATGACCGCTGCCCTCGGGGCCGGACTGTGCGTGCTCAACCTCGTCTACGTGGATGTCGCCGTCGGGGCCTGGCGACTTGCGTATGCCCTGCCGCTGCTGTTCATCCCCATCTGCCGTCCGCTGCTGCGATCCCTGCCCGAGACCTTCCGCTTCACCGCCCGACGCGACGCCACCCGCGCCGCCGAGGCTGCGGCTGCGGCTGTGACTGCGAGTGCGACTGGGGCGAGTGCCGACCCGACCGAGGACGCGACGCCGCGGAACGATGCCGAGGAACCCTCTCGTCGCATCGATCGCCGACGCTTCGCACTGCTGGCCGCCTCCGGGTTCCTGTGGTCGCTGTTCCTCGCCCCGGCCGCCCAGTTCCTCAACGAGTTCCTCCGCACCGAACGCGGATTCAGCGGCGCCGGCATCGCCGTGTTCGTGCTGGCCACCAACACCCCCGGCGGCATCGGCATCGTGCTGGGCGGCCGCCTGGCCGATCGCCGCGGCCGTCGTCTGATCGGCGCCATCGGCATCGCCGGGGGCGTGACCTTCACCGTCATCGCCTACCTGTCATGGGGCTGGTCGCTGTGGGCCGCCTCGGTCACCGCCTCGGTCATCGGGGCCATCGCCATCCCCGCCCTCGCCGTGTACGGCCCGGAACTGTTCCCCACCCATCAGCGCGGCCGGGCCAACGGGGCGCTGCAGGTGGTGGGGGTGGCCGGCAGCAGTCTCGGACTGCTTTGTGCGGGCTGGCTGGCCGATCGCCTCGGCGGTCTGGGGCCCGCCATCGCCGTGCTGGCCGTCGGTCCGGCGCTGCTGATCCTGCTCGTCCTGACGCGCTATCCCGAGACCGCCCATCGCCGGCTCGAGGAGCTGAACCCCGGCGACGCCGGGCTCAGCGGCCGGTGAGGATGCGGCGCGCCTCGGTGAGCTCTGCGATGCGCCGTGCCGCATCATCGGCATCGGCACCGTGGTCGGGGTGCACCGTGCGCAGCAGCTCGCGATAGCGCCGCTGCACGTCCTTGGTCGGCGGCGCCACCCCCGGTCGCACCGTGCCGGTCAGGCCGAGCCGTTCGAGGGCCCAGGCCGTGGGGTTCTCCAACGCCGATCGTCCCATCATCGAACCGGCGCGCAGACCGCTGAGCGAGGCGATGAGGTCACCGCCGACGGGACCCATCCAGTCGATGGCGCGCCGCAGGGTGGCCATGACCGAGCGTCGCGACGCCCCGTCGAGCTCGCCGGCGGCGTACACCGCACCCAGCACCTGCTGTTCGGG
Source organism: Acidobacteriota bacterium (assembly GCA_018969405.1). Taxonomy (GTDB): domain Bacteria; phylum Actinomycetota; class Acidimicrobiia; order Acidimicrobiales; family Acidimicrobilacustridaceae; genus Acidimicrobilacustris. The sequence continues at coordinate 16,806 of JAGWYK010000006.1, forward strand.
TGCCCCGCGATCGTCGAAGTCGAAGGTCAGCGTCTCGCCGTCACCGACCAGCCGATGGACCGACGCACTCAGGCCGATGGTGTCGACCTGCAGTCGGTGCCGGAGTCGGGGCTGGGCGATGCGGCGACCGTCCTCGAGCTCCCGGGTGAGGTGCCGCAGATCGGGCAGCAGTTCCGGATCGATGGCCCCGACATGCTGGGCCACGATCCCGCCGAGCAGGATGCCGCCGAAGCCGGGGGCCGGATCGCAGGGGAGCTCGCTGTCGCCCAGGGCCACGCGCCGGGTCGGGGCATGGGGCCGGGAGCAGTAGATCTCGAGTTCGGCCAGCACCACCACGCCTCGAGGGTAGTTGTGCGCCTCCGCCGACGGTCAGTCGGCGGGGCGGGCCGATGCCCCGCCGGACACCACAGGTGGTGGGCAGCCCCCGAACTATCGTGTCGCCATGCCAACTCCCCCACTGGACCGCAATCTCGCCCTCGATCTCGTCCGGGTCACCGAGGCCGCCGCCATGGCCGCCAGCCGCTGGATGGGCCGGGGCGACAAGGAGGGTGCCGACGGCGCCGCCGTCGATGCCATGCGCATCGCGCTGGCCACCGTGCCGATGGACGGCGTGGTGATCATCGGCGAGGGCGAGAAGGACGAAGCCCCCATGCTCTACAACGGTGAGCGCATCGGCGACGGCACCCCGCCGCAGGTCGACATCGCCGTGGATCCCATCGACGGCACCACTCTCACCTCGAAGGGACGCGGCAACGCCCTCGCCGTCATCGCCCTCTCCCCGAAGGGCACCATGTTCGACCCGGGCCCGTGCGTCTACATGGAGAAGATCGCCGTCGGTCCCGATCTGGTCGGACTCTGCGACATCAGCGCCACCCCCACCGAGAACCTGAAGGCCGTGGCGAAGGCCAAGGGCATCGACATCACCGACGTCACCGCCGTCATCCTCGAGCGTGATCGGCATGACGATCTCATCGGTGAGGTCCGGCAGGCCGGCGCCCGTATCCGACTCATCCCCGATGGCGACGTCGCCGGAGCGATCTCCACCGCCTGGCCCGACTCCGGTGCCGACATCCTGTTCGGCATCGGCGGCACCCCCGAGGGCGTCATCGCCGCGGCGGCGCTCAAGAGCATGGGTGGCGAACTCATCGGACGCCTCTGGCCCCGCGACGACGAGGAGCGTGCCGCCGCCAGCGCCGCCGGCTACGACCTCGACCGCACCCTCTCCACCGATGATCTCGTCGCCGGCGACAACTGCTTCTTCGCCGCCACCGGCATCACTGACGGTGAGTTGCTCAAGGGCGTGCACTTCGGACGTGACTTCGTCACCACGCAGTCACTTGTGATGCGGTCCCGCTCGGGCACCGTGCGGCTGATGAACGCCCGCCATCGCGCCGACAAGGTGGCCGAGAACATCTGATCGGTGCCGGGGCGGCCCCAGCCCCTCGACTCAGCCGGGGGTCGAGATCTTCGCCTCGCGCGAGCCGGCCAGCATCTCGGCCGAGGGCACCTTCAGGTCATGCACGAGGTGCAGCCAGCTCAGGACCTTCAGCAGGTAGAAGGTCACGTCGATCTCCCACCAGAAGAATCCGTTGCGGGCCGAGGCCTGGTAGTGGTGATGGTTGTTGTGCCAGCCCTCGCCCATGGTGGCCACGGCGATGATCGCCGAGTTCCGACTGGTGTCGGTGGTGGCGTAGCGGCGCCGTCCCATCACATGGGCCAGTGAGTTCACCAGGAACGTGTCGTGCCAGAGCACCACGGTGCTGAGGAAGAATCCGACGAACAGGCCCGACCACCCGGCGATGAGGTAGCAGGCGAGACCGGTGAGCCAGGTGAACACGCCGTTGTGTCTGTCGATGAAGCGCAGCTCCGGGTACTTGGCGAAGTCGCGGATGCGTTCGATCGGGATATCGCCGTACTTGTCGCAGAGGATCCAGCCCATATGGCTCCACCAGAAGCCCCGGCGCGGCGAGTGCACATCGAGTTCGGTGTCGCTGTGGCGGTGATGGTTGCGATGGTGTCCGGCCCACCACAACGGCCCCTTCTGCACACAGCTCACACCGCCGAGGGCGAGCACGAACTGGAAGGCGCGGCTGGTGCGGTAGGAGCGATGGGCGAAGTAGCGGTGATAGCCGGCGGTGATGAAGAACAGCCGCCCGAACACCATAAGGAGGAACAGCAGGAACGCCTTCATGGTGACCCCGCTGATGAAGGGGCCGACGAATGCGACCACATGGAAGGCGAGGAACGGGATGGACGCCACCCAGTCGACCTTCTCCTCCGGGGTCCGGGTGAATCGATCGGAAGCCACCCCGACGGGGACAGGCGCAGTTGGGGCTGGAGGGGCGGGCAGTGACACGGGCGCCGCTTTCATCTTGAGGGTCGGGTCACCGTACCGCAGGACCCGACCCCCCGACCGACCGGTCGGTAGGGTCGGGACGTGCCGCGTCGAACCCCACTCGCCGCTCTCGCCGGTGCAGTCAGCGCCGGCCTCGCGCTCGGTGTCGGCGAGCTGGTCTCCGCCCTCGGATCCCGCGGCCAGTCGCTGGTGGGTTCGGTGGCCGGCGAGGTGGTCGACCGCACCCCCGGATCGGTCATCCACGCCGCCATCGAGGCGCTCGGCACGAGCGACAAGCCGGTGCTGCTCAGCATCATCGTGGTCGTGTGTGTCGGCCTCGGGGCCGTCGCCGGGATACTCGGCCTGCGCCACCGGTGGCTGATCACTGTGATGTTCCTCGGCGCCGCCCTGCTCGGCGTGCTCACCGGTCTGCGCGATCCGCTCACCAGTCGATGGGTGGTCGTGCTCGCCGCCCTGGGAGCGGCGGCCACCGGCATCGTCGTGCTGCATGTCCTCCTCTCCCGCCTCCCCGCCGATGCCACCGCCATCGATGCTCCGGCCGATGCCGAGGGAGTCGCAGCCACCCCGGTACCGATCCCGGGGCGCGGCACCGGCAGTCGGAGGGCCTTCTTCGCCCTCAGCGGAACCGTCGGACTCGGTGCGGTGGCCCTGGCCATCGGCGGCCGAGCACTGAGCGATCGTTCCCGAACTGTGGCCGGCGGGGGTGCACGCACCCCTCGCCCACCGCTTCCCGAGGTCGCACCGAGCGCGGTTGCGCCGACCGATCTCGCGGTCGAGGGACTCAGCCCCCTGATCACGCCGACCTCGCAGTTCTACCGGATCGACACCGCCTTCACCTTCCCCTCGGTCGACCTCGACCGGTGGCGACTGCGCATCGACGGTCTGGTCGACCGACCCCTCGAGTACTCCTATGCCGAGCTCCTGGCTCTGCCGCAGGTGGAGGTGCCGATCACCATCGCCTGTGTCTCCAACGAGGTCGGCGGATCGCTGGTCGGCACCGCGTTCTGGCAGGGCGTCCCGCTCGGCGCACTGCTCGAGACCGCCGGGGTGCAGCCGGAGGGCACCCAGATCCTCGGCCGATCGCTGGATGGGTTCACCGCCGGCTTCCCCACCGCCGCCGCGCTCGACGGTCGCACGGCGCTGGTGGCGGTGGGCATGAACGGCGAACCGCTGCCCATCCGGCACGGCTTCCCCGCCCGCCTGATCGTGGAGGGCCTCTACGGGTATGTGTCGGCCACCAAGTGGCTGCGGTCCATCGAGCTGTGCGACTGGGAGCGCGTGAACGGCTACTGGGTACCGCTGGGCTGGTCGAAGGAGGGTCCGATCAAGCTCCAGTCCCGCATCGACGTGCCCCGGGCCGGCGACACGGTGCGCGCCGGCATGACCCCCATCGCCGGCGTGGCCTGGGCGCCGGGTGTCGGCGTCGCCGCAGTCGAGGTGCAGGTGGACGGCGGCGATTGGATCCCCGCCGAGCTGGGACCCGAGTTCACCGATGCCACCTGGCGCCAGTGGATGCTGCCCTGGGAGGCCACCGCCGGTCGCCACACTCTGCGGGTGCGAGCCATCTCACGCGATGGCGAGGTGCAGACCGCGGAGGTGGCGCCGGTGGAGCCGAACGGCGCCACCGGCCACCACACCCGTCAGGTCACGGTTCGGGCCTGATCGGGCCCGCCCGGAGTGGCGACTGATCAGCGAACCGAGGCGCGCTGCAGGCGATCGAGCACCGCCGCACCCACACCCACCGCAGGTGGCGGCACGCACAGCAGGTGCGTGATGCCGAGTCTGTCGGCCTGACGCAGCCGGTCGTAGAGCACCGACGCATAGCGTTCGGCGTCGCCCGCCGGTTCGAGCTCGATCACCCCGACCGGCAGCCCCTCCACCACCCCGGGAGCCAGCACCCCGATCACCACCCCGGGATCGTCCTCGGCGCTGAGGACCATGGCCTCGGCCACCACCTGATCGGACGCGCAGATGATGACCTGGGCGCTCGGTGCGTAATGCGCGGCGAGCATGCCCGGGGCCCGGGCCTCACCCGGCGACGCGGAGGCGGTCTCGATGCGGGGACCGAACCCGAGCACGGCGCGCAGCGCCTCCACCGACACCCCACCCTGGCGCAGCACCAGGACCTCATCGCCACTGCAGTCCACGATGGTCGACTCCACCCCGACGGTGCAGGCTCCGCCGTCGAGCACCACCTCGACATCGCCACCGAGATCGGCCACGACATGCGCGGCGGTCGTGGGACTCACCTTCCCGAACCGGTTCGCCGAGGGAGCGGCCACGGCGCCGCCGAAGGCCTCGAGCAGCGCCAGCGCGACGGGGTGTCCCGGCACCCGCAGACCCACGGTGTCGCGGCCACCGGTGACCCAGTCGCCCACCGCCTCGCTCCGAGTGAGCAGCAGGGTGAGCGGACCCGGCCAGAACGCGTCGGCGAGGGCGCGGGCCTCCGGCGAGACCGACGATGCCCACCGGTCGAGTTCGGTGGCATCGGCGATGTGCACGATGAGCGGATGGTCGGTGGGTCGACCCTTCACCCGGAAGATGGCGGCGACCGCCTCGGGATCGGTGGCATCGGCGGCGAGGCCGTAGACCGTCTCGGTGGGCAGTGCCACCAGGCGACCGGACCGCAGCGCCTCGGCGGCGACGGCGATGCCCTCCGGGCCGGAGACCACCCGCGGGGAGTCGGTCACGACACCTTCGCGATGACCTCGGCACCGAGCCAGGCCATGGTGTCGATCCACTGGGCGCGGGTGATGGCCGGCAGGTTCACGGTGACGGTGCTGACCCCGATGGCGGCGAGCGCGCCCATGTCGTCGATGAAGGCCTGCGCCGAGGGCAGCTCACCGCGGAACATGTCGACACCGATGGGCGTGAAGATCACCTCGGGGACCTCCGCTCGACCGGCCTTCTCGCAGGCGGCGCGCAGATCGCCGATGCGGCGGTCGAGGTCCTCGATGCTCTCGATCGGCGGAGTGCGCAGCAGGCGACTGGCCCGGGCCGGACTGGGCATGGGGTTCCAGCCGTCGGCCAGTTCCACGGTGCGCCGGATGGCGCGATCGGAGTTGCCGCCGATCCAGATGGGCGGATGGGGCGACTGCACCGGCAGCGGTCGGGCAACCGTGTCGACGGCGCTGAAGTGCAACCCCTCCATGGTCACCGGTTCGCCCGACCACAGTGCCCGGATGGCGAGGATCGATTCGTCGGTGACGGCGTTGCGCCGGTCGAAGTCGGCCCCCACCGCGGCGAACTCGGCCCCGAGGTAGCCGGCGCCGGTGCCGATGATGGTGCGACCGTTCGACACGACATCGAGGGTGGCGAGCGCCTTGGCGGTGATGAAGGGGTTGCGGTACGCCATGATGACGAGGTTGGTGTGGAGCCGCAGTCTGCTGGTGGCGGTGGCGGCCACCGTCAGGGTCACGAAGGGGTCCAGGGCGTGGTGTCCACCCTTGGCCATGAAGGTCGTGTCGGGAGCCGGATGGTCGGTGACGAAGACCGCGTCGGCGCCGGCCGCCTCGGCCGCCGCGCTCATCTCGGCGATGGCCCTCGCCGAGCACCACTCGTCGACCTCGTCGACATGGTGGGTGGGCAAGCCGATGGAGAACCTCATGTCGACCCCTGACCGGTGCGGGCGGAAGCAGCGGGCCGAGTGCCCGAGCGGACGGAGCAGAACGGTAGCGTTCGCTCCGTGATGACAACAACGGACCCGTGGCCGGCGATCCTCATCGGGGTCGGCATCGCCGTGGCGGCGTGCCTGTGGACGTTGTTCCGCCGCGGTTCCATCGCCGATCGCGCCCGGGCCGATCAGCAACTGCTGGACGAACTCGCCTCCCCCGGCGACGAGCCACCCGTCGACTGAGCTCAGTCGGGCGCGGCGCGCCCGGTGACGGTGGCGAGGATCACCCGGGCCAGGCTCTGACGGAGCTCGGCCGAGGTGGCGCCCCACTGCTCGAGTCCTTCACGGTGCGCCGCCACATGGGCCAGCATCGACACCAGCACGCCGGCATCGGCGAACGGAGCCGCACCCGAGCGACGGTGCACCACCGCCACGAAGGCCTCCGCCGGTGCCCCCAGCAGCCGGGTGCGAACCTCGCGGAACCGATCATCACCCTCGTCGGTGGCCAGATCGATGACGCGCAGCACACTGCGATGGGCTTCCCACACGGCGATGAAGCCATCGGCCACGCGCAACGATGCCGCCCACCCCTGATCCTCGGTCCAGTCGCTGGCGGTGACCAGCGAGGCGAGCAGCGGGCCGACCGCCGAGGCCATCTCGTCGGCGATGGCGAGCACCGCCTCCTCGACATCGGCGAAGTATTGGTAGAAGGTCGCCGGTGAGGTGCCGGCCTCCCGGGCGATGTCGACCACCTTCATGTCGCGGTACGGCAGTGCCTCCAGCAGGGTGGAGGTGGCGTCGAGGAGTCGTCGCCGGGTCTGCTGACCGCGACGTCCGGGAAGACGTTCGACGACGGCGTCGGAGGCCTCGCTCACGCCCAGGCGCCGATGACGTCGTCGGTGGTGACCACCGTGGAGATGAAGGCGTAGCTGCCGTCGATGAGGCTCTGGGCGTAGTCCATGGGCACGCCGGCCACGGCGTCGCGGGGCAGCACCACCTGATAGCCGGCGTTGACCAGCCCGATGGTGAGACCCATCAGGGCCACGTTGAGCGACACCCCCACCACGACGACGGTGCGGACGCCGAGGTTGCGCAGGATGGGATCGAGATCGGTGCCGCCGATGGGATCGAGACCGTGGTAGCGGCCGATCACCAGATCGTCCGGTGAATGGCCGAACTCGGCGATCGGTTCCGCACCATGACTACCCGGCTCCATGGGCGGCGAGAACCTGTTCATGGCGATGAAGAGCCGACCGTTGGTGTTGCCGGCACGGTTGTCGGGACGACGCCAGAACACTGCGTGCACCACCTGCACCCCGGCGGTGCGCGCCGCATGCACGAGGCGCGCCCCGTTGGGCACCATGTGCTCCTTCGCGATGGCGGCCAGGTCGGGCAGGGCGGAGTCCGGACCGAGCACGCCGTTCTGGCACTCGGAGGTGACCACGGCGGTGGTGGTGGGATCGAGCAGGGATCGAAGATCGAGAGCCATCGCAGCAGAGCCTTCCCCGCCACGACACCGGCCGCAACCCCGATGGCGGTTCTAGGGTGGGTCCATGGCCACCATCGTGCTCACCCATGGCGCCTTCCACCACGGTTCCTGCTTCGACCCGCTCGTCGCCGAACTGGCCGCGCTCGGCATCGATGCGGTGATGCCCGAGCTGCCCCTCACCGACCTCGACGCCGACGAGGCCGCCGTGCGCGCCGTGCTCGACACCTGCGACGGCCCGGTCACCCTGCTCGGTCATTCCTACGGTGGCGCGGTGATCACGGTGGCCGGCACCCATCCGGCCGTGGACCGACTCGTGTACCTCGCCGCCATCGTGCCCGACGCCGGCGAACCGGCCACGGGTGCGCTGGTCGAGGTGGGCGGGGACTTCATCGCCGCGATGCGCGTAGACGACACCGGCAGGCCCTTCATCGACCCCGCCCTCGCCGCCGGGCTGTTCTATCCCGATCTCGCACCCGATCTCGCCGAGCACCATGCCCGCGGTCTGCGCCCCGGCCACACCGGCGGTGCGGTCACGGTGCGCGAGGCCGCCTGGCGGCGGCGGCCGAGCACCTACATCGTGTGCGCCGATGATCCCATCATCCTGCCCGGCTCCCAGCGGGCCATCGCCGCCCGCACCGGGGCCGATGTGGTGGAGCTGGCCGGCGACCACTCCCCCATGCTCGCCCGCCCGGCGGAACTGGCGGCCCTGCTGGCGGCCGTAGTTACCGCGCGGTAGCCGCGCCGCGCTAGAACAGGGTCCCCGTTCGGGACGGAACCGACCGATCGATCGTTCAGGGCCGGACCGTCACCGCAATCCCACAGAGGAGACCGCAATGCCCGAAGCCGTGATCGTCTCGACCGCCCGCACGCCCATCGGCCGGGCCAACAAGGGCTCGCTGACCAAGTGCCGCCCCGACGACCTCGCCGCCACCATCATCCGTGCGGCGCTCGACAAGGTCCCGGCCCTCGACGGCAGCCTGGTCGAGGACATCATCCTCGGCACCGCCCAGCCCGCCGGCATGCAGGGCTACAACATCGCCCGCGTCGTCTCGGAGCTGGCCGGTATGGGCCATGTCCCCGGCGTCACCGTCAACCGCTACTGCTCGTCGTCACTGCAGTCCATCCGCATGGCCGCCCACGCCATCAAGGCCGGCGAGGGCGACATCTTCGTGGCCGCCGGTGTCGAGACCGTGAGCCAGTTCATGTTCGGCATGTCCGACGGTTCCCCCAACACCCACAATCCGCTCATGGCGGCCGCCGAGGCCCGCACCGCCGAGCGCTCCGCCGGTGGCGCCCCCACCTGGACCCCCTTCGAGGGCGGCATCGCCGACTACTACCTCGGCATGGGTCAGACCGCCGAGAACGTGGCCCAGATCGAGAACGTGTCGCGTCAGGAGCAGGACGAGTTCGCCGCCCAGTCCCAGCAGCGGGCCGTGGCCGCCCAGGAGCGCGGCTTCTTCGAGAGGGAGATCACCCCGATCGACACCGTCGACGCCGAGGGGAACCCCGTCACGGTCACCAAGGACGACGGCCCCCGTGCCGGCACCACCGTCGAGAAGCTCGCCGAGCTCAAGCCGGCCTTCCGGCCCGACGGCACCGTCACCGCCGGCAACGCCTGCCCGCTCAACGACGGCGCCGCAGCCGTCATCGTCATGAGCGACACCAAGGCCCGTGAACTCGGCATCACCCCGATCGCCCGCGTGGTGTCCTCGGCCGTGAGCGCCCTCAACCCCGAGATCATGGGCCTCGGCCCGGTCGACGCCTGCCGCATGGCGCTGGCCCGCGCCGGCATGACCATCGACGACATCGACCTCGTCGAGATCAACGAGGCCTTCGCCGCCCAGGCGGTGCCCTCGGCCAAGCAGCTCGGCATCAGCTGGGACAAGCTCAACGTGAACGGCGGCGCCATCGCCCTCGGTCACCCCTTCGGCATGACCGGCGCCCGCATCATGGCCACGCTGCTCAACGGCCTCGAGGACACCGGCGGCACCTTCGGTCTCGAGTCCATGTGCATCGGCGGCGGCCAGGGCATGGCCATGGTGGTCGAGCGTCTCTCCTGATCCGACCGCTCGCGCTCGACACCACGAACGCACGAGGGCCCCGCTGCGGCGGGGCTCTCACGCGTCCGGGACGCAGCTCCCGTAGCATCGGACCATGGCAGCAGCAGACCGTCGGTCCCTCCGGTCACGGGTCGGACCCGCCCTCCGCGCCGCCATCGGCTCGCGCACCCGCTGGATGCTCACCGAGCAGAGCGACCCGGCGGCGATCGAGGATCTCCTCGAACGGCTGCATCCCCGCGTCGCCCCCACCGGACTGCGCCGACTCGGTCCCGACGGCGACGGTGGCTATCTGGTGCCCGACGACCTCGACGGCATCGCCGCCTGCTTCTCACCCGGGGTGGGGACGCTGGCCGGATTCGAGATGGACTGCGCCGAACTCGGCCTGCGCACCCATCTGGCCGACGCCTCGGTCGATGCCGCCCCACATCCCGATCCCCGACTCGACTTCCGACGCGTCTTCATCCGGGCCGTCGCCGGACCCGAGGCCATCACCCTCGAGCAGTGGGTGACCGAGCTCGAGCCGGATCCCGCCGACGAGCTGCTGCTCCAGATCGACATCGAAGGGGATGAGTGGTCGGTGCTGCTGGGAACGCCCCGTCCGGTGCTGGAACGGTTCCGCATCATCGTGGCCGAGTTCCACCGGATGCAGGGACTGCTGGAACGGACTGCGTGCTCGATGCAGGCTCCCGTGTTCGAGAAGCTGCTCGAGACCCATGTGTGCGTGCACATCCATCCGAACAACTGCTGCGGCACCGCGACCAACGGCCGGGTCGTGATCCCGCGCACCGCCGAGTTCACCTTCCTGCGCCGTGATCGCATCGACCTGGCGCAGGCCGGTCACGCACAGCTGTTCCCGCACCCGCTCGACGCCGACTGCACCGGGCGGGCACCGTTGGCGCTGCAGGCTTCGATGTACCGGGCCCGCTGAGCGCCACCCGACGGTGGACCGTCGGCGACCGGTGGATCAGCGACGGGTGATCTGACTGACGTCGCGCACCGCACCCCGGGCCGCCGCGGTGGTCATCGCGGCGTAGGCCTGCAGGGCCGGCGACACCTGGCGATCACGATCCACCGGCGTCCAGGCCTGTTCGCCACGCTGCTGCTGGGCGGCGAGACGAGCGGCGAGTTCGTCCTCGGGCACATCGAGGGTGATGGACCGGGCCGGGATGTCGATGGTGATGGTGTCGCCCTCCTGCACGAGACCGATGAGACCGCCCTCGGCCGCCTCGGGCGACACGTGGCCGATCGACAGTCCTGAGGTGCCCCCGCTGAAGCGGCCGTCGGTGAGAAGCGCACAGGCCTTCCCGAGGCCGCGACCCTTCAGATACGAGGTGGGGTACAGCATCTCCTGCATACCGGGACCACCCTTGGGACCCTCGTAGCGGATGACCACCACATCACCGGGCACGATCTCATCGGCGAGGATGGCCTCGACGGCGGCGTCCTGACTCTCGAACACCCTGGCCGGACCGCTGAAGCGGAACAGCTCCTCGTCCACACCGGCGGTCTTCACGATGCAGCCGTCGAGGGCGATGTTGCCGTAGAGCACCGCCAGGCCACCCTCGGAGGTGTAGGCGTTGGGAACCGAACGGATGCAGCCGGCCTCGCGATCGGTGTCGAGCGAGGGCCAACGGGTGCTCTGCGAGAAGGCCACCTGGGTGGGGATGCCGGCGGGACCGGCCAACCAGAACTGACGCGCCTCGTCGGTGCAGGTGTCGCGCATGATGTCCCACTCGTCGAGCGAGGCGCGCATGGTGGGGCTGTGCACCGTGGGCGCAGAGGTGTCGATGACACCGGCGCGCTCGAGTTCGCCGAGGATGCCCGGGATGCCACCGGCTCGATGCACGTCCTCGATGTGGTACTGCTCGGTGGCGGGCGAGACCTTGCAGATGTTGGGCACCCGGCGGCTCAGGGCATCGATGTCGGCCATGGTGAAGCCGATCTCCCCCTCGTGGGCGGCGGCCAGGATGTGCAGCACGGTGTTGGTGCTGCCTCCCATGGCGATGTCGAGGGCCATGGCGTTCTCGAAGGCCCGACGGTTGGCGATGTTCCGGGGCAGCAGACTGTCGTCGTCGCCCTCGTAGTACCGCCGGGCGATGTCGACCACCAGGCGACCGGCGCGTCGGAAGAGCTTCTCGCGGTCGGCGTGGGTGGCGACCACCGTGCCGTTGCCCGGCAGCGACAGGCCGAGCGCCTCGGTGAGGCAGTTCATGGAGTTGGCGGTGAACATGCCCGAGCACGAGCCGCAGGTGGGGCAGGCTGACCGCTCGATCTCGGCGACGTCCTCGTCGCTCACATCGTCGTCGCTGGACTTCACGATGGCGGAGATGAGGTCGACCTTGACCTCGTTGCCGGCGAGACGGGTCTTGCCCGCCTCCATCGGTCCACCCGAGACGAACACCGCAGGGATGTTCAGGCGCATGGCGGCCATGAGCATGCCCGGGGTGATCTTGTCGCAGTTCGAGATGCACACGAGAGCGTCCGCGCAGTGGGCGTTGACCATGTACTCGACCGAATCGGCGATGATGTCGCGGCTCGGGAGGCTGTAGAGCATGCCGCCGTGGCCCATGGCGATGCCGTCGTCGACGGCGATGGTGTTGAACTCCTTGGCCACCCCACCCGCTGCGGCGACCTCGCCGGCCACGAGCTGGCCCAGATCCTTGAGATGCACATGTCCGGGCACGAACTGGGTGAACGAGTTGGCGATGGCGATGATCGGCTTGTCGAAGTCGTCATCGGTCATACCGGTGGCCCGCCACAGGGCGCGGGCGCCGGCCATGTTGCGGCCATGGGTGGTGGTTCGGGAGCGGTAGGTCGGCATGGCCGAGACGCTATCGCCCCGTTGGCGGAGACGGACCCGCCCGAGTATCCGCCCGAGTGTCCGCCCGAAGGTCAGCCCGACGACCGGGCCGGTGGTCGGGCTGACGGTCGTGTCGGTGCACGACCCCGGATCAGGGCCGGCGTCGGATGCGGTGGAGGTGAGGAGAATCGAACTCCCGACCTCTACGTTGCGAACGTAGCGCTCTAGCCAACTGAGCTACACCCCCGCGAAGAGAAGACGTTACCCGCGCCCGTGCCGGGCCCGGGAATCGACAGGTGGGACCCGCCTCAGCGGGAACCGACGGCGCGCAGGTGCGGCGCGGCGGTGGCCACCTCCTCCGAGCGGTCCTCGGAGAAGAAGTCGATGCGATCGGCCGACACCCGTTCGGTCGACGGCAGACGCCGGACCTTGGCCCGCTGCTCGAGCACCCGCTTCTGGGCGTTGGCCAGCAGGGTGATGTAGGCCCCGGTGAGGAGCAGCGACAGGACGAACAGCGTGGTGGCGGCACCGCCCATGGCCACCGAGGCGAGGAACAGCACCCCGGTGGAACCGAGCAGGGAGAACAGCACGGTGCGGCGACGCTGCTTGACCGGCGAGAGCGTGGGGCGCACCGGCGCGAACGAGGTGCTGCCCGGGAAGACCTGCACCCGGGGGGCCACGGCCAGACCGGTGCGGGGGGTGGCCCGCTGCAGGGTGTTCATGTGCCGGGCGAAGGAGGAGATCGAGTTGCTGCGGGTGGTCTCCGTGCGCGTGCGCAGCCAGTTGGCCAGGTAGACCGCCCACACCACCGCGAGGATGAACAGGATCACGTAGGTCACTCCGCGTCTTCCTTCACTGCTGGGGGGACCGTACTTCCGGGTGCTCGGGACGAGGTGGATACCTCGATTCCGATGCGGACTCGGACGGAGGACCGTCGATGGTCACCGCCCTCCGAGCACCTCCGGGATCGGCCCAGTGGATCGAGAACGGCAATGGTCTACTACGGAGGGGGGAGGCCGGTCCATTGGGCGCCTCCGCCGCTGTCAGGGGCGGGATCCGGCCGCCCATCGGATCCGGTTCGGCTCAGGCGACGGTGTCGGGATCGTCCTCGTCGAGCCCCGCCCCGCCGGTGAAGGGCCCCTCGAGCACATCGGCGCCCATCTCGGCCAGCGGATCACGGCGGTAGGTGCCCTGGCGACCACCGGTCTTCTCCCACAGGGCGATGTCGCTGATGACCATCTCCCGGTCGCTGGACTTGCACATGTCGTAGATGGTCAGGGCCGCCACCGAACAGGCCGTGAGGGCCTCCATCTCGACCCCGGTGCGATCGACGGTCTCGACCTGGACCTCCACCTCGATGTAGCGGTCCTCGATGCGGAAGTTGACGTACACGCTGCCGACCAGCAGCGGATGGCACAGCGGGATGAGATCGGAGGTGCGCTTGGCCGCCTGGATGCCGGCGACCCGGGCCACGGCGAGGACATCGCCCTTGGTGACCGCACCCCGGGCCACCAGCGCGGTGGTCTCCGGCTTCATGTGCACCCGGGCCCGGGCGATGGCCCGACGGTGGGTGGCGTCCTTGGGCGTGACATCGACCATGCGGGCCCGACCGAGCGGGTCGAGATGGGTGAGACCCCGATCTGACATGGGGCGAGTCTAGGACCGACACTGGAGTGATGGAACCGACGCTGCTGACCGGTGCGGCCACCGAGGACTGGACCGGTGACGCCCGGTACTTCGAATACTCGAGAGCGGCCGATCCCATCGGCTCGGGCCACATCTCCGCCCTCCCCATGGCCCGGCTGGCCGCCGCCGAGCATCAGCGGGTCGCCACCGGCGTGGTGCCCTTCGACGTGTCGACGCAGCTCGGCATCACCACCGGACCCGCCACCTCGCCGGCGCTGCTGGCCTCGTTCATCCGCATCGCCCCGGGGGACTCGCTCGACACCGCGCCGGTGGCCACCTCCGAGCTCTACCGGGTCATCGCCGGGTCGGGGACCACACTGGTCGACGGACGCGAACTGCACTGGAGCGCCGGCGACTTCTTCGTCCTGCCCGCCGGCTGTCCCGCCACCCACCGGGCCACCAGCGACACGACCATGTACTGGGTCACCGACGAACCGCTGCTGCGTCATCTCGGCGTGGTCCCCACCGAGCGTCGCTTCGCCATCACCCACTTCTCGGCGGCGCAGGTCGAGGCCGAACTGTCCGCCATCGAATCCTCACCGCGAGCCACCGATCGCAACCGCCTCGCGGTGCTGCTCAACACCGCACCGAACGAGCTCACCCGCACCGTCACCCATGTCCTGTGGGCCATGTACGGCCTGCTGCCGGCCGACGCCGTGCAACGACCTCATCGGCACCAGTCCGTGGCCCTCGACCTGGTGGGCGACTGCCGGCCCGGGTGCTACACGCTGGTGGGTCGCTCCATCGACGAACGGGGCGAGATCATCGATCCGGTGCGCGTCGACTGGGAACCCGACTCCGCCTTCATCACCCCACCGGGACTCTGGCACGCCCATCACAACGAGTCGGGCGCTCCGGCCCACATCATCCCCATCCAGGACGCCGGCCTGCACACCCACCTGCGCTCGCTCGACATCCGCTTCGCCCCGCCACGTCGGCGGGCGGAGGGCGATCAGCCGCCGATCTGACTCATCGACCGGGCCGGTCGGATGAAGTGCACCCGATTGATCTGGTGTCCGGCCCATTTGGCCCCGACCTCGGCCCGGATGGCCGCAGCGATGGTGTCGTCGTTTGCCCCACCCCGCAGCAGGGAGCGGAGGTCGAGTTCGCGGGTGGCGAACAGGCAGTGCCGCAGCATGCCGTCGGCGGTGAGTCGCACCCGGTCGCAGGTGTCGCAGAAGGCGTGGGTGACGCTGGCGATGACGCCGATCTCGCCGGCCCCGTCACGGTGACGCCACCGTTCGGCCGGCGCGCTGCCCTGCGCCTCCACCGCCTCGAGCGGGAACCGGGCGTCGATGGTGGCGATGATCTCGTCACGGGAGAGCACCTTGTCGTTGCTCCATTCGCCCTGCGCGTCGAGGGGCATGAACTCGATGAAGCGGATGGTGACGCCCTTGTCGCGGCCGAACTGGACGAAATCGAGCAGTTCGTCGTCGTTGACCCCGCGCATGGCGACCACATTGATCTTCACCGGTGAGAGACCGGCGTCGAGCGCGGCATCGATGCCGTCGAGCACTCTGTCGAGGTCGTCGCGCCGGGTGATGGTGGCGAATCGATCGGGCCGCAGCGAATCGCAGGAGATGTTGATGCGCGTCAGGCCCGCGGCGCGCAGCTCCGCGGCACCGGAGCGCAGCGTGGTGCCGTTGGTGGTGAGGGCGAGATCGACACCGAGTCCGGAGAGCTGGGCGACCAGACGGGGCAGATCGGCTCGGAGGGTGGGTTCGCCGCCGGTGAGGCGGATGCCGTCGAACCCGAACCGCTCGACGCAGAGCCGGGCCACGCGGGTGATCTCCTCGTACGAGAGCACCTCATGGCGCGGCAGCCAGTCGAGACCCTCGGCGGGCATGCAGTAGGAGCAGCGGAAGTTGCAGCGGTCGGTCACCGAGATGCGCAGATCCCGGTGCACGCGCCCGAACCCGTCGGCGAGAGGCTCGGGACCCATGGAGGACATGGACCGAGACTACGGCGCCAGCAGCAGCACCCGCACCGCGGCACCCGCCTCGATGGTGGGGCCGTCGGGCAGCACGGCGAGGGCGTCGGCCGCCGCCATCGCCGCCATCTGATGGGACCCCTGGGCCCCCGCCGAACGCACCCGGTGGGTACCGGTGGCCAGATCGTGGGTGCAGCGCACGCGGGCGAAGTGGATCTTGCCGTCGGGTCGGCGCGTGAGCGGTTCCTCGGCCACGGCGAGCACGGTCGGACGATCCAGATCCTCGCCGACGGCCCCCGCCATCTGGCGCAGACCCGGCCGACAGAACAGCTCGAAGCTCACCATCGACGACACCGGATTGCCGGGCAGACCGAACACGGGCACCGCCGCGCCGTCGGACCGGCGGGTGATGGTGCCGAAGGCCAAGGGCTTGGCCGGCTTGATGGCGACCTGCATCCAGCGCATGTCGCCGATGCGGTCCAGCACGACCTTGATGTAATCGAAATCGCCCATGCTCACCCCACCGGAGGTGACCAGTGCATCGCAGTGCTCGACACCGGCGAGCAGTGCTCCTTCGATAGCGGCCTCGTCGTCGCGCACCAGTCCGAGATCCACGGTGTCGAAACCACTGGATCGCAGCAGGGCGCGCAGGGCGAGTCGGTTGGAATCGCGGATCTGCCCGGGACCGAGGGGGCCACCACCTTCGACCAGTTCATCGCCGGTGGAGATCACCCCGACCCGAGGACGCGGCACGACGGCCAGGTGGGTGACCCCCACGGTGGCGAGCATCCCGAGATGGGCGGCGGTGAGGCGGGTGCCGGGCTCCAGCAGGACATCACCGGGTTCGATGTCGTCGCCGGCCGGCCGGAGGTTGTCGCCGGCGTTCACGGCCTCACCGATGATGACGGTGTTGCCATCGGCGCTGACCTCGGTGCGCTCGACCATCACGATGGCATCGGCGCCGGGCGGCACCGGCGCACCGGTCATGATGCGGGCGGCCTCCCCCGGGCCCACCGGGCTGTCGAGTCCCGACATCCCGGCGCGCACCGTGCCGACGATGCGCAGCGCAGTGGATCGATCGGGGTGGAGATCGGCGGCGCGCACGGCGAAGCCGTCGACCGCGGTGTTGGCGAAGGGCGGCACCTGTTCACGAGCCTCCACCGACTCGGCGGCGACGAGGTCGAGAGCCTCGGCGAGGGGGACGACGGTGGGTTCGGCGCGTCGACAGCGCTCGAGGACGAAGCGACGCGCCTCGGTGTACTCGATCACGCGAGGCGGTTGTGCACCAGGTCGACGAGATAGGCGCGGAACTCGTCGCCGAGGTCAGGACGGGCGAGCGCCAGCTCGACGGTGGCACGCAGGTAGTCGATCTTGCGACCGACGTCGAAACGCCCTTCGGTGAAGACCCAGCCAAGCACGTCCTCGGTGTGCAGGAGGAGCTCGATGGCGTCGGTGAGCTGCATCTCGCCCCCGACCCCGGGCCGGATCTCGAGCAGCGCGTCGAAGATGCCGGGGGTGAACACGTAGCGACCCATCACCGCCAGGTTGGAGGGTGCATCGGCCGGCGCCGGTTTCTCGACGATGCCGCGGATGCGCACGAGCTGATCGCTGATGACCTCGGGATCGACACAGCCGTAGGAGGAGATCTGATCGATCGGGAACTCCGAGAGGGCGATGACCGATCCCCCGGTCTCCTCCTGGGTCTTCATCATGTCCGAGAGCACGGTGCAGTTCTCGTCCATGATGTCGTCGCCGAGCATGACCACGAAGGGCTCGTCCCCCACATGCTTGCGGGCCACCGAGACGGCATGACCGAGACCGAGCGGCTCGCCCTGCCGCACGTAGTGGATGTCGGCGAGCTCGGCGAGATGTCGGACCTCGGCCAGCTCCGCGGTCTTACCCCGATCCTCGAGGAAGTACTCGAGCTCGAAGTTGCGATCGAAGTGATCCTCGAGCGAGCGCTTGGAGCGGCCGGTCACGATGAGGATGTCCTCGATGCCGGACCGGACCGCCTCCTCGACCACGTACTGGATCGCGGGCTTGTCGACGAGCGGAAGCATCTCCTTGGGCTGGGCCTTGGTGGCGGGCAGGAAGCGCGTCCCCAGTCCCGCCGCCGGAATGACCGCCTTGGTGATCCTCTTGTTCGGCACGGCCATCCCTCCCGTCGGTGGAGAGATCATAGGCGTCGCCCGGCGGAGGACCGACCGCGCCCGATCGCTACACTTCCGAGGCCGCCTCACCCCCCACAGTCTCCGAGGAAGCCCATGCCCGTCTACCAGTACCGATGCGCCGACTGCGGCCACGAACTCGAGGTCCAGCAGGCGTTCACCGATGACGCCCTCACCGAGTGCCCGGCCTGCCATGGCGCGCTCAAGAAGCGCTTCGGCTCCGTCGGCATCTCGTTCAAGGGCAGCGGCTTCTACAAGAACGACAGTCGTGGCTCCGGGTCCAGCTCCTCGAGCAGCAGCGGCTCCTCCTCGGACACCACCTCGTCGAGCAGCGACACCTCCAGCAGTTCGACCACAGGTTCGACCACCGCCAGCTCCGCCACCTCCGCGGCCCCAGCGGCGGCGGCCGCATCGGGCAGCAGCACCGACTGAGACCCGCGGTGCCCAGCAGCCGGGCATCGGTCGGATCGCAAGGATCGCAGGAATCGCGATGGGTCGGCGGTCTCTGTCTGTCCGGCCGACCTTCCCCTACCCTCCGAGGCCTTCCTCTCCTGGTGTCACGATCCGGAAAGGCGCACCCATGAGGACCCGGCGCAGCACCGACGCCCTGCACAGCCTCGCCGAGATCCTCCTCCATCGGCGCCGCGATCGGCATGCTCGCGGCCGGTTCGGTCGCCGACGACTGCGCTCGGCGACCACGATCGCCGTCGTCCTGCTCGCCGCACTCGCCACCGCCCGTCTGGTCGGCGAGGCCGCGGCGCTGCGATCGGCCTACGGGACCCGCCGGAGGCTCCCGGTGGCCCGCGCCGATCTGCTCGTCGGTCATGTGGTCGGCGCCGAGGACGTCGACTGGCGCGACCTGCCGGTGGCCCTGGTCCCGAGCGGCGCCAGTCCCGATCCGGTGGGCCGCACCGTCCGGGCGCCGATCATGGCCGCCGAGGTCATGGTCGACCAGCGCCTGTACGGGTCCGCCGCCGCTGGTCCGGCCGGTCTGATGGAGGGAAGCGAGCGGGCCGTGGCCATCGAGCGCGACGCCCTCACACCGGCCGTGCGCCCCGGTGACCGGGTGGATCTGCTCGGTGGAGGGGCGCGGGCGGCGACTGCGCCGCTGGCCCGCCGGGCCCGGGTGCTCGCCGTCGACGAACGCTCCGTACTGGTGGCGGTGACCGCCACCGAGGCCGTCCCGGTGGCCCGCGCCGCGCTCGATCGCACCATGCTCATGGCCCTGGTCGGCGGGGGTTAGATTCTTCCGGTGCTTCCATGCGATCGTGACGATCAGACCTCCGCATCGCCTCTGCGGCGCCGGCTCGGCGCCCTGGCCATCGGCCTCACCCTCGTGCTCTCGGTGATCGCCTGGGGGGCGCATCGGGCGGAGGCGACCACCACCACCTCCAGCGCTCACAACGCCGCCCGCACCGCCGTCAGCGACACCTCGGACCCTGCGGCCAGCGGCGCCGGCGCCCTGACCGAGGAGCAGATGGCCCAAGCCCGTGACGAGATGAACGTCTGGAAGGCGGTGGTGCTCGGCGTGGTCGAGGGCGTCACCGAGTACCTGCCCATCAGCTCCACGGGGCATCTCGTGGTCACCCAGCGCCTGCTGAACATCGGCAACGACTCCGCCACCAAGGACGCCGCCGACACCTACGCCATCGCCATCCAGTTCGGGGCCATCCTGGCCGTGCTCATCCTCTACCGCGAACGGCTCGCCCTCATGGTGCGCGGCGTGTTCGGATTGAGCCAGCGCGGTCGACGGCTCGTCATCTCCCTGCTGCTGGCGTTCCTGCCCGCCGTACTGGTGGGGGTCACCCTCGAGAAGCCCATCAAGGAACATCTGCTGAACCCCGTGGCCGTCATCGCAGCCTGGGTGGTGGGCGGCATCGTGCTGCTCGTCGTGGCGCCCCGCATCTCACCGAAGCGCAAGGGCATCAGCCTCACCGGCATCAACACCAAGGAGGCGCTCATCATCGGCGCCGCCCAGGTGCTGGCCATGTGGCCCGGAACCAGCCGCAGCCTCGTCACCATCCTCGCCGCCCTCGCCGTCGGCACCACGCTGGCCGCGGCAGTCGAGTTCAGCTTCCTGCTCGGTCTGCTCACCCTCGGCGCCGCCACCGTCTACGAGAGCGCCAAGAACGGCTCCACCGTGATCGACACCTACGGCTGGACGAGTCCGATCGTCGGCGTGATCGTGGCCTTCGTGGCCGCCGTGGCCGCCATCCGCTGGATGGTCACCTGGCTCCAGACCCGCAGCCTCGCCGTGTTCGGCTGGGAGCGCATCGTGGCCGCCGCGATCACCGTCGTGCTGCTGGTGGCCGGGACCATCTCGGCATCCACCATCCACTGAACCCCATCGAGGGGCTCGGTCTCAGGTCCCGCTGAGGGCCACGTCGCCGATCACCAGCGTGGGGCAGCCGGTGCCCCCGGGCAGCCACTCGACATCGGCACCGACCGCAGTGATGTCGAGCAGCATCCGCTGCAGGCTCGAGGCGATGGTGACCTCGCGGACGGGCTCGGCCAACCGGCCGTCGCGGATCATCAGTCCCTCGACCCCGACCGAGATGTCGCCGCTGACCGCGTTGACCCCGGAGTGCAGACCGGTCATCGACTGCACGTAGATGCCGTCGTCGATGGTGCCGAGCAGATCGTCGAAGGTGCCGGACCCCGGGTGCACGGCGAGGGCCTGACATCCGACCGAAGGAGTGGAGGAGACACTGCGCACGGCCGAGCCGGTGCTGGCCCGTCCCGCCCGACGCCCCGTGGCGGAGTCGTAGAGGAACCCCTGCAGCACGCCGTCGACCACGAGGGGGTTGCGGCGACAGGCCAGCCCCTCACCGTCGAAGGTGTCGGCGGCGAAGGAGCGATGGTCGGTCGGATCGTCCACCAGCGTGAGCGCCGCCGCGGCGATGGGTTCGCCGACCCGATCGGCGAACGGCGAACGGCCCTTGAGCACGCGCTCCCCACTCAACGAGGAACCGAGGATGCCCATGATGATGGCGGCCTGACGCGGTTCGAGCAGCACGGCCAGCCTCCGCGACCGGGCGGGACGAGCACCGAAGAGTCGGGTGGCGCGTCGCACGGCGTCCTCAGCCGCGTCGGTGGGATCGAGGTCCGCCGGGGCGAACCCGACGGTGGAGCCGGCTCCGGTGTAGGTCTCGTCGCCGTCGGTGGCCAGGGCCAGCACACCCATCGAGCACCAGGCCCCCCGACCGGATCCGGCGACACCGGTGGTGCTGGACACCGCGAAGCGGCCGATGGAGTCGGAGAAACTGGCCGAGCGCACCCCGGAGATGCGTCGATCGGCGGCGCGCACCATGCGTTCGAGCTCGAGCGCCAGCTCGATGCGCCGTTCGCCGGTGATCGAACGGATCGACTCGTCGAAGGCGTCGAAGGGCACCGGGGCGACGCCGTCGGGCTCGGCCAGACCCACCCACTGGTCGGGCTCGGCGAAGGTGGCGTTGTCGCGGGCCTCGGCCAACGCGTCGGCGACGACCTCGGGATCGAGACTGCCCGCCCAGGCGAAACCTTGACGGTGATCGCGCACCACCCGGACACCGACACCGGCGGAGCTCGCCGAGGTGAACGACTCGACCTCGCCCCCGTGCACCCGCACTGCGGTGTACTCGCCCCGTGACACGAACGCCTCGATGGCCTCCCCGCCGGTGGCCCGCGCCACGACCCCGCGGGCGATGCCCAGCAGCTCGGCGCAGAGGTCGTCGGGTGGCTCGTGGGGGTCGGCGGTCATGAACCGGAGATGGTGAGGTCGTCGACGACGAGACTCACCCCGGACGCGCTCATGGGCAGGAACTGCAGATCGGAACCGACGGCGGTGACATCGCGCAGCATCTTCTGCAGGGTCGAGGCGATGGTGAACTCGCGGATCGGCTCAGCCAGCTGCCCATCGCGGATGCGGATGCCCTCGGCACCGGTGGAGAAGTCGCCGCTGATCGGGTTGACCCCCGAATGCAGACCGGAGACCTCCTGCACCAGCACGCCGTCGGTGATCCCGGCCACCAGCGCGGCCTGATCGGCGGTGCCGGGTCGCAGCGAGAGCGCGAGACAGCCGACATCGGGGGTGCTCCGGAATCCGCGCACAGCGTTGCCGGTGCTGACGGTGCCCGCCCGCCGAGCCGACTGGGCGTTGTGCACGAATTTCGTGAGCACGCCATCGTCGATGAGCACATTGCGGCGGGCGGCGAGTCCCTCACCGTCGGCATCGGTGGCGGTGAAGGCGCGGGGATCGGTGGGGTCGTCGATCAGGGTGAGCAGCGGGGACGCCACCAGGTCGCCCAGGCGATCGGCGAACAGCGACCGACCCTTGAGCACGGCATCACCGCTGAGGGTGTACCCGATGAGACCGAGGAACTGGGCGGTGACCCAGGGATCGAGCACCACGGTGAAACGACCGCTGGCGGGCTGCACCGCACCGAGCATGCGGGTGGCCCGCTCGGCCGCCTCGGCGGCAGCCCGGGCCGGGTCGAGCTCGGCGGGATCGCGCCCGACCGAGAAGCCGAACCCGGTCTGCACATCGTCACCCTCGGCGGCCAGTGCGTAGGTGGCGACATAACAGGTGGACTCGCGGCCGGCGGTGCGGATGCCGGTGGTGGTGGCCACCGCCGACTCGGCCACGGAATCCGCGTACTCGGCCGACTCGACACCGACGATGCGGGCATCCGCGGCCCGCACCGCCCGTTCGATCTCGATGGCGAGCGCCACCTTGGCCTCGGGACCCAACGCCTCGAGGGCGGGATGGTGGAGATCGATGATCGGGGTGGCGACGCCGTCGGGTTCGGCCAGACCGGCGAACTCGTCGACCGTGGCGAAGGTGGCGTTGTCGCGGGCCTCAGCCAAGGTCTCGGCGATGACCGACTCGTCGAGACTGCCGGCGTAGGCGAACCCCTGCCGGCCGTCGACGACCACCCGCACCCCGACGCCCTGCGACTGGGCCGAGGACAACGACTCGACCTCACCGCCGTAGACGCGGATCTCGGTGTCGGTGCCGCGCACCACGACCGCCTCGACCTGTTCCCCCGACCGGGCCATGGCCACGACCCGGTCGGCCACGGCCAGCAGTTCGTCGCTCATGCGGCGGTGCCACCGATGGTCAGCGAGGTCACCCGCAGGGTGGGCACACCGTCGCCCACCGGCACACCCTGGCCGTCCTTGCCGCAGGTGCCCGGGGGACCCATGGCGAAGTCGTTGCCGAGGGCATCGATGCGCTGCAGCACCTCGGGACCGTTGCCGATGAGGTTGCCCTCGCGCAGGGGCTCGGTGACCTCTCCGTTCTCGATCAGATACGCCTCGGTCATGCCGAACACGAAGTCGCCGGTGGCCGTGTTGACCTGCCCGCCTCCGAGATGCTTCACGTACACACCGCGTTCGGTGGAGGCGATGATGTCCTCGGGTTCCTCGGTGCCGGCCAGCAGGTAGGTGTTGGTCATGCGCACCATCGGGAGGTGCTGGTAGCTCTGCCGGCGCCCATTGCCGGAGCTGGGCCGGCCCTCGGAGCGGGCCCGCAGCTGGTCCCACATGTAGTCGGTGAGGATCCCGTCCTCGATGAGCACGTTGCGCTGCGCCGGATGGCCCTCGTCGTCGATGGCGATGTTGCCCCACTCACGGGCCATGGTGCCGTCATCGACCACGGTGACACCGCGACTGGCCACCTGCTGGCCGACCCGACCGGCGAACACCGAGGCGCCCTTGGAGACCAGGTCGGCCTCGAGGCCGTGTCCGCAGGCCTCATGGAACAGCACACCGCCACCACCGCTGCCGATGACCACCGGCATCTGCCCGCTGGGAGCCGGACGCGCCGCCAGCTTGGTGAGCGCACGATCGGCGGCGCGGCGGGCGAGATCGTCGATGTCGTAGCGGTCGAACAGTTCGAAACCGATGGTGTGGCCCACCGTCTCGCGACCGGTCTGCAGGCCCGTGTCCCCGGTGGCGACACAGCTGACGGCGAAGAAGGTGCGCACGGTCTCGTCCTCGGCGAGGAGCCCGTCGGAGTTGGCCACGAGGATGCGGCGCAGCGAATCGCTGTAGTTCACCGAGACCTGCGAGATGGCGCCGGCCACGGACCGGGCGGTCTCATCGGCCTGCGTGAGCAGTGCCACCTTGCGGGCCTTGGGCACCTCGATCGGGGCGATCTCGATGTCGAACCCGCGCCCGGGGGCGATCACCGGACCGAGGGCCACGGTGCGCACACCCCCGCCACCACCGCGGGCGGCGGCGGCCGCGGCCTCGGCGGCCGCCAGGAGACCGGCCTCGCTGAGATCGGCGGTGTGGGCGAAGCCGGTGGTGTCGCCGACCACGACGCGGATCCCGGCACCGCGGTCGCGACCCGAGGTGAGCTCCTCGACCCGACCGTCATCGAGCAGCGCCGAGGAGCTGCGGCGGTCCTCGGCGAACACCTCGGCGAAGTCGCCGCCGGTGCGCAGCGCCGAGGCCAGCACCCGCTCCAACACCGATGCATCGATCATGCCCATCGCCGCCTCCCGGCTGTCACGGAATCCCCCGGAGCCGGTTGGCCCCGTTGCGAACAGAGCCGTAGCGTACCGGCCATGCCCGTGATCACCGGCGCCAGCGCCGCCGTCGACCTGCTGGTCACCGAT
The DNA here is from genome assembly GCA_018969405.1 of Acidobacteriota bacterium. Taxonomy (GTDB): domain Bacteria; phylum Actinomycetota; class Acidimicrobiia; order Acidimicrobiales; family Acidimicrobilacustridaceae; genus Acidimicrobilacustris. The sequence goes on from JAGWYK010000006.1 coordinate 41,510, forward strand.
GCCGACACCGCCATCGCCCATCGGTCCGGCGAGGTTCCGGTGCTGGCCACCCCCCGGGTCATCGCACTGTGCGAGCAGGCCGCCTTCACCGCAGTGGCACCCGAACTCGCCGCCGGCCAGACCACGGTCAGCATGAAGGTGCAGATCGATCATCTCGCCCCCTCCGCCATCGGTCAGACCGTGACCGCCGAGGCGGTCGTCGAGCGCATCCAGGGTCGACGCATCATGTTCACGGTGTCGGTGCACGATGATCACGGACTCATCGCCGTCGGCCGCGTCACCCGGGTGGTGGTCGACGCCGAGGAGTTCCTCGCCAAGGCCCGAAGCACCGACTGAGGCTCCCGCCGGGTCCCTCCCCGCCGCCGTGCCGCGCCACCCGGCGGTGGGCCTCCGTAGAATCCTGCGATGGCCGACGGTGAGAAGCGACGTCGATGGACGCTTCCCCTGCGCATCGGGATCAGCATCCTCATGCTCGCCCTGCTCTCCACGCGCCTCCCGGCGATCGACTGGAACGACCTTGTGCCCTCCTGGAGCCTCACCACCGCCGAGTGGCTGCTCGGTGCGGTGCTGCTCACCGTGGTCGCCATGGTCCTGTCGGCCCTGCGCTGGCAGCAGGTGCTGCGAGCCATGGATCATCACACCAGCCTTCGCACCCTGATCCCACTCGCCTTCGCCGGGCAGTTCGTCTCCAACATGCTGCCCACCACCATCGGTGGTGATGTGCTGCGGGTGTCGCGCCTGTCCAAGGAGACCGGCAACCCTGCCGACACCTTCGCCTCGGTGGTCCTCGAGCGGCTCAGCGGCTGGCTCGTGCTCCCGCTCATCACCTTCTTCGGTCTGCTCATCAACCCCGAACTGCGACGACAGGGTGACGCCACGCTGTTCGCGGTGCTGATCTCCACCGTCACCCTCCTCGGACTCATCGCCATCCTGGTGATCGCCGACCATCCGCGCCTCGGTGGGCGCTTCGCCTCCCGCGAGGGATGGACCCGCTTCGTCGGCGCCGTGCACCTCGGCGTGGCCCGCATGCGTTCCCATCCCGCCGCCACCATCGGCATCGTCGTGGCAGGCCTGCTGTATCAGCTCGTGCTGTGTCTGGCCGCGCTCATGGTGGCGGCTGCACTCGGCTTCGGCTGGCTGGGCATGACCCCGCTGCTGGCGTTCTTCCCCGCCGTCCTCATCGCGCAGGTGCTGCCCATCGGCATCGCCGGGCTGGGCGTGCGCGAAGGGGCCTTCGTGCTGTTCCTCACCCCCCTCGGCGTCCCCGCCGAGCAGGCCATCGCCCTCGGTCTGGTGCTCTACGTCGTGAATCTCGTGGTCAGCCTCGCCGGGGCGCCCTCGTTCGCCATCGGCGGCCGCCGCCGCTCCCGATCCGTGGCTGACCCCGCATCCGGCCCCGGAACCGATCCGGGATCCGACCCGGGATCCGGTCCTGTTCCGGGTTCCGAGCCCGACGGCGTCCCCGGCGCGTGACACCCGACCGTCGCGCCACGCGCTTCGTCCCCATGACACCTGAGGCGGTACCGTTCTGAGCGTCCCCCGGAGGAGACCCACCGCGCATGATCCTCGAGAGCATCACCACGCCGAACGATCTCCGAGCGCTCACCCCTGAGCAGCTCGAGACGCTGGCGCGGGAGATGCGGGAGCTGATCATCGACTCGGTCACCACCCACGGTGGTCATCTGGGCTCGAACCTCGGCGTGGTCGAACTCACCATCGCCATCCATCGGGTGTTCGACTCCCCCCGCGACATCATCCTGTGGGACACGGGGCACCAGTGCTACCCCCACAAGATCGTCACGGGTCGCATGCAGGGCTTCGAACAGCTGCGCCAGGCGGGAGGGCTCTCGGGCTATCCGTCCCGGGCTGAGTCCGACCATGACTGGATCGAGGACAGCCACGCCTCCACGGTGCTCAGCTGGGCCTACGGTCTCGCCACCGCCGAGGCCACCAAGGGCGAGAGCGATCGCCAGATCGTGGCGGTGATCGGCGATGGGGCGATGACCGGCGGCATGGCCTTCGAGGGGTTGAACAACCTCGGCCATGCCGGTCGCGACGTCATCATCATCCTCAACGACAACGGACGCTCCTACGCCCCCACCGTCTCGAGGCTCGGCGAGAGTCTCGTGAAGATCCGCAACAACCCGGTGTACATGCGTCGTCAGGCCAGGCTCGAGAAACTGCTCGCCGACATCCCCGTCGTGGGCGGCATCGCCGAGCGCGGGCTCGAGGCCACCAAGGCCGCCATCCGCGAGATGTGGGAGCCCACCGCCTTCTTCGAGGCGCTCGGGGTGCGCTACGCCGGCCCCTTCGACGGTCACGACATCGCGGCGCTCGAGGAGGCCCTCACCAACGCCATCGCCATGCGGGGCGGCCCCCAGGTGATCCACGTGATGACCCAGAAGGGCCGGGGCTACGGGCCGGCCGAGAACGACCCCATCAAGCGTCTCCATGACACCTCGGAGTCCAAGCCCGGCAGTTACACCGCCGCCTTCACCGAGGCTCTCATCGCCGAGGGCGCAGCCCGGCCCGAACTGGTGGCCATCACCGCCGCCATGCCCGACTCCACCGGACTCCTGGCGTTCTCGGAACGCTTCCCCGGGCGCATGCTCGACGTCGGCATCGCCGAGCAGCATGCCGTCACCGCCGCCGCCGGCATGGCCCGCGGTGGTCTCCGGCCGGTGTTCGCCGTCTACTCCACCTTCCTCACCCGGGCCTTCGATCAGGTCAACCTCGACGTCGGCCTGCATGGTGAACCCGTGGTGTTCTGCCTCGATCGGGCCGGCATCACCGGCGACGACGGCCCCAGCCATCACGGTGTGCTCGACATGGTCCTGCTCACCAAGGTGCCGGGCATGACCGTGTTCGCCCCGTCCTCCTACCAGGAGGTCGGCCAGATGCTGCACGACGCGCTCGACATCACCGATGGGCCCTCCGCCATCCGCTGGGCCAAGACCGAGGCTCGTCATGTCGGACCCACCGAGGTCGGCAGCGGCCTCAACGCCCGCCAGATCATCTCCGGCACCGATCTCTGCATCATCAGCGTGGGCAAGATGCTCGACACCGCCGAGGCCGCCGCCGCGCAGCTGACCGCCGAGGGTCTGTCGGTGTCGCTCTGGGACGCCCGTGTGGTCAAGCCCCTCGACATCAACATGCTGGCCGCCGCCGCGGCCCATCCGTACGTGATCACCGTGGAGGACGGTCTGCGCGAGGGTGGCGTCGGTTCCGCCATCGCCGATTCCCTCGCCGAGCTCAGCATCGGTCGCACCGCACCCCGGGTGCGCACCCTCGGCGTCCCCACCCAGTACGTCCCGCACGGCAAGCCGGCGGCCATCCTCGCCGAACTGGGACTCGACGCCGACGGCATCGCCGCCTCGGCCCGAGCGATGTGCCGCACCGAGCGCAACGTCATCGCCTGACCCGAGAGCCCAGATCGATGAGCACTGGTCGATGAGCACTGAGCATCCGGCGGCCGGGCCCGGGGTCGTGTTCGATCTCACCGGACGCACCGCGCTGGTCACCGGCGCATCATCCGGTCTCGGCCGTCGCATGGCGCTGGTGCTCGCCCACGCCGGGGCCACCGTCGCCGTCACCGCCCGGCGCACCGAACGGCTCGAGGCGCTCGCCGCCGAGCATCCGGCGATCCGCCCCTTCACCGCCGATCTCGCCCTGGCCGCCGAGCGGGAGCGCCTGGTGGCCGAGGTCGAGGCGGCGCTCGGCCCCCTCGATGTGCTGGTCAACAACGCCGGGGTGGCGAACCCGAAGCCGATCGAGCAGGAGACGCTCGAGGACTTCACCGCCATGGTCGAGATCAACCTCACCTCGGCCTGGCATCTCACGAAGCTGTTCGGCGTCGGCATGGTCGCCGCCGGTCGCGGTTCGGTGGTCAACATCGCCTCGATGCTCGGCGTGGTGGGCGCCACCCCCAGCAAGCAGACCGGCTATCCGGCGGCGAAGGCCGGTCTCATCAACCTCACCCGCGAACTCGGCCTGCAGTGGGCCCGCCGCGGCGTGCGGGTCAACGCCATCTGTCCGGGCTGGTTCGCCACCGAGATGACCGACGAGCTGCTGTCCACCGAGGCGGGGGTCGGCTTCATCGCCGCCAACACCCCGATGCAGCGCGCCGGCGAGGTGCACGAGATCGACGGACCACTGCTGCTGCTCGCCTCCGATGCGAGCAGTTTCATGACCGGCTCCATCCTGCTGATCGACGGGGGCTGGACCGCACGCTGAACGGGCACATCGGCGCGGACTTCGTGCGTTCCTCTCATGGACCGGTGAGCGATCCGGCCCCCATGTCACAGGAGGAACCATGTCCGAAGCATCCGTCACCGCGCCGTCCGACTTCGTCTGGACCATCGGGAGATCACCGGGGCTCGGATACGACCTGTTCTACGTGATGCGGCGGTCCTCGGCCGACCATTGGCTCAAACGTGCCGATGTGCTCGACTGCGGCACATGGGGAGAGGTGGCCGAGCTCGGCGATGACATCCTCGAGGAGGTCCTCGGCCTCGCCGGTTTCGGCAGTCTCGAGGAGTACACCCAACATCTGGCCATCACCGGCGCGGTGCCGCTCCCGGGCGTCGAAGAGCTTGCCGCCGCGAAGTTCGACCCCGATGCCGAGCTGCCGCTGCCCGAGGACGAGTTCGACCCACGATCACTCCCCGCCGTCTGCGATGGCGACTGGCCGCCACACATCGACTCGATCGTGCACGACGATCTCCCGGCGGAGATCCGCCAGGCGTTCGCCGAGACCTACGAGACCAGTTACAACGGCACCTATGCGTACATCGAGACACCGCACCGCGACGCCGTGATCGCCGCACTCGAAGCCGCCGGCCACACCGTGGTCGAGGACCCCTCGATCCACGAGCTCGCGCTCACCGGCTGGTGACGCGCTCGTCCCCGGGGTCTCCTGCATCGGTCTCGCCGTGGAACTGCGCCGACCGGCGCTGCGCATCGGCCCGCAGGTCGCCCTTGGCCACCTTGCCCCCCGAGGAGCGGGGCAGCGTGTCCACCACCACGAGATGCTCCGGCCACCATTCACGGGACACCGAACGCTCCCGCAGGTGCGCAGCGAGCTCCTCGAGCGTGAGCGAGGCCCCGGAGCGCAGTTCGACATAGGCACAGACCCGCTCACCGAACACCGGATCGGGCCATGCCACCGCAGCCACCATGGCGACGGCCGGATGCGTGGCCACCTCCGCCTCCACCGCGGGCGCGCTGATGTTCTTGCCCCCGCGGATGATGAAGTCGGAGGTGCGACCGATGACGGTGAGCACACCCTCGGCGTCGATGCGCACGATGTCACCCATGAGCATCCAGCCGTCCTCGGTGAACAGCGCGGCGTTGGCGCGCTCGTCGCCCCAGTAGCCCAGCGCCGTGGCCGGACCCCGACAGGCCGGCTGACCCTCGTCGACTCCGGGAGCGACATCCTGCAGCGTCGCCGGGTCGAGCAGACGCACCTGCATCTCGGCGATGACATGACCGGCGGTGCGCAGTCGGGTGTCGCGATCGGTGGCATGGGAGGTGTGGCTGAGGGCTCCGGTCTCGTTGGATCCGTAGAACTGCAGCACCTTGGCTCCGGTGGCGCGCTCGAACTCGGCCGCCCGTTCGAAGGGCACCGCCTCGCCGCCGGTGAACATGGCGCGCAGCGACGAGAGATCTCGAGGTCGCTCCGCCTGGGCGTTGAGCATCATGATGAACTGGGTGCTGACGCAGCACAGCACCGTGACCCGTTCGCGCTCGATGAGATCGAGAGCGGCCTCCGCATCGAAGCGCTCCATGACCACGACCGGACATCCGAGGATGGCCGGGGTGAAGTGGGCGGTCCACAGTCCGAAACCGAACGGGGCCGGCAGAGCGCCGAGGAACACCTCATCGGGGCCGAACCCCCCGGCCGCCGCCGCCAGCTGATGGAAGTGGAACCAACGGTTCTGGGTGTGCATGACGCACTTGGGCAAACCGGTGGTGCCGGAGGTGGAGTTCAGGAGGAACAGCGCATCGGCATCCAGCGGGCGCAGAGGTGCATCGTCATCGACCACGGTGTCGCCACCGAGACCGGTGTCCACGACAGCGCCCCCGCGATCGACGAGCACGACCCGTGCGACGGTGGCGCCCAGCGCACCGAGATCGGCGAGCATGGTGTCGATGTCGCGCCCCTGCTGGTCCGGGGTCGTGATGAGCACCTCGGCCCCGGTGAGGGTGAGCAGATGGGCGATCTCGCGGTCGCCGGCCCGGGCACCGATGCCCACCGTGACCAGCCCGGCCTTCTCGATGCCCACGAACGCGGCGTGGACTGCTGGACCATCGGGCAGCAGCACCGCCACCCGTGCACCGCTGGGATGATCCCCGGCGAGCAGCACCCGGGCGATGCGATCAGAGTCGCGGTGGTACCCCGCCCAGGTGGAGCGGCGGCCATCGGCGATGAACGCGACATCATCCGGACGCATCGCCGCATGGCGGGCCACGACCGCGGCCACGGTGTCATCACCCCACCAGCCGGCGGCCCGGTAGGAGGCCGCCAGCTGCGGATCGGCGCGGAGCCCCGGCTCGGTCATGGTTCGCGGCGCCGCTGACGGGACTGCGGTGCGGTGCGCAGATCGACGATGAGCCGCTCGAGCTGGTCGACGAGATGGGCCAGCTCCTCGATCGACCAGTCGGCCAGCTGCTCGGCCATGATGGCGTCGTTGGCCGCCTGCACCCGCCGGTGCGCCACGAGACCGGTGGGGGTGACCCGCACCACCGCGGCACGACCGTCGGTGGGATCGGGGCTGCGTTCGATGTAGCCCTCGGCCTCGAGGGCCTGCACCTGACGGGTCAGCGCCGCAGGATGCACACGTCCGGCCTCGGCCAGGTCACTCATGCGCAGCGGTCCGTCGTCGATGACCTTGCCGAGCACCGCGAACGCCGCGAAGCCGATGGCGACCTGCGAACGCTCGGCGTTGATGCGATCGAGACGGCGGCTGCCGATGATGCGCCGGAGGGCACCGAGCGCCTCACCGAGTCGACGGCGGGCATCGGCGGCGTCAGCCGCTCCGGCGACTCTGCTCATCGCCACACCGCGGCGAGACGCTCGACCGCGTCAGCACCCTGCCGACGACCCTCGCGCAAGGAGGGGGCCCGGGTGGCGGGATCGAGCACGTTCGGACCGAAGGCGGCGAGGGCGCCGTCATCGGCGGCGATCAGTTCGACCGAGACTCCGGTGCGCCGCAGCTGCCCGACCTGGTCGAGCACCGACCCACCGAATCCCATGACCGACGGTGCGAGGACGACCACGGTGTCGCAGCCCTCGGCCAGATCGAGGTTGATGACCGATCGGACACCACCGTCGATGAAGCGGGAGGACCCGATGGTGACCGGAGGCCAGACTCCGGGCACCGCACAGCTGGCGGCCACGGCATCGACGAGGTCGACCCCGCTGTGGCGATCGAAGGTGACGAACTCGCCGGTGTGGGCATCGACCGCCGTGACCACCAGCTGGCGGGTCGACCAGCGGTGATCCGACAGTCGGGAGGCGATGACCGCCCGACGCACCGGTTCGTCGACGGTGCGGGTGGCGAGGGCGAGCGCTCCCATGCGGGCCCGCATCTGCTCGGGTCCGAGGCCCTCCTCGACCGCAGCGATGACCACCGCCGCGATGGCCTCGACGTCGAAGTCGACCTCGAGCTCGGCCGATTCCGAGGCCGGGACGAGTTGGCGCGCGCAGAGTTCCTCGATGGACTCGGCGGAGCAGAGCTGCGCGCCGACCACCGAGCCGGCGGAGGTGCCGATGATGCGGTCGGCATCGCGCAGGGTCACCCCGGCCCTGGCCAGCGCGTCGATGACACCGATCTCCCAGGCCACACCGGCCACACCACCACCGCCGAGCACCAGAGCTCTGTCGGTCTTCGGCGTCATCGTCGATTCACCTCCGGGTCGGGACGCGTCGGGGGCGGCCATCATGGCCGCCCCCGATCACATCATGGTCACATCATGCGATCGCTCAGCCGAGCGGATCGAGCGAGGAGCCCACCGCCCACATGGCATAGAACTGCGCGTTCGCACCGTAGGCCTGGGCGAGGGCCAGCTTGGCTCCGCCGACCTGATGCTCACCGGCCATGCCACGCACCTGCAGCGCCGCCTCGGCGAATCGGAGCAGACCCGACGCACCGATCGGGTTCGACGAGAGCACACCGCCGCTCATGTTCACCGGGAACGAGCCGTCGAGGGCGGTGGCGCCCTCCGCGGTCATCCGCCAGCCGTCGCCGGGAGCGGCGATGTCATGGGCCTCGAGCCACATCGGCTCGTACCAGCTGAACGGCACGTACAGCTCGGCGCAGTCGATCTGCTCGCGGGGGTTGGTGACCCCGATGGCGCGGTAGATCTCATCGGAGCAGGCATGGGCCGCGGCGGGGCTGACCGGATCGCGACCGGCGAAGGTCGAGGGCTCGGACTTCATGGCGGTGGCCAGGACCCAGGCCGGCGGCTTCGAGGCCGCCTTCCCACCCTGCTCGTCGGTGAACACCACCGCACAGGCGCCGTCGGAGGACGGGCAGGACTCGAGGAAGTGCAGGGGATCCCACATCATCGGGGACTCCTTGACCTTCTCGATGGTGATGTCCGCCAGCTTCAGGTGGGCATAGGGGTTCTTGGCGCCGTTCAGGCGATCCTTGACCGCCACCTGCCAGCCGATGTCCTCCGGTGCGCCCGAGCGACGGATGTAGGCGCGGATGAACGGGGCGAAGGCACCGCCGGCGCCGATCGAGGCACCCTTGCCGCCTCCGAGGGCGAACTGGGCGTTGCCCTCCGACTGCTTCTCGAAGGCGATCGACAGCACCCGCTTGTGGCGACCGCTGCTGACCAGGTGCGAGCCGACGATGCCGGTGGAGCCACCGACCGAGCCGGCGGTGTGCACCCGGAACATGGGCTTGTTGACCGCACCGAGCGCATCGGCGAGGTACATCTCGGGCTTCATGACTCCCTCGAACAGGTCGGGGGCCTTGCCGAGGACCACGGCGTCGATGTCGCTCCAGTCCATGTTGGCGTCCTCGAGGGCGCGCAGGGCGGCCTCCCGGACGAGACCGGCGATGGAGACATCGGCACGGCTCTTCTTGTGATGGGTCTGGCCGATACCGACCACGGCGACGGGCTGATGGCTCATTCGTCTCCCTCCAGGACTGCGACGAGGTTCTGCTGGAGACAAGGACCGGACGTGGCGTGGGCCAGCGTGCGGCGCTTGCCGTTCTTGATGATCTGGTTGGCCGCTTCACCCATGCGGATGAGGCCGCTGACCATGACCGGGTTGGTGGCCAGTGCGCCACCGGACGGGTTGATCTCGGTCGAGGCGTCAAGGTCGAGGGCGTCGCGGATGATCAGTTCCTGGAAGCTGAACGGCGCATAGATCTCGGCGACGTCGATCGGACCGTTCTTCACCCCGGCGCCGGCGGCGGCCAGCGCCGTCGAGACCGAACGGGTGATGTCGGCGCGCATCGTGGGCAGATGCGCCTCGATGCGGTGGTCGAAACCGGTGATCCAGGCCGGACGCTCGCAGAGCTCGTAGGCCTTCTTGCCGCGGGCCAGGATGATCGCCGCACAGCCGTCGGTGGTGGGCGGGAGATCGTGGCGACGCAGCGGATTGCGCACGTAGTCGGCCGCCAGCAGTTCGTCGACGTCGAAGTCGCCGGCGACCTGCGCCTTGGGGTTGGACTTGGCACTGGCCCGGTTGCGGGCGACGACCTCGGCGAAGTCACGCTCGGTGGCCCTGCCGGAGTCGAGCAGCGCCCGGGCCTGCAGCGCGGCCAGCGACCACGGGTCGGCGCCGAGCGGCGTGAGGTAGTACGGGTCCATCTCGATGGTGTAGAGGGTGCTGGCATCGGAGTTGGAGTTCTTGCCGACGCCGGCGGCCAGCGCCGTGTCGATGTCGCCCTGCATGAGGCGCACGAACGCCTCGTAGAGCGCCCAGGCACCATCCATCTCGACATGGGACTCGTTGATCGGCGGCCACGCCCCGTAGGCGTCGACGTTCGAGACGAACGAGAAGGCCTGACCGGAGAGGTAGTCGCAGGACCCCGACACGGTGAACCCGATGTCGCTCTTGGTGAGACCGACGCTGGCGATGGCCTCGGCCACCACCGGGAGCATCATCTCGGTCTCGGTCTTCTGGGAGCGTCGCTCCATCTCGCCCTGGGCGAAGCCGACAATGGCGATGTCGTTCTCTGTGCGTGCCATCACATCATCCGTTCCACGAAGTTCTCGGCCGGTTCATCCGGTTGACCAGTCGGGCGCCAGCCGCGGATGCACTCGCCCCCGCTGCCCCACCCTCGATTGCCGATGTCGGACACATCGCGCTCGGACTCGGGAGCCCACACCGCTTCGACATGCATACCGACGCGCACCTCGGAGGCGGGGATCTCGAGCACCGACTGCTGGGCCATCACCGCATCGGTGCCCTCGAGCAGGATCGAGACACGCACGAAGGGTTCGGTCTCGGTCTGCCCCGGGTACTGCACCGGCGTGATGATGGTGAAGTTGGTGACCACACCACGGTCGGGCACGGTCACGAGGGTGGACTCGTCGAGCGGGATCGCATCGACGCAGCACATGTTGCGCGGGCCCACATAGGTGCGGTTGCACATGGGGCACACCTGGCCGATGATCTGGCCCTTCAGCAGACTCTCCATCCACAGCAGCGTGGAGGCCGAGGTGTTGTCGACATAGGTGAGGTCGCAGAACGAATCCAGCATGGTGATGGCGTTCTCCGCGGGAGCCGCGTACGGCTCTCCCGCACCGTCACTGGGCGACGGATCGGCCGCCGGGACGAAGGCGATGATGTCATCGATCCGACCGGCGCACTCCTCGGTCGGCTTGAACTTCGCCTCGACCCGCATGCCGGCCGCCATGGCGCTCTCGGAGCCGGCGTCGACGACATGGATCATCGGGGTGTCGGCACCGTCGAGGGTGATGAAGGCGAACGCGAACGGATGCTTCACCGTGTGCAGGTGCGTGGGTTCGGGAACCCAGGTCCAACTCGACACGGTGCCCTTGGGTCCGACCTTCACGTAGTCGGTACCGGCATCGGCGGCGGTGTCGGGGTCGTACTCGAGCGGCGGGGCGATGACGCGGCCACCGGTGCGCACACCGATGAGCTGCCCCTGCGCGAGCGCTGAGAAGAAGGTGCTCAGCGTCGACCCGAGTGACCGCGTGAACGGGAACTGCAGGTTGAAGACGGACTCACGGACAACGTCGGGCATGGTTCCTCTTTCGTTCGGGTGAGTGGAGGCGATCGGGGTCCCGAGCACGGGTCGGTCGAGGGACCGGCCGTGCGCACCGGAACCTAGATTGATTGACGCTGCTGATCAATTCTTCGCGGACCCGAGGAGGAGCAAACTGCCCCCCCGGCGAGGTCGTCGATCGATCGGGGTGGGTCGTCAGTCGGTGTAGAAGGGGTTGTCACCGGCGGCATGGTCGGTGACATCGACCACCTCGGTGATCTCGACGATGGCGTCGAGGATCTGCTGCCGGATCCCCATCTGCAGGGTCTGGGCGCTGGCCGCACAGCCCTGACACCCCCCGCCCATCGTGAGATAGGCCGTGGCACCGTCGACACCCACGAGCGAGGCGAACCCGCCGTGGGCCGCCAGCTGCGGGTTGATCACATGCTCGAGCAGCAGCGAGACCTTCTCGGCGGCATCGCTGGTGACCGAGAGATCGAGGCCCGCCAGCGGATCGGGGCGGTTGGGGTTGCGGATGATGAGTCCGCCCTGGCCCGGGGTGCTCGGAAGGTCGAGGGTGGCGCCCCGCATGCGGTCGATGCTCTCGCCCGCCACGACGATCGTGAGGCCGTCCTGCACCGAGAGGTCGTCGAACTCGTCCATCTCGGCGATCGGGGCGAAGGAGAGGTCGTAGCTGAACTCGGTGCCGGCCACGCCGATGATCTCGACCCGCAGGGCCAGCGATCCGGGATCCTCCTCACCGTCGCGGATCTCGATGATCCGCTCGATGGCCTCAGGGGTGACGGCGAGGACGAGTCCGGGCCGGTCCTCGAGCAGTGTCTCGTCGGTGTCGACGGTCATCGGAATCCTTCCGGGCAGACGATGCGATCCGCAGGGACCGAGAGGTGACGCTACCGCCCGATCAGGCGAGATACGTACCCCGGCCGTAGGCCACCGCCATGGCGAACAGCGCCACCAGCGAGAGCATCAGCAGCACCGCCCGCAGGGGCGGACGGGACACCAACGGCTCGGCCAGTGCGGCGAAGCAGGGGAAGGCGCCGATGAGATAGCGACCGCCGCTCTGGAAGTCCTTGGTCCCCACCAGCGCCAGGCCGACCACCCCGAGGGTGAACAGCCCGTAGGCCCAGCCGAACCGGCGGATGATCCGTGGCACCAGTGCCAGCGCCCCGATGAGCAGCAGACCCTGCACGACATGACCGATGGTGCCGGCGGCCAGCGGCTTGTCGCGCAGCTCCTCGAACACCCGCACCTTGAACCAGGTGGCGGGACCGGCACCCTGACCCCAGTTCTCCTCCACGGTGGCGAACAGCAGCGGATCGCCGAAGCGGACCCAGAGATAGGTCGACCAGGCCCCGACCCCGGCGAAGGCGAGCAGCACAGGAGTGTCGCGACGACGCAGGGCCCGGGGGTCGAAGCGGGCGAACGGACCGGGCGCAGCGGCATCCGGCGAGCAGGCGGCGCGGGCCAGGTTGCGTCGTTCGATGACGCGCAGCAGCAGTGCCACCGCCACCACCATGCCCGCCGGGCGCGCCGCGGTGGCCACGATGCCGACCACCCCGGCCCATCCCGGGCGATCGCGTTCGACGAGCAGGAAGGCCCCGATGGTGGCGGCGACGAAGAGTGCGTCGGCGTAGACGGCGCCGTACAGGTAGTACCCGAAGGGGTAGACGAGGAAGAGCGCCAGCGTGGTGATGGCGGCGGAACGCGGGAGGAACTCCCCGACCCAGCGGCGCAGCGCCACCGCCGCGCCCGCGCCGCAGGCCAGGGTGACCATCGAGCCGGTGATGAAGATGCTCGGGAACGCCCAGGACACCGAACGCACCAACAGCGGATAGGAAGGCCAGTAGGCCACCGAGGACTGCACGCCGGGATAGGAGACGTACCCCTCACGGACGATGGTGCGGTACCAGTAGGCGTCCCAGCGCTGCCAACCCTCGAACCAGGTGCCCCCGGCGATCCCCGGCCGGGACGGGAAGAACGCGTCATGGGTCAGCTGCGTGTTGCCGATCCAGATGCCGATCCAGACCAGCACGGCCACGGCGCCGAACATCAGCAGCGGCACCCGCAGACGACCCGGGCCCACGGGATGGTTCGGGACGGTGGGTGGATCGCCGGGCGAGCGACGGCGGACCGGGGTGTTCGATCGTTCGATCATGTCGGTCATCTCGGATCCCCGGGCGGACGGTGCCACCGAACGCTAGTGGGACCCCCGACGGGGAGGGCGACATCGACGCCCTAGCCTCGACCGGGTGATCCTCGTCGACCTCGACTCGGTGACGATGCAGCGCCCGGGCCGGCCGCTGTTCACCGACCTCTCCCTCACCGTCGCCTCCGGCGACCGCATCGGCATCGTGGGCCTGAACGGCTGCGGCAAGTCCACCCTGCTGTCGGTGCTCACCGGCGAGCAGGAACCCGAGTCCGGCGAGGTGCGACGGGGCCGGGGGGTGCGCATCGCCTCACTCCCCCAGCGCCCCGAACTGCCGGCCGGCACCGTGCGGGCCGCGGTCGAGGCCGTGGCCGAGCAGGCATGGGAGGCCGGGGCCGTGCTCGACCGCTTGGGCATGACCCCGCTGCTCGACGCCGACACGGGCCGCCTGTCGGGCGGACAGGCCAAACGGGTGGCGCTGGCCCGGGCGCTGGTGCGCCCCAGCGATCTGCTCGTGCTGGATGAGCCCACCAACCATCTCGACATCGACGCGATCGCCTGGCTCGAGGAGCGGCTCGCCGCCCATCGGGGCGGACTCATCATGGTCACCCACGATCGCCATGTGCTCGACCGGGTGACCACTCGGGTGCTCGAGATCGACCGCGGTCGCGGCCACGTCCACGACGGCGGGTACGACACGTACCTCGAGGCGAGGGCCGAGCGCGAGGAGCGCGCCGCCAGCGCCGAGGCCACCCGCCGCAACCTCGCCCGGACCGAACTGGCCTGGCTGCGCCGCGGCGCCCCCGCCCGCACCAGCAAGCCGAAGGCCCGCATCGAGGCCGCCACGGCGCTCATCGAGACACGGGCCGAGCCGGCGGCCCGCACCGGCATCCCCGATCTGTGGTTCGGGACGCCCCGACTCGGCGATCGGGTGGTCGAGCTCGAGGGGGTGTCGTTCGGGCACGATGGCGGTGCACCGCTGTTCGGCGACGTCGATCTCGCCCTCGATCCCCGCGAACGCCTCGGACTGGTGGGACCCAACGGTGTCGGCAAATCCACGCTGCTCGACATCATCGCCGGGCGTCGACGGCCCACCTCCGGCACCGTCGACCACGGCAGCACGGTGCGCATCGGCTACTACGACCAGGTGGGCGTGAGCCTCGATCCGACCATGCGGGTGCGCGATGCGGTCACCGGCGGCCATCGCGTCCCCGACTGGCAGGACGCCGCACTGCTCGAGTCGTTCTGGTTCGACACCGACGCGCAGTGGGCTCCCATCGAACTGCTCTCGGGTGGTGAGCGCCGTCGACTGCAGCTGCTGCTGGTGCTGGCCGCCAAGCCCAATGTGCTGCTGCTCGACGAACCCACCAACGATCTCGACATCGACACCCTGCGGGTGCTCGAGGAGTTCCTCGACGACTGGCCCGGGGCGCTGATCGTGGTGAGCCACGACCGCGCCTTCCTCGAACGCACCGTGGCCGATGTGATGGTGATGGACGGAACCAGCCGACCCGGCCGCCGGGCCGGCGGCTACGCCCGCTGGGAGGACGAGCGCCGGGCGGCCCGCGCCACCGGACGCGTCGGGTCCGCCACTCGCGGACCGACGTCGGCCTCCGCCCGGGGCAAGGAGTCGGCCCCCGCCCGTGGCAAGGGGTCGGCCCCCGCCCGCCGAACCCCGAGCGACGGAGCCCGCAGCGCCAGCACCCTGCGCCATCTCATGAAGGAGGCCGATCGGGTCATCGCCAGGTGCACCCGAGAGCGTGACGCGCTCGAGACCGAACTGGCTGAGCGGGCCGCCACCGCCGCCCACACCGAACTCTCCGAGCTCGGCGCCCGACTCGCCGCCGTCACCGGCGAGCTGCAGGCCGCCGAGGAGACCTGGCTGGCCCTCGCCACCGAGGCCGAGGCCGGTCGCTCCGGACCATGAGCAGCGGACCGGTAGATTCCTCCTCCGTGATCGATCTCGAGGCGACGACCGCCGCGCTCCACGACCTGCGCCGGACCCGTCGCCACAACCGGCTGTCCGAGGTGCACTGGATCGACGCGCTCTACCGCGTCTACATGGTCGGCCTCGCCACGGTGATCTTCGTGCTGTTCGCGTCCAGCCAACTGCCGAACGACCGGCTCAGCAGCGCCGAGGCCGTCGACTTCGCCGGCCATGCCCCGATCTGGCTCGGTCTGGGCTTCGCGGTGGCGGTCGGGGTCGGGCTGCGCTCGGGCGGCCGCGGCGGCCCGCTGGTGCTCGAGGCCCCGGTGGTGGTGCACGAACTGAGCGCCCCGGTCCCCCGGGCTGCGGTCGTGCGCGGTCCCGCCATCAAGCAGCTGCGCTTCCTGGCCTTCGCCGGTGCGGTGGTGGGCGCCATCATCGGCGAGCTCGCCGCTCGGCGCCTGCCGGTCAACCCGGTGGCGTCCATCGTCAGCTGCGCAGCGACCTTCGCCCTCGCCGGCGTGCTCGCCTCGGCCACCGCCATGGTCCTGTCGGGACGCCGCGTCCGCTGGTGGCCCGCCAACGCCTTGGCCGTGCTCGTCATCGGCTGGTCGGTCATCGACGTCCTCACCGAGGTGCGCACCTCACCGCTCACGCTGCTCGCCGATCTGGCGTTCTGGCCCATCACGTTCCGCCCGCTCGCCATCCTCCCGGTGCTGCTGGTGGCGCTCGTGGTGCTGCTCGCCCTGCGCCGCATCGGCGATCTCTCCATCGAGCACGCCCTCCGACGGGCTGGACTGGTGGCCCAGCTGCGCTTCGCCGTCACGCTGCAGGACGTCCGCACCGTGGTGCTGCTGCGTCGTCAGCTCTCCCAGGAGAACCCCCGGCTGCGCCCCTGGATCCGCATCGGTCGGGCCCGCCGCCGCTCGTTCATCCCGCCGGTCTGGAAACGGGACTGGCAGAGCTATCTGCGCTTCCCGCTGCCGCGACTCGCCCGCATGGTCGTCATGGCCGCCGCCGCCGGGCTCGCCATCGCCGCGGTGTGGCGCGGCACCATCCCCGCCATCCTCCTCGCCGGTCTGGCGCTCTACATCGT
>JAGWYK010000007.1 GCA_018969405.1 Acidobacteriota bacterium
GGAATCTCAGCATCGGCGACATCCAGGCCTTCATCCAGTACTCCCGGCAGTTCACCCAGCCCATCAACCAGTTGGCGTCCATGGCCAACCAGCTGCAGTCGGGCATCGCCTCGGCGGAGCGGGTGTTCGAACTGCTCGACATCGACGAGCAGTCCGCCGATCCGGTGACTCCTGCCTCCATCGAAGCGCCTCGCGGTCGTGTGGAGTTCGAGCATGTGTCGTTCTCCTACAGTCCCGACAAACCGCTCATCGATGACCTCTCCCTCGTGGCCGAGCCGGGTCAGAGCATCGCCATCGTGGGTCCCACCGGGGCGGGCAAGACCACATTGGTCAACCTCCTCATGCGGTTCTACGAGCTCGACGGCGGACGGATCACCCTCGACGGCGTCGACATCGCGGCGATGCGCCGTGACGATCTGCGGGCCACCACCGGCATGGTCCTGCAGGACACCTGGCTGTTCGGCGGAACCATCCGCGACAACATCGCCTATGGCAACCTCGACGCCACCGAGGAGCAGATCATCGCGGCGGCGAAGGCCACCTACGTCGATCGATTCGTCCGCTCACTCCCCGATGGCTACGACACGGTGCTCGACGACGAGGCCAGCAACCTGAGCGCCGGTGAGAAGCAGCTTCTCACCATCGCCCGCGCCTTCCTCGCCGAGCCGACCATCCTGATCCTCGACGAGGCCACCAGCTCGGTCGACACCCGCACCGAGGTGCTGATCCAACGGGCCATGGCCGCACTGCGCTCGAACCGCACCAGTTTCGTGATCGCCCATCGTCTCTCGACCATCCGCGACGCCGACATCATCCTGGTCATGGAGCACGGTCGGATCGTCGAACAGGGTGACCATGTGTCGCTGCTCGCCGCCCGAGGGGCCTACTACAGGCTCTACAACGCGCAGTTCGTGGCGGCCGCGGTGGAGCTCGACACCCAGGCCTCCTGACCGAGCGATCCCTCGGATCACGGACTCAGCGATCCCCCGAGCTCAGCCGGTGTATCTCGGCGCCTGGCCCTCGATGGTGATCTCGTTGGTCTCGACGGCGCCTGCCACCGGCTCCCCGTTGATCAGCATCGACGTGGTGCAGGTGATGGTGGCGGAGGAAGCCTCGGCCGGAGCGCTGAAGGTCTCGGTGAACTCGGCCACCGCCCCCGAGGCGACTGTCCGCACCGCCGGGGTGAAGGTGACCTGCAGCGGAGCCGGACAGTCGGCCCGCAGCGAGACCTCCACGTTCACCGCCTGCACGGCGGCGAGCACCGCCGGCACCAGCTCGGCGGCATCGGTGATGATGGTGTAGGTGCCGCCGGTGGCGGCGGCCATGCGCGAACCCTGCCCGGAGGTGCCACCGATGGTGGGACAGGTCGGCTGGTAGTCACCGGCGGAAGCGGTCGGATCGCCGTCCATGCCGCCGTCCACCGACACCACGATGAGCGTGATCCCTGCCGCCTGGAGCCGCTCGGTCACCGAGGCCTCGGTGACGTCATGGTCGAGGCCGGTCAGCGCCGCACACACCGGATCATGGGCGGGCGCATCACCGAACATCACGATCGCCTTGGCGCTGGCCGACGACCCCGCAGCACTGGCCGCCACGCCGGTCAACGACCTGATGGCGCTGGTCACCGCAGCACGGTGAACCACGGGGTGAGCCGTTCCTGACAGACTCGGCGGAGCCCGGGAGACCGGCGATCGACCGATGGGAGCTGCGGTGACGAGACGACGACCGACCGTGGTGGTGGCGGGTCTGGGCGACACCGGTGTGCTCGTGGCGACCCGGCTGGCCCGCTCCTGTCATGTGGTCGGCATCTCGACCCGACCGGCACTGGTCAGCGGTCAGGAGCTCGGCACCCGCCTCACCGATCTGCCCCGGTGGCGGCGCACCTATCTCGTGCCATTCGGCCGCTTCCGCCGACTCGATGACATCGATCTCGTGCACGGCCGCATCGTCGAGGCGGACCTGGCCAGCGCCACCATCACCGTCGAGCCCGCAACCGGTCCCGCCCGACAGATCCACTACGACGCGTTCGTGATCGCAACCGGGGTGAGCAACGGCTTCTGGCGCCACGACCGCCTCGAGGATCTGCACAGCATCGACATCTCGCTCACCGCGGTGAACCAGCAGTTGGCCGCGGCCTCCACGATCGCAGTGGTCGGTGGTGGCGCCACCGGGGTGAGCGTGGCCGACAATCTCGCTCGCCGCGGCGGTGCACAGGTGCACCTGTTCCACAGTGGCGATGAGCCGCTGCCCGGGTTCCATCCCGATGTGCGGCGCTGGATCGTCCGTCGACTCGCCTCCGACGGGGTCGTCGTGCATCCGCAGCACCGAGCTGAGCTCCCGGCCGGATTCACCGGTGACGCGCTCACCACCGACCCGATCGGATGGTCGAGCGGCCAGGAGCCCTTCACCGCCGATGCCGTGGTGTGGGCGGTCGGTCTGACCCGGCCCCACACCTCGTTCCTGCCCGCCGAGGTGCTCGACGCAGAGGGGTTCGTGCTGGTGGATGCGCACCTGCGGGTGCCGGGCCGGAGGAACGTCTTCGCTCTGGGCGATGTCGCGGCCAGCGATCCCCTGCGCAGCTCGGCCCGCAACTGGGGCTACCGGGTCGTCGTGGCCAATGTGCGCGCCGTGCTGCGCGGTCGGGAGACGGGCCTGCGACGGTTCAGGCCTGCGCCCTACCGATGGGGTTCCCTGCTCGGCCTGCAGTCCGACGGCCTGACCGTGGTGCAGCCCAACGGCCGGCGGGTGCGCATCCCGCGCCCGATCGCCGAGCGGCTGCTGCTGGGCACCTTCGTACAACGGGTGCTCTACGGCGGGCTGCGACGGACCGATCGTTAGAGGCCTGTGCCCACTCGGGCCACCCCCTGCTTCGGTACCACCGAGATGACGTTGGCGGGAGCAGCCCGAGGAGGATCAGATGACCCTGATCGTGTACGTGAAGAACAGCACACCGTTGTTGTAGAGGTACAGATAGCCACCGGGCTCCGAAAGGTCGGAGATGTCGAACGTCCTGGGTGTCAGACCCGGTGCGTTGCCGGAGGCGATGGTGGCTCCTGAGTCCTCGTCGAGCCTGAAGGTGACCGAACCCCCGGGGAGCGTGCCGCTCAACGTGCAGTAGGCGAGCTGGAAGAAACCGTCGAGCGAGCAGGTCGCGAAGGGAGCGGCCACTGTCGGTCCGTTGGTGGTGCTGACGGTTGAACTGCCATTGGTGTAGCGGGCCACGACCTGCGCTGAACCCGCCGAGGTGACGGCGCTGCTGGTCACGATGCACCACCCCTGGGCTCCGGTGGTGCAGGTGCCGGTGGCACCACCGGCGAAAGTGACGGTGACGAGCCGGTTCACGGGCGCGCCGGCCACGGTGGCGGTGTAGGTGCCGCCGCGGGCGACGACGGTCGTCGGCACGAAGACACCGAATCCGGCCCTGGCCGCCAAGGAGTTCAGCGAGGGACTGCTGGGCGACGTGCCCGCAGTGTTGGTGGCGGTGACACTCACGTTGTAGAAGGCCATGGTGGTCAGCCCGGTGATCGTGCAGGAGGTGGCTGCGGTCACGCAGGTGCCGACGACCTTCCCGGCACCATCCGCCGCCGACGCCGTGTAGGAGGTGATGGGCGAACCACTGACGACGGGCGCGGTCCACGACACGATGAGCTTTCCGGTGTCGGAGGTGACCGTGGGCGTCCCCGGTGCCGGCGGTCTCAGTTCGAAGAAGGCCGCGCTCGAGCTCGGACCGACCGTTCCCGAGGAGGTGAGGGTCAGTGACACCGTGATCGAGTAGCGGGTGCCGGGGGTGAGCCCGACCAGGACACAACTCAGTCTGCCGGTGCTGCTGGTGGTGGTGTTGATGCAGGTGGCTCCACCCGGGGAGGCGGTGGCGGTGTAGCGGAAGCCGGGGGTGAGCAGGGCGGCATTGGCCGGCGGCGACCACTGCACCAGCAGCTGTGTCCCCGTGACCCCGACCTCCGAGGCCGACAGGTTCTGCGGAGCCGAAGGCGGCAGAGCGGGCTCCACGGTGACCGGCGTGGAGCCGGGACCGGCACCGAGGACGTTCGCCGCCACCACGACGATGGAATAGGTCCATCCGTTCTTCATGCTGGTGAGCGTGCAGGTGGTGGCCCCGGTGGTGGTGCAGGTGCGGGTGTCGCTCAGCCCGCCACCGGGGGAGGCGGAGGCCGTCACCGTGTAGCCGGTCACGGGGGTGCCGGCAGTGGCGCCGGAGGTCCAGGAGACGACCACCGAACCGTTCACGCTGAACCCGTTGGGACCGATGACGCTGGTGCTGACTCCGGTGACCGCGCCCGGCTTGGTGATGGCCGTCCTGGCGGCTGCGGCCGAGGCCGGTGAGCCGCCGGCGGCGTTGGTGGCCACGACGGTGACGGTGTACGAGGTTCCCGGTGTGAGGCCATCGATGGTGCAGGTGCGAGCAGCGCCGGTGGCGGTGCAGGTTCGCCCGCCGGGCAGCGCGGTGGCGGTGTAGGAGGTGATGGCATTCGAACCGTTGCTCGCGGGTGCGGTCCAGGTGACCACGAGCGCGCCGTCAGCGTCAGCGAGCGCGACACCGGTGGGGGCACCCGGTCGGGTGTAGGGGATGACCGAGGCCGAGGCCGTCGAGGATGGGCCGGTGCCGATCGCGTTGACGGCCACCACGGTGACGGTGACCGGCGTGCCCGGCGTGATGCCGACGATGGTGCAGGTTGTGGCCGGAGCCGTCGCCGTGCAGGTGGCGCCACCCGGCGAGGCGGTGGCGACGTAGCGGATGATGGCGCTGCCCCCATCGGCGTCGGGCGCGCTCCAGCTCACGAGCACCGAACTCGACCCCGCCGACAGGCTGACGCCGGTGGGGGCGAGGGGTGCCGAGATGCGCGGGGCCACCGCCGCGGAGGCCACCGAGGCGGGTCCGGTGCCGGCGATGTTCGTCGCCCGGGCCGTGACGGTGTAGCGGGTGCCGTTGGTGAGACCTCCGATGGTGCAGGTGAGCGCCGGCGCCACCACGGTGCAGGTCGCGCCACCCGGCGAGGCGGTGGCGATGAAACCGGTGAGGGCGGTGGATCCCGTGGCGGTCGGTGCGACCCAGCTCACGATGAGGCTCCTGTCGAAGGCGACCGCCGAGACCGAGCTCGGAGCACCGGGTGTGGTGTACGGGATCGCCGCGGTCGGGGCCTCGGTAGATGTGCTCCCGGCTGCGTTCGTGGCCGCGACCCGCAACGAGTACCCGGACACCCCGGGCAGGAGCGAGGTGACCGTGCAGCTCAGGTCGGTGGTGGTGCAGGTTCCGACGATCACACCGTTGCGCAGGACCCACACGCTGTAGCCCGTGATCGACGTGAACCCGCTCGACAGCGGTGCATCCCAGCGGACCACGAGGGCACTCGACCCGGCGACGGCACTGACCGCGGTGGGCGCACCCGGAACGGTGTAGGGGATGGCCATGGTCGAGGCCACCGACGCCGGCCCCAGGCCCAACGCGTTGCGGGCCTTCACGGTGACGGTGTATGCGGCACCGGGGGTGAGGCCGCTGATGGTGCAGACGCGCGCCCCGGTGGTGGTACAGGTGGCACCGCCCGGCGACGCGGTGACCGTGTAGCCGGTGATGGGACTGTCACCATCGGGACCCGCGGTCCACGAGGCGATGATCGAACCGGGACCGGCAGCGAGGGTCACTGCCGTCGGTTCCAGCGGAGGTGCGGGCCGCGGGGTTCCGGTGACCGACGCCGACGCGCTGCCGGTGCCGGCGATGTTCATCGCGGCCACCGACACCTGGTACGCGGTGCCGTTGGTGAGGCCACCGATTGTGCAGGAGGTGATGGGGGCGGTCGTGGTGCAGGTCCCACCACCGGGGGTGAGGGTCACCCGGTACCCGGTGACCGGGCTGCCACCGTCACTCGCCGGTGCGTTCCATGCCACCAGCAGCGCCGAGGGCCTCGAGGTCGCGGTGATGCCGCCCGGACTCGGTGCGCCGGGAACCGTGTAGGGGCGCACCATCGCCGAGGCCGGCGATGCGGGGCCGGTGCCGGCGATGTTGGTGGCGGTGAGGGTGACGGTGTAGCCCTGCCCCGGCGTGAGGTTCGCGATGGTGCAGGCTCCGACCTCGGGGCCCGACTCGGGGATGGTCACCGAGCAGGTGGCGCCCCCGGGACTGGCGGTGGCGGTGTAGGAGGTGATGCGACTCCATCCGGTGGCGGCCGACGGCGACCAGGAGACGTTCAGCGAACGCGACCCGGCGGTGACGGTGGGCGCACCGGGAGCTCCGGGGATGGTGTAGGGCACGACCTGACCAGCCACGGCCGCGGGTCCCGTGCCGGCGGCGTTGACGGCCACCACCGAGATCGTGACGGCCGTGCCGGCCTGCAGGCCGGTGATGACACAGGTGGTGGCGGAGGTGGTGGCGCAGGTGGCCCCGCCCGGGCTGGCCGAGGCCACGTAGCCGGTGATGGGGGTGCCACCGTTGGGTACCGGCGCAGCCCAGGACACGGTGACCGAACCCACACCGGCGACGGCGGTGGCCGAGGCGGGCATGTCCGGCGGACGGTTCGGGGTGACCGCGTTCGACGGGGCGGAGACTGGTCCGGTGCCGACGAACGAGGTGGCGGTCACGGTGAAGGTGTAGGTCACACCTCCGGTGAGATCGGCGAAGGTGCAGGTGGCGACGGTGCTCGTGCACGTGGCCCCACCCGGACTCGCCGTCGCGGTGTAGCCGGTGATCTGCTGACCGGAGGAGTTGGGCACGTTCCAGGTGAGCACCACGCGACCATCGGGCTGGGCGGCGGCGACCACGCCGGTCGGCGCATTCGGCGGCGCGATGGGCGCGATCGGGCCGACGGCGGCCGAGGACCTGCTCGAGCCGCCCGCGTTGGCTGCGGTGGCGGTGACGAAGTAGGTGGTGCCGTTGGTGAGACCACTGATGGTGCAGGTCAGTTCGGGGGCGACTGCCGTACACGATGTGGTGCTGAGGTTGACCACTGCGGTGTAGCTGATGATCGGACTGCCGCCATCGGTCGACGGGGCCTGCATCGTGACCGTGAGCGTCGCGTTCCCCGGTTGGACCGCGATGACCACCGGCGCTCCCGGGAGACCGAACGGCGCCACCGCAGACGCCTCGGGCGATGCGACGCTCGAACCGGCAGCGTTGGTGGCCACGACGGTCACCGTGTAGGGAGTTCCGGCGGTGAGGCCGCTGATCTTGCAGGTCAGACCGCCCGAGGAGCATGTGGCGCCGCCCGGGCTTGCGGTGGCGACATAGCCGGTGATCGGACTGCCGTTGCTCGACGGCGCCGTCCAGCGCACGACGAGCTGTCGGAGGCCGGCGGTGACCGTCGGAGCCGTCGGAGCCGCGGGGACACCAGCTGGCGCGACCGCAGCCGAGGGGCTCGAGGCCGGCCCGGGGCCGGCGGCGTTCGAGCCCACCACGACGATGGTGTACTTCGTGCCGTTGGTGAGGCCGCCGATGGTGCAGGTGAGCGCACCGGTGGTGGTGCACGAAGCGCCCCCGGGCGTGGCCGTGGCTGTGTAGGCGGTGATCGCGCCCCCGTTGCCCGTCGCCGCCAGCCAGGTCACCACCAGTGATCGATCAGCAGAGGCGGCCGTGACGTTGCCGGGCGCTCCGGGTGATCGGAAGGGGGTGGCGGTGACCCCGGTGGAAGGAGCGCCCGTGCCGGCCGCATTGATGCCGCGGACGGTGACGGTGTAGGTGGTGCCGATGGTGAGACCGGTGAGCGTGCAGGTCAGTTCCGTCGTGGTCGTGCAGGTGGCCGTGCCGGGGCTGGCCGACACCGTGTAGCCGGTGATGTCGCTGCCGTTCGAGGACGACGCCGCCCAGGCGACGGTGATGATGGTGTCACCGGCGGTGGCGGTCACCTGGGTCGGTGCCGTGGGAGCACCGAAGGGCGAGGCGGTGCCTGACCAGGCGGACCAAGCGCTGGTGCCCGCGCTGTTGGTGGCGTTGACCGCCACCACGTAGGTGGCGCCGTTGACGAGTCCACCGATGGTGCAGGAGGTGGCGGTGGTGGCGGTGCAGCGGGGACCGTCGTAGCTCGGGACGGCGTTGGCGGTGTTCCGGGCGACGGCGGTGTAGCCGGTGATGGCAGCACCGTTGGCCGAGGGCGCCGTCCAGGTGACGGTGATGCGGGCATCACCCACGGTGACGGTGGGAGCCGCGGGCGCCGCCGGTGCCAGGGCGAAGGAGAACGCCGTCGAGGCGGCCGAGGCGGCGCCGGTGCCGACGAGGTTGGTCGCGGTGACCGTCGCCGTGTAGGAGGTGCCCGGCTGCAGGCTGCTGAAGAGACAGCTGACCGCGCCGGTGGTCGTGCAGGTACGCCCCCCGGGACTCAGCGTGACGGTGTAGCCGGTGATCGCACTGCCGCCGTTGGATCCGGGCGCCCACCAGCTCACGAACACGTTGCCCTGGGTGTCGGCCTGACCGAAGACGGGTGTTCCGGGTGCACCCGGAACCGATCGGGGTGAGCCGGTGACGGCGGTCGAGGCCACCGAGGAACCGACGGAGTTCGTCGCCTTCACGGTGACGCTGTAGGTGAAGCCGTTGGTCAGCCCCGAGATCGTGCAGGAGATCGTTCCGGTCCCTGCGCCCGCCGTGCAGCTGCCGACCACGGTCTCCTGTCCGGCGATGGTCATGCGAGCAGTCGCGGTGTACCCGGAGATCGCCGTGCCCCCCGCCGAGGACGGTGGGAGCCAGGACACCGCGAGCGTGCCGGGACCCGGGGTGAGCGACACGCTCTGGGGTGGCCCGGGCGGCAGACCGGGGTAGAGGTAGTTGCAGCTGTCGCCGGCGCAGGTCTCACGTCCCGTCACACCGTTGAAGGCGGTGACGTACACCAAGTAGCCGCTGCCGTTGGTGAGACCGGAGATCGTGCAGGTGGTGGCGGGTGCTGTCGCCGTGCAGGTGGCGGTACCGGCGGATCCGGTGGCCGTGGCGGTGTAGCTGCTGATGGCGGTGCCACCGTTGGAGGTCGGCGCGGTCCAACTGACGATGAAGCTGCGATCGCCAGCGGTCGCCGTGACACCGGTGGGTGCTCCCGGTGAGTACGGACCGGTGGTGATCGAGGTCGTGCCCGCTGCGCTGAGACCGCTGAAGTTCTGGGCCTGCACCGAGACCGTCAGTGTCGTGAAGGACGGAATGGGAGAGGACGAGCCACTGATGTCGCAGGTGGTGGGGAGCAGGTTGGTGGCGAAGTTCCTCGTCGGACTGCAGGAACCGCCGCCGGAGACCGACGCGGTGTAGCCGAGGAGGAACTCACCACCGTCGGAGACCGGTGCGTTCCACGACACTCGGATCGAGCCGCCCAGCCAGGTCGCGGCCACCCCGGTCGGAGCGCTCGGCACGGAGGCGACCGAGACGAGTCGACTGCCCGAGCCGGACCGGGGGCCCGACACGGGCGAACTCTGCGCCGAGGCGAGGGAGACGGCCGCGCCGAGCAGCAGGATCATCCCCACCACGGTGACCATCGACGTGACGACGGTCCGCCGCACCGGCATCCGAGACATCACCCGACCCCCTGACCCGCCCAGATGGGCGGACGGGAAGACAGTACCTGCCGGCGATCCAGCGGACCCACCGCCCTCGCCGGACCGCTCCAGCGATGGTCGACCAACGCCCGACGAACCGAGGGTCTCGAGGGGTGGGAGTCTGACCACCATGAGGCCGACCCCGCTCCGGAACCCGCAGGCCGCCCTACAATCGGCCACGCTCGCTCCGCGGGGTCTCGACCGCCTGGAGGATCGATGACTGGAGGGTCCATGAGGAGAACGGCAGCCCTCTTCGTCGCAGCGGTCGTCACCCTGGGTTCGCTCGTCACCGGGATCGGATCGACGGCGTCGCCCGCCGGGGCGATCCGGAACGGTCAGGAGATCGCGTCACCGTTCCTCGCGCCCGGTGCCCTGTTCGGCTGGTTGGCCCGGGTCGAGGGCGGCGACGGCGATCTCATCTGCTCGGGATCTCTCATCACTGCGGACTGGGTCCTGAGCGCTGCGCACTGCGTGGGACTGGGAGCGACGCGGATCCGTCTCGGACTCGACGACCCGATCGCCATCGACCGGGAGGTCCGGAACGACCGGTTCGATCCCACTCGCATCTGGCTCGGCAATGACCTCGCGCTGTTCCACCTCGCCACGCCATCGACCCGGGCGCCGGTGGCGCTCGGTCCAGCCACCGCCGATGCGACACCCGGGGACACCGTGGCCATGGCGGGGTGGGGAATCACCTCTGGCTGCTGCGCGACCCCCGCCCTCCCACGTTGGGGCACCTCGGTCATCTCCGATCGCACCTCGAGCGGCGTCGTCGCGTCGCCCGATGACCCAGTGCTCTACACCCTGAGTTCGGGGGCCCTGGCCTGCGACGGGGACAGTGGCGGCCCGCTGCTGCGCAACGGGGCGCTCATCGGCGTGGCCTCCTTCGGCGACAGGAACTGCCTCAGCCTCTCCGGCTTCACCCGACTGGCGATGAGCCGGGAGTGGATCAACTCCATCGCCGGGGTTCCGGCGCTTCCACCGGCGGGGCCGCGGCAGGTCTCGGTCGCATCCCACTCCAGCACGACGGTGGGTCTGACCTGGATCGCACCCCGCGATGGGGGCAGCCCGATCACCGACTACGAGATCTACACGAGCACCGACGACTTCAGCGCCGACATCTCGCGAGTTGTCGACGGCCTCTCCACGGCCACCTCGACGCTCGTCACCGGACTCAGACCGGACACCCGGTACTCGTTCATCGTCGTTGCGATCAATGCCGTGGGTGGGGGACGACCGTCCACCCCGACGGTGTCGGTGAGGACCGATATCGACGCACCCGCGGCCCCGACCCAGGTCTCCGCACTCTGGGTGTCCACCACCAGCGCGACCGTCGCATGGAGTGCCCCGCGAGCCAATGGGAGCCAGATCTCCGACTACCGAGTCGAGTACTCGCCGTCAGGTCTGACCTGGACCTCGGTCCCCCACAGCCCGTCGACCAGCACCTCCATGCAGATCCCCGGCCTCAATG
Source organism: Acidobacteriota bacterium (assembly GCA_018969405.1). Taxonomy (GTDB): domain Bacteria; phylum Actinomycetota; class Acidimicrobiia; order Acidimicrobiales; family Acidimicrobilacustridaceae; genus Acidimicrobilacustris. Next base: position 10,988 of record JAGWYK010000007.1, read on the forward strand.
CGTCGAACGCCCTCAGGATCCGCGTGACGGCGCTGAACGCGGTGGGACCCGGTCCCAGCACGACGATCCTCCTGCCCGCCGCCACGCGGCCCGGAGCTCCGCTCGCCGTCGGAGGGGACGGGGGCGATTCACAGGTGACGGTGACGTGGTCCGCACCGAGCTCGACCGGCGCGGCGCGGATCACTCGCTACACGGTGACCGAATCACCCGGTGGGCGCACCTGCGAGTGGACCTCCGGGCCCCTGCGATGTGTGATCTCCGGACTCACCAACGGCACCCAACACACCTTCACCGTCATCGCCACGAATCTGGTCGGTGCAGGTCCGGCGTCGACGCCGTCGCTCCCGATCACCGCACGTACCGTCCCGACCGCTCCGCTCGGCGCGACGAGAGTCCTCGTCGCCTCCGCCGGTTCGGTGACCACGGTCGCCATCGGAACCGATGGCACCGTCTTCTCGGCCAGCATCGGCGTCTCCAGCATCCTCCGCACCACTGCAGAAGGTTCCTCCCAGAGGATCGGGTCGGGTCTGAGCAGCCCGATGGGACTCGCCGTGGACCCCCTCGGTCGGGTCTACGTCGCCGACACCGGGAACAACCGGATCGTCCGCATCGCCCCCGACGGATCCATGACGACGATCTCCACCAGCGTCCGGGCCCCGAAGGGCCTCCACCTCGCACCGACCGGTGACCTGTTCGTGGCCGACAGCGGGAACAACCGGATCGTCCGCATCACCGCGACGGGGATCCTGCAGCCGTTCGGACCCACATTCTCCGGACCCTCAGGAGTGGCCGTCGATGCCAACGGGATCACCTATGTGGCCGACACCGGCAACAACCGGGTCGTGAAGTTCGGGCCGCTCGTGCCACTGACCACAGTGGGCGGGGGCTACTCCGGTCCGACCGCCGTCAGTCTCGACGGAGCCGGCGCGGTGTACGTCGCCGATCGTGGCAACAACCGGATCGTCAAGGTGACCTCCGCCGGCGTGCAGACCGATATCCGCGCCGGATCGGTCGGCCCCACCGGGGTGGCGGTCAACGCTGCCGGTGACGTCACCGTCGCCGACACGATCAACCGCCGGGTGCTGCGCATCGGCGCCGCGCCAACGGTGACCGCTCAGAACGGAGACGTCACCATCACCTGGTCGGCACCGTCCTCGGTCGGCGGTTCACCCATCATCCGCTATGTGGCCTCGGTGACCGGGGAGTCGGCGAGGTTCTGCATGACGACCTCGGCGACCTCGTGCACGATCACCGGACTCCCCCGAGGCCGGAGCTACACCTTCACCGTGATCGCCATCAACGCTGTCGGGGTCAGCCCCCCGACCCCACCGACGGCGAAGGTCGTGCTCTGAGCGACGCCGCCGGCGCGGGCGGAACACCACGAGCACCTCGGTCCCCCGGTCCTTGAACTCCTCGACCGAAACGACACCGACCCCCTTGCGGGGGCCGGAGAAGGATTCGGATGGCGAATCGGATGCCGTTTCGATGGTGGCGGGGGCAGGAACCGTCACTCGCTGCGCTCGCTCCTCCCAAATCCTTCGCACCCATTCATCACAACGCCAACGACCCCCTCACGGGGGCCGTCGACCTTGCGATGGTGGCGGGGGCAGGATTTGAACCTGCGACCTTCGGGTTATGAGCCCGACGAGCTACCAGACTGCTCCACCCCGCGGCGTGGACTGCAATCTACCGATGCACTCCCCGAGATGCCAACCGACGCTCACCACTACCATCAGCCCACGATCGCCCTCACCCATGGAGCTCCCGTGAGCACTGCCTCGACCCCCGTCCACCTCGACCCCCGTTGGGAGGCGTTCCTCGCCGCCACCGAACAGCTCACCGGACCCGGTGCACCGTTCGAGGTGGTGCAGCAGGACGTCCGGGGCGAGACGATGGCAGTGCTGCGGAACCGACCCCTGTCTCTGCGGGAGATCCTCGTGAACTCCTTCGAGTTCGGTGAGAAGGAGTCGATGATCTTCGACGACGGCCGACGCGTCACCTTCGCCGGGTTCCGCGCCGATGTCGCCTCCACCGCCGCCTGGCTGCAGCGCGAGCACGGGATCGGCCACGGTGACCGCGTCGCCATCTGCGGCGCCAACTCCTACGGCTGGATCGTCACCTTCTGGGCCTGTCTGTCCATGGGCGCCACCACCGTGGCCATGAACGGCTGGTGGACCGAGCCCGAGATGCGCCACGCCATCGAGCTGACCGAACCGAAGCTGCTGATGTTCGACGCCCGTCGCGCCGAACGCCTCAGCGCCGACATCACCATCCTGCGCCGCGACCTCGACGCCGATCTCGCCGAGATGCTCGCCTACGCCCCCGACGCACCACTCCCGGCGAACCACATCGATGAGGACGACCCCGCCATCCTCATCTTCACCAGCGGCACCACCGGGCGACCGAAGGCTGCCGTCCTGTCCCACCGCAGCGTGATCCACTACTCGTCGCTGTCGAACTTCATCGGCGCCCGCGGCATGGTTCTCGCCGGTCGCACCGCCAGCGGACCCTCACCGATCCGTCTCGCCGTGTTCCCGCTGTTCCACGTCTCCGGTCTGGGCGCCACGGTCAACGGTCTGCACACCGGCTCCACCGGTGCATGGTTCACCGCCCGGTTCGAGGCCGACACCGTCATCCCGTTCATCATCGAGAACAGGGTGAACCTCATCAGCGGCACCGGCACCCATATCCTGCGGCTGCTCGACAGCCCGCTGTGTGCCCAGATCCCGCCGGAACAGGTGGTCTCGGTCGGTATGGGCGGCTCAGCCACCACCCCGGAGATCATGCGTCGTCTCGCCGCACGATTCCCCCACCTCGATCACACCATGGCCACCGGCTACGGCTCCACCGAGACCGGTTCACTCATCTCCTACGCCCCCAACTGGATGCTGGAACTCGTTCCCGAATGCATCGGTCCGGCTCTCCCGACGGTGCAGGTGCGCATCACCGACGATCAGGGCGACGAGCTGCCGGAGGGCGCAGAGGGGAACATCGCCGTGCGCAGCCCGCTGCTCATGAACGAGTACTGGCGGCATCCCAGTGCCAACGCCGAGGCCTTCTTCCCCGGTCGGTGGTTCAACACCGGCGACTTCGGCCGCATGGAGGGCGGATGCCTCTACATCGCCTCGCGCAAGCGCGACCTCATCCTGCGAGGTGGCGAGAACATCTACCCGTTCGAGATCGAGAACTGCATCGAGGAGCTCGCCGGGGTGGTCGAGACCGCAGTGGTCGGTGTCGACCACGACATCCTCGGCCAGGAGGTCAAGGCCATCGTGGTGGTGGCCGCCGACAGCGCCATCACCGACCTCGAGATCCATGAGCACTGCACGCGGTCGCTCGCCTCCTACAAGGTGCCCACGTACATCGAGCTGCGCACCGCTCCCCTGCCCCGCAACCCCAGCGGCAAGATCCTCAAGCATGTGCTCGCCGAGGGCGGCGAGGCCGGGTTCGTCGAGGACTGACCGCAGCGCCACCCAGCCGACAGGGCGCGGGACGGCGTCACGGACCTACGCCGGCGCGCCGCGCCCCGAGGCCAGCATCGAGGTGGTGGTCGACGAGGGCGTCGCCGATGGCGTGGCGGATGTCCCCATACCCGCCGCCTGGTTGAGGTACCCCTGCGCTTCGCGCACCTTGGCCTGGTAGCCGGCGAGATCACCGTTGCGCAGTGCGGCGTCGGCATCGGCCAGCGCCTTGGCCGCCGAGGCGATGAGCTGATCCTTGGTCAGATCACCCTGACCCGGCACCGTCGTGGTGGTGGTGGACTGATCCGGGGTGGAGCCACCGCCGCCGGTACCGCCGTTGTTGATGTCGTCCTGGTTGATGGAGCCGCTCTCGAAGGTCTGGGGGTCCGCTCCGGGGAACAGGGTCTGGAGCGCCTCGCGCAGCGACGGCTTCATGACGACCTCACCGCCGAAGACGGCGATCACCTGCTTGAGCTCGGGGATCTGGGTGGTGTTGTCCGAGGAGACGTACAGCGAGCGCACGTACACGATGGAGTTGTTGACCGGCACCAGCTGCAGCTGGCCCAACTGCGCCCGCGATCCCTGCTGGTTCAGCAGGGTCAATCGCTGAGCGACCTCGGGGGCGGCGAGGATGTTGGAGTTGACGATCGCAGGACCGTCGATGTTGAACCCGCCGGGCATCTCGTAGACGATGAGCTTCCCGTACTGCCCGGGATCGCTGTTGGCGACCATGAACGAGGTGAGCGTCTTCTTGGAGTCATCCTCGGAGTACGGCACGAACGGGCGGAGGGTGACGAAGGACTCGGTGGTGTCGCCCGGCAGTCGCAGCAACTGGTAGTTCGGTTCGATGCGGGCCTCGCGGGGTCGGGTGGTGACACCCTGCTGGGCCAGCAGCTGATTGGCGGTGGCCACCGCCGTGGCGCCGTTCACCGAGGATCCGGGATCCTGCGCCACCGACCAGCTCGAGGTCTTCTCGTAGAACGCCGCCGGATCGCTGATGTGATAGCGACCGAACATGTTGGTCTGCACCCGGAAGAGATCCTGCGGATAGCGCCAGTGGGCCTTGAGCTCGGCCGGCATGTCCTCCACCGGGCTGAACAGCGCCGGAAAGGCCTTCTGGTAGGCGGTGATCATGGGGTCGGAGGGATCGACGACGTAGAGCTTGACCGTGCCGTCGTAGGTGTCGATCACGCCCTTGACCGAGTTGCGGATGTAGTTGAACGCCGAGCCCTGCAGACCGCTGTCGGAGGGCAGGCCGCTGGCATCGACCCGCTGGGCGTTCGGATAGTTCGCCGTGGTGGTGAACCCGTCGAACATGTAGACGATGTGCCCGTCGGAGATGACCGGATAGGGATCGCCGTCGAACTGCAGGAACGGCGCCACCGCCGCCATCCGGTCGCGCACATCGCGCTGGAACACGATGCGCGACTCCGGCTTGATGAAGTTGGAGATGACGAGGTTCCAGTCGGCGAAGCGAGCCCCGAACGCCACCCGGCGCAGCAGGGAGTCGAGCTTCACGCCGCCCGAGCCGGAGTACTGCGTGAACTTGGTCTGCCCGTCGAGCTCGACGTAGTCGACCTCCTCGCGACCGGCGTTGGTGATGGCGTACCCGCTGACGTTCTCGCCGTAGTAGGTCTGCGGTGTGGAGAGATCGACCTTGATGGCAGCCTCATCGACCTGCACCGGGACGTTGCGCACCAGGAAGTTGGGTCGACCCTGGGTGGTGGTGGAGTTGGCGGGGGCGAGGGCCACGCCATAGCCGTGGGTGTAGGCGAGATGCGCACCCTCCCATGACTGCTGGGGGATGCCCGAGACATTGAGATCGCGGGAGCCGATCACGACCTGGGTGTTGGCCACATCGCCGCTGGGGGTGGTGATCGGATACCGGTCGACGCTGAGTTCGTTGAACCGATAGAAGGCGTACTGGCTCTGCAGGCGCTGATAGGTGGGGTTGACGATGAGGGGATCGAGCAGGCGGATGTTGCGGATTGTCCCCGGATTGGCGTCGACGTTCGTCGTGGCGACGGCCTTGTCCTGGTTGTAGAGGAACGGTCGGGTCTCGACGGCATCGAGTCCGAGCGCCGCTCGGGTGGCCTCGATGTTGTGGGCGATGTAAGGCGCCTCGCGGGTGGACTCCTCGGGTTCGACCTGGAACCGCTGCACGAAAGCCGGGTAGCCGACACCGGCCACGACCGACACCAGCGCCCACAGGCCCACCGCCACCACCGGGAGGGTCCAGCCGCGCCGGAAGATGTTGAAGATGAACAGCCCGAACGAGAGCAGGGCGATGAACAGCAGCAGATAGATGGCCGGCAGCTGCGCCTTCACGTCGGTGTAGGTGGCACCGTCGACCGCTCCTCGGGTGGAGAAGGTGAGGGCGTACCGCTGCAGCCAGTAGTCGGCCGCCTTCACCAGCGCCAGCAGCCCGAGGATGACCGAGATGTGTGCCTTGACCTGTGGGGTGACCCGCTGGCCCGGCACCTGCAGGCGGATGCCGCCGTTGAGATAGTGGGCGATGACGGTGACCAGCAGGATGATGACGCCGGAGGCGAACAGCCAGTTGACCACGGTCGTGTAGAAGGGCAGTTTGAACACGTAGAAGCCGACATCGGTCTGGAAGGTCTGATCCTTCACGCCGAACGAGCCGCCGTTGGTGAACAGGATCCACTGCTTCCACTCCCCCGACATGCCGACACCGGCGATCAGGGCGAGTACGAACGAGACGATGCCGCGCACCAGGCGGGCCCGCCGATCGACCACGGCGTGGTAGCGGTCGAGCAGTTCGTCCTCGGGCCCCTCGGCCCGGATCTTCGGTGCCATCCGATCGGCGATCGACAGGCTGAGGAACATCAGGACGAAGAAGATGCCGGTGAAGATCACCCCGAGGGCGATCTTGGAGCGCAGCACGCCGGTGAACACCGACGACAGCCCGAGCGAGTCGAACCACAGGTAGTCGGTCCAGAACCCGGCCACACCGCGCAGCGAGAAGGCCAGCACGAACACCACTGCGACGATGCCGATGATGAGGAGACGACCCCGGGAGAGACGGGGACGGGGGGCCGGGAGATCGGTGGGGACGCGCACCTGATCAGCCTACGGGTCGGCCGGGTCCCGGGCCATGCGGGACCCGCAGGAACGGGAGCGGAACACCCTGTGGGGTCAGGGGCGTTCCTCGTGCTGCTCGCGCAGCGAGGCGAACAGCTCGGCGGTGCGGTCGGACCCGACCCGACCGGCACGGGTCACGGGCTGCTCGACACCGGAGAGCAGCTGACGGGCCTCGCGCTGGGCCTGTTCGATGATGGCTGCGGCATCGGCGGCCGCCTCGGCCTTGGTCTCCTCGAACAGCCGGGTGGCGGCATCATCGGCGCGGACACGGATCTCGGCCGCCGCGGCACGGGCCGCGTCGAGGATCCGCGCCACCTCGTCGCCCAGCAGTTTGGTGAGATGCGAGGGATCCAGAGGATCGACGGCGTCGACCCGCCGCTCGGCCTCGGCCAGCCGACGCAGCAGTTCCTGCTCTCGCTCCTCGACGGCACGCAGCTCGGCGACGAGACGACCGATGGCCCGCTGCACCTCGGCCCGGTCGTAGCCGCGTCGCACCATCGTGAAGGTCGGGTCGATCAGATCGTCCTGCGCTTCGGCCGCATCATCGGACATGACCAGATCGTACCGGTCAGTCGGGGATGGTTCGGGAGTGGCCTCAGGGCCGACTTCCGGCGACCGGTGCCGGCGGCAGCACATCGTCGCCCCCGCCGATGGTGGTGAGCACGGCGAGCGCATCGTCGAGGGTGTCAGCCGGTTCGACCCGCAGCGAACCGGCGTAGCGCCGGGCCTCCTCGAGCTCATTGCTGGGGACGAGCATCAGCGTGGCTCCGGCGCGCCGAGCGGCCACCACCTTCTGATGCACGCCGCCCACCGGGCCGACGACACCGTTCAGATCCATGGTGCCGGTGGCGGCGATGTGCTGCCCACCGGTGAGGCTCCCCGGGCTGAGCACATCGAGCAGTCCGAGGGTGAAGGCCAGCCCCGCGGAGGGACCGCTCACCGCACCCGAATCGATGCCCACCGTGACCGGGAAGTCGAAGGTCAGATCACGGGTGAACGAGGTGACACCGAGATAGCCCTTGGCCGGATCGCCGGGCCGGGCGCCGATGGTGACCGTCACGACCCGCCGCCCGGAGCCGTCGTACTTCTCGACGGTGAGCTCGACGGGCACACCCGGTGTTGATGCACCGATGGCGGCGATCAGTTCGTTGTTCATGGTCACCGGAGTGGCGCCGACGGCGACGATCACGTCGCTGGGCGTGAGCACCCCCTCCGCCGGACCGCCGGCCTGCACCGTGGCCACCACGGCACCGGTGCCGCTCGAGGGCACGGTGTAGCCCAGTCGGGTGAGCGCCTGATAGGTGGCGGCGTCCTTCGAGTCGGACATCATGCGCACGTTGATCTGATGGTTCTCGGCCTCGGTCTGCCGACCGAAGAGATCGTCGCGGCTCTCGACCTCCACCGCCGGATCGACCCAGGCCACGAGCAGCTCGGCGGCGGTGGCCTGCCGCAGCGACACCGTGAGGAAGTCCACGGATCCCTCGGTGTCGTAGGTGGGAGCGTTCTGCACGGTGATGAGCGGTTCGGTGGCCCGGGAGGAGCCCGGCGACAAGGTGTAGTAGGGCAGCCGGATGAACAGCGCCGCCGACACCAGCGCCACGATGACCACGGCGATCGACCAGACGATGACGCGCCGGCGACGTGTCGCCGGGATCGGATGGTGGTGCTCGGCGCTCGGGGCACCCGGCTCCTCAGGATGTCCCGGATGCTCCGGATGCTGCAGTGGTTCGCTGGGGGGATCGGACACGGACACTCCCGTCGGACGGACCCCCGCAGCCTGCCACGCGTCGACCACCCGGATGCACCATCGACCGCAGAAGTGGGAGGATGTGACGTGTCACCCGCACCCGAGCCCACCGACGCCCCCTCTTCTGCGGTGCTCGCCGATCGGCGTCGGGCCGCCATCGCCGGACACACCGGCGACCACGACACCGCCCGGGAGCTGCTCGGACATCAGGACCCGAAGGTGCGGGCCACCGCGCTGGGCGCGTTGAACCGCCTCGATGCCCTCGAGGAGGCCGAACTGCTCGCCGCCCTCGATGATCGCGACCCCACGGTGCGCCGGCGGGCCTGCGAGGAGGCCACCCGCTGGCGGGGAGAGGTCGACGACCCACTGCCCGCGCCCGTCGCCGCGGCGCTGGCCGAGCGTCTGTCCGACCCCGACGACACCGTCATCGAGACCGCCGCCTGGGCCTGCGGCGAACGCCCGCCGCCCGCACCCTTGGCGCTGACCCGTCTGATCGATCTCGCCACCGGACATCCCGATCCGCTGTGCCGGGAGGCGGCGGTCGCCGCCCTCGGTGCACTGGGCGACCCGATCGCGCTGCCGGCGATCCTGACCGCCACCGGCGATCGGGCCACGGTGCGACGTCGCGCGGTGCTCGCCCTCGCACCGTTCGAGGGCCCCGAGGTCGACGCCGCCATCGCAGCGGCCCGGGAGGATCGCGACTGGCAGGTCCGGCAGGCGGCCGAGGACCTCAGTCCATGAACATGACCTTGAGCGATTCGAACGACTCGATGCAATGACCGGCACCGAGCACCACCGACTCGAGCGGTGAGTGCACCAGCTGCACCGGCACCTCGGCCTCCGAGGCGATGCGCTGGTCGAGACCGCGCAGCATGCCGCCACCGCCGACGAGGTGGATGCCCTGATCGATGAGGTCCTGCGCCAGCTCCGGCGGGGCCTGGCCGAGACAGGCGACCACGGCGTCGACCATGGCCGACACCGGCTCGTCGATGGCCTCGCGCACCTCCTCGGCGGAGAGCACGACGGTCTTGGGAAGACCGCTCATGAGTTCGCGGCCGCGCACCTCGGCGGCGTACTCCTCCTCGGAGGGCCAGGCCGAGCCGATGGTGAGCTTGATCTCCTCGGCGGTGCGCTCGCCGATGGCGATGCCGTACTCGCGCCGGATGTGGGTCTGGATGGCGACGTCGATGTCGAAACTGCCGACACGCACGGCCTCGAGTGCCACCACCCCACCGAGGGAGATGAGGGCGGCCTCCGAGGTGCCGCCGCCGATGTCGATGACCATGTTGCCGAGAGGTTCGTTGATGGGGAGTCCGGCGCCGATGGCCGCAGCCATGGGCTGCTCGATGAGATGCGCCTCGGTGGCGCCGGCCCGGCGCGCCGCCTCGGTGACGGCACGCTGTTCCACGGTGGTGATGGCCGAGGGCACGCAGATGACCACGCGCGGACGGTTGAACCGGTTGACACCGACCCGTTCCAGCAGGAGCCTGATCATGCGCTGGGTCACCTCGAAATCGGTGATGGCCCCACCGCGCAGGGGCCGCACGGCCACGATGTAGCTCGGGGTCCGCCCGATCATCTGCCAGGCCTCGTGCCCCATCGCCAGCACCTCCTGGGTGCGGCTGTTGAGGGCGATGACGGAGGGCTCGTTGAGCACGATGCCCTCACCGCGCACGTACACGAGCGTGTTGGCCGTGCCGAGATCGATGGCGAGATCGCGGGCCATCAGCGCGACTCGTCGTCGAGGGAGTCGGGATCGTCCTCGTCGTGGGTGGCGGCTGTGGCGTCGTCGGGCTCGGTGGCGTCACCGCGATCGGCCGCCGCCGGTTCCATGGGTCGGATGCTCACGGTGTTCATGCGGCGACGGGGCTGCGGTTCGTACTGGCCGTCGGCCACCACATGGGGGGTGCCGAGCGCCTGCATCTCGCGCTCGAAGTCGTCGACACTGGCCAGAGGGTTGGTGGGCTGACGATTGCGCAACCAGACAGAGATCGAACCGACGACGAAGATGACGACGACGATGAGCAGGAAGCCGATGCCGCTCATGCGCCGACCACCGACGGGCTGGGATCGGAGCCCGGAGGTTCCACGATGTGCTGGGCACCCCGGGCCCAGTCGGAGCCGCCGTTCCAGAACTCCTTCTTCCAGATCGGCACCGAGGCCTTCAGACTGTCGATGAGATGGCGAGCGGCGTCGAAGGCATGGTCGCGGTGCGGGGAGGAGACGGCCACCACCACGGAGGATTCACTGAGCAGCACCCGGCCCCGGCGATGCCAGAGCACGATGCGACCGATGTCGGACCAGCGGCGGCGGGCATCGGCGGCGAGGGCCTCCAGGCGGACCACGACCTGCTCGTCGAAGGCCTCGTAGTCGATATGGGTGACACCCTCGACGCCCTCGGCATGGTCGCGGACGAGCCCGCTGAACAGGACCACCGCTCCGCATTCGGGCAGCGCCACCCAGTCGGTGGCCCGCTGCACGTCGAGCGGATGCTCGGTGAGGGCGATCCAGTTCGAGGCGTCGGGTGGCGGGACGGGCACGACGTCATGGTAGTGGGGGGCGCCGTGTCCGATGCATGGCATCTGAGTAGCGTTGAGCGGATGGCGACGACGAACGGACCCGACGAGGGCAACGAGTTCGGGCCGCATCCACATCCCGATGATCGCCTCTGGCGGCACCCCTCCGAGATCGGTCCGACCACTCGAGCCGTCGCACCCGCCGCACCCGCTCCCCGACGAGGGCGGTCGATCGCGCTGCCGATGGTCCTGATCGCCACGGTGCTCGGCAGCGGGATCACCCTGGCCGCGCTCTCGATGCTGGGCGCCTTCGACCCACCGCCGACCCGAATCGTCATCGAGAAGGTCGAGGCCGACAGCGGTGGCGCCGCCACGATCACCACTGTCGTGGACCGACTCCGTCCCTCCATCGTGCAGATCGAGATCGAACGCCCCGACGGCATCAGCCGGGCCACCGGGGTCATCTATCGATCCGACGGCTACGTCATCACCACCGCCGATGCCGTGCGCGACGCCCGCTCCATCACCGTCACCCTCACCGATGGTCGACAGCTGCCGGCTCGGCTCGTCGGGATCGACGCCACCGATGACATCGCCGTGCTGAGCATCACCGGTACCGCGCTCACACCGGTGGTGCTGGGGAACCCCGACACCCTCGCCGCCGGCGATGAGGTGGTGGCGCTCAGCCTCGACGAGAACGCCGCTGCCCCGCTGGCGGAGGTGGAGACCGTCGCCGCCAACGGTCGCCGCTTCGACGCCACCGATGGGTCGACCCTCCACGACATGATCCAGGCCACCGTCGACGGCCCATCGTTCGACGACGCGCTGCTCGTCGGTCGCAACGGCGCCGTGCTCGGGATCTTCACCACCCGCACCCCCGAGCCCAACACCGACGCGGCCATCGATCCCGCCGCCCGCTTCGCCACCCCGATCGACTTCGCCGTGCGCATCGCGGATGAGATCGTGGCCACCGGTGAGGTCGAACAACCCTGGCTCGGTGTCACCAGCGAGGATCTCGACAGCGCCACCACCGCCCGCCTCGGCCGAGCCGGCACCCGACTCACCGAGGTCGCCACCGGAGGACCGGCGGATGGCGCCGGTCTGCGGCCCGGCGACATCATCGTCACCATCGACGCCGCGCCGATCACCTCGGCCACCTCACTGGTGGTCGTGATCCGCGAGCGCGAGATCGGCGTGTCGGTGGCGGTCGTCTACATCCGGGACGGCGCCCAGCGCACCACCACGGCCACGCTCAGGACCCGCCCCTGACCCGACGCCGGGCGAGGACCGCCCCTGCGGCGACCAGCCCCAGCGCCATGGTGGCCGCTCCCCCCAGTGCCATCTGTTGACGATGGCGCGGCGTCAGGCGGGCCCAGTATCCACCCCGATCGGAATCGACATAGGCCTCCTCGTTGGTGAAGGTCGGCACCCAGCCCAACGAGCGGAGCTCGTCGTTGGCCACCACCCACGGCGCCGAACTGGCCTCCAGCATCGAGGGATCCCCGGGCGCCAGGCCGAGGCGGGCACCGAGATCGGCGATGAGCACCGCCGCCGATCGATGCAGGCGCACCCTGGCCACCGGTCCCTTGAGGGCACTCACCTGACTGGCGGTGAGCCACCCGTCGGGTGCCGCCGCGATCGCTCCGTCGTAGCGGGCGGTGCGCAGCACCTCGACGGCACTGACCAGATCGTCCATGTGGAGGAACTGCACCGGTCCGGTGCGATCGCTCACCTGGAGACCCGAGGTGGACCACGGTGAGCGGGACAACCACAGGCCGTTCTCGGGTCCCACCACCACGCTCGGTCGCAGCAGGGTGCAGGCCACACCGTTGTGCTGCGCCCACTCGGAACAGGTCCGTTCCAGAGTGGCCCGTTCCATCGCCGCCGGGATCGACGGATTGGGGCGCACGCGGGCACGGGCGGTGAGCGGGACCGGATTGTCGCGGCGAGCACCGAACACCAGCGCCGAGGAGAGCAGCAGCAGGAACCGCATCGATGAGGAGCCTTCGAGACCGCGCAGGAGCGCACGGGTGCCGTTGACATCGACGGCTGATCCACCGGTGCCATCGATGTCGAGCCCGCTGCGCGGACCGAGCAGCAGCACGCCGGTGGCGCCGGCGAGCAGCTCGGGCAGTCGCTGATCGTCGAGGCTCATCGGCGCCGTGATCAGCCTCGTGCCGACCACCGCGGTGATCGGCGCCCAGGCGGCGGCCCGCACCCGGCGACCGACCGCCACCACCGCCTCGACATCGGCGGCGGCGAGCAGCGCCGCGACCATCCGATGTCCGATCGGACCATCGGCCCCGGTCACCACGATGGTCTCCCCCACGCCCCCATCATGCCCGAGTGGCGCGCTGTCGGGTTCGGGCGCGCCGGGCCTAGCCTGCACGCTGTGAGTTCCGACCCCTCGATCCCCGGCGACGACGACCCGTTCCGCGGCATGCCGATCTTCGGCGATCTGGCCCGCCTGCTGTCCCAGCAGGGGAACCTCGGTTGGGATGCCGCCCGCCAACTCGCCCTGTCGGTCGCCACCGACGGGGGCGCCGAGCCGAATGTGGATCCCCTCGAACGCATGCGGATCGAGGCGCTCGCCCGGGTCGCCGAACTGCAGGTCGGGGCGGCCACCGGTCTGCCCTCCTCCCGAAGTGGTCTCGGCATCTCCATCACCCCGGTCACCCGAGGGCAGTGGGTGACCTCGGCGCTCGAGGCATGGAAACCGCTGTTCGAGGCGCTCGCCGGTTCCCTGCGCGCCCCCGACGACCGGTCGTCCGGACCGGATCCCGCCGATCCGATGGGTTTCCTGGCGCCGCTGATGAGGATGGTGGGGCCGATGATGCTCGGCATGACCGCCGGCTCCATGGTCGGCCACCTCGCCCGCCGCTGCTTCGGACAGTACGACCTCCCCATCCCCCGCGGCTCCAGTGATGAGCTGCAGGTGCTGGTGGGCAACCTCGACGCCTTCGGTCAGGAGTGGAGCCTGCCCGCCGACGATCTGCGCCTGTGGGTCTGCCTCCACGAGGTCACGATGCACTCGGTGCTGCTGGTGCCGCATGTGCGCGCTCGACTCGACGACTCTCTGCTGCGCTACGTGTCGAGTTTCGAACCCGATCCCGGTGCGCTCGAGCAGCACCTCGGAGCCCTCGATCTCTCCGATCCCGGCGCCGCCGCCGACATCGAGCTCACCTTCGGCGATCCACAGACCCTCCTCGGGGCCCTGCAGTCACCGACCCAGCGCGACCTGCTCCCCGGCTTCGAGGCGCTCGTCACCACCATCGTGGGGTACGTCGACCACATCATGGACACCGTCGGCGGCCGACTGCTGTCGAACCACTCGATGGTGTCGGAGGCGCTGCGGCGCCGCCGGGTGGAGGCCGATCCGAGTGATCGGTTCGTCGAGCGACTGTTCGGACTGGAACTCACCCAGCGCAGCTACGACCGCGGCTCGGCCTTCATCGACGGCGTGCTCGAACGAGCGGGCGAGCGCGGTCTGCAACGACTCTGGGAGTCGGAACGCACGCTGCCCACCCCGAACGAACTCGATGCGCCCGGCCTGTGGCTGGCCCGCATCGAACTGCCCGAGACCCTCCCTGAGACCTGAGACCTGAGACCTGAGCCCGCACCGGACCCCGGCTCGGTCCCGCCGACCTACTGCTCGGCGGGAGGAAGGAGTGGGTCGTCCCAGGCGTCGGCCCCGAACAGCAGGCCGTCGCCCCGACGCGCCGCCGGACGGGCCGGCTCGGGCAACGGCGCCGAACGCCGCATCCATCGCCGCGCCGGATCGAAGGGTGGGTCGGCATCAGGATCGGTGGGGTCGGGGGGCGGTGCGAACCCGGAGGCCGGTGACCACGCTCCGGCCCCGGTTCGATCATCGACGTCGTCGGCTGGGGCGAAGCCCTCGCGGGCGAGGATGCCGGCCTCATCGAGAGCGGGACGGCGCAGGAACCCCATGGGTGCGGCGGGCAGACGCCCGTTGCGCAGCTGTCGCAGACCCAGCAGGTACCAGCCCAGCGCCACTGCCGCCACGATGGCGATGACGGCGAAGCCGGCGACGATGGGGATGGGGATGACGATGGGCAGCAGCGCACCCACGACCCACACCAGTTGGAAGCGGGTCTCGAACCGGGCGAAGGAACGACCGCGGTTGGCATCGGGGGCGTCGCGCTGGACGATGGAGTCGAAGGCCTGCTTGGCGGTGCTGCCGGTCATGCCGACGAGCATCGACAGCAGCGCCGAGCCGGCGAGACCACCGATGAGCGCACAGGCGATCCCGGCGCCGACCGTGAGGGCCAACGAGGCGATGAGGATGCGCTCCTCGGTGAGCAGGCGCCGGATGCGTGGGGCGAGCACGGCCCCCACGAAGAATCCGAACTGGGCGAAGGCCGCCACGAGCCCGAGTTCCCACAGCGGCGCCCCGCGGTCCTTGAACCCGAACGCCAGCATGAACGACAGGAAGCCCACGATGCCGCGCAGCAGACCCATGGCCGAGGAGGCGAGCAGGATGCCGGCGGATCGGAGTTCGGCGCGTTCGGTCTCGTCGACCGGATCCACGGCGACCACGGTGGGACGCAGTCGCAGTGCCATGACGGTGCCGACCACGAACACGATGCCGCTCAGCCCCACGCTCCAGGCCCCACCACCGAGTTTGAGCAGGATGCCCCCGGGCACGGCGGCCACCACCACGGCGAGGGCGGAGAGCACGGTGAGTTTGGAGTTGGCCTCGACCAGTTCGGCGTCGTTGTGCACCGTGCCGGGCACCACCGCACTCTTGGAGATCGAGTAGATCTTCTGCAGCACGAGCATGCCGAAGGCCTCGGGATAGAAGAGGAGGCTCTGCATGTGCTGGGTGACCAGCAGGGCGAGGATCGCCCGCAGCAGCAGCGACCCGACGATGATCCAGCGGCGACCACCGCGGATGCGGTCGATGGCGGGGCCGATGAGGGGTGCGGCGACGGCGAACGGCGCGATGGTGAGGACCAGATAGAGCGCCACCCGCCAGCGGGCCGAGTTGAAGTCGAGGGAGAAGAACACCGATCCGGCCAGACCGATGGCGAAGAGCGCATCGCCCGACACCGAGGCCGCATGGGTGCGCGCCAGCCGGGAGAACGGCGAGAGCGCCCATGGGCGTCGGGGATCGCGTGCCGGATCCGGCATCGGGGGGGTGACCTCACTCACCCGACCCATCGTAGAAGGGGGCTGCGACGCTCCGACCCGCAGGGCTGATCAGGCCCGCCCGGAGCGGGGCACCTCGTACTTGTAGCCCAGACCCCGGATGGTGATGATCGAACGCGGATCGGCGGGATCGGGTTCGATCTTGGCGCGCAGTCGCTTGATGTGGACATCGAGGGTCTTGGTGTCGCCGACGTAGTCCGACCCCCACACCCGATCGATCAGCACCTCGCGGGTGAGCACGCGGCCGGCGTTCTCGAGCAGCAGGGCGAGCAGCTCGAACTCCTTCAGCGGGAGCCGCACTCCCTCGCCCCGAACGGTGACCTCGTGACGATCGTGATCGAGCCGGACGTCGCCGATCTCGATGACGTCGCCGGTGTCGGCGTCGGGGTTGGAGTCGACCTCCACGGTGCGCCGACGCAGCACGGCGCGCATCCGAGCCACCAGCTCGCGCAGCCGATAGGGCTTGGTGATGTAGTCGTCGGCACCGACCTCGAGCCCCACCACGGTGTCGATCTCGGCTCCCTTGGCGGTCACCATGATGATCGGCACGTTGGATCGAGCCCGGATCTCCCGACAGACGTCGATGCCCGAGACCTTCGGAAGCATGACATCGAGCAGGATCAGATCGGGGTCGACCCTCTCGAACAGATCGAGCGCCTCGGCGCCGTCCCGGGCGATGGTGACGACGAACCCCTCGCGGGAGAGCCCGCTCTGCAGGGCCTCGACGAAGGACTCCTCGTCCTCGACGATGAGCACGGAGATCTCCGACATCAGTCCTCCTTGGGCTGGGGATCGGGAATGGCGACGATCGAGATCGGAAGTCGGAGGCGGAACACCGAACCCTCGCCGAGACGGGAGTCGACCTCGACGGTGCCGGAATGGTTGGCCGCCACATGGCGCACGATCGCCAGTCCGAGACCGGTGCCTCCGGTGGTGCGACTCCGATCCTGATCGACCCGGTAGAACCGCTCGAAGACGCGGTCGAGATCGCGGGCCGGGATGCCGATGCCGTGATCGGTGACCGACAGCACCACCTCATCGGGATCGAGGACGACGGCGACCTCGATCGCAGCACCGGCATCGGAGTACTTGATGGCGTTGTCGATCAGATTCGTGAGCGCCGAGACCAGCTGGCGACGATCGCAGTGGATCGCCGCAACGATCTCCGCGCCACAGCAGTTCAGCGTCACCCCCGCCTGTTCCGCAGCCGGACCCAACCGCTCACAGGCCTCGCGCACCAGCGCGCCGAGCGGCACCGCCTCCTCGACCCGGCTCTCGTCGATCTCGATGCGGGAGAGTTCCAGCAGGTCCTCGATGGTGCGCCCCACCCGGTACGACTCGGTCTGGATCCGGCCGGCGAGGCGCGCCGCCACCTCCGGATCATCCTCGGACTGCAGCGTCTCGGCCAACAGGCTGATCGCCCCGATCGGGGTCTTCAGCTCATGGCTGATGTTGGCGACGAAATCGGTGCGCACCGCCTCGAGGCGGCGACGTTCGGTGACGTCCTCGATGATGGCCACAGCACAGCGGGCCCCCTCGACTCCGAGGGGTCGGGTGGTGATCACGACCGATCGTCGGGGCGGTCCGAACAGTTCGAGGGTGCGCTCGGCGGACCGACCGGCGAGCGCCTCGGCGAGGAGTTCGTTGACCGCCGCGCCGACCAGGGCATCGGTGTGCCGGGCCTCGATGAACCCGCCGGCCGCGATGTTGTGCTCGACGATGGCCCCGGATGCATCCACCACCAGTACCGCAGCGGTCAGGGTGTCGAGGGCCTCCTGGAGGCGACCGATGGTCGATCGATCGCGCTGGTCGTCGAGCGTCCGATCGCGCACGGCCTTCTCGATGACCGACAGAAGGGCATCGGCATCGGCGCCGGCCGGGTCCAACCCGAGCCGCTCGACTCCGAGGGTCAGCCGGGAACGAAGTCGACGGCGGGTGACGAGCGCGGCGATGACGACCGCGACCGCCAGCAGGACCGACAGCAGGGAGACGAGGTCGGCGATCATGGACCCTCGGCGGAACCGGACTCGGGTGCCTGCGCACCATCGGTGAGGAACTTCTCGCGTGCCCGCAGGCGCGCCGCCCCGGTCTGCTCGGGCAGCCAGCCGGTCACCATGTACTGCACCCGCTGTCCGATGTTCACCGCATGGTCGCCGATGCGTTCGTAGTAGCGCCCGACCAGCGCCAGCTGCACCGCCGGCTGGAGTCCGAGATCGGAGGAGGAATGAGCGTCGAAGATGGCCTCGATGTAGTCGCCGTGCAGCGCGTCGAGCGCATCATCGATATCGGCCAGCGCCGCCCCGAGGCTGGCGTTGCGCTCGACGTACGCATCGAGGGAGAGCGAGACCAGACGGGCCGCCTCCTCGCTCATGCGCTCGATGAGGCCGCACAGGCGCGGGTCGAGGGTGGCGCCGTAGATCCGCCGAGCAGCCTTGGCCACGTTGACCATGAGGTCGCCGGACCGCTCGAGCTCACCGGTGAGCCACACCGCGGTGACGATGCTACGCAGATCGGAGGCCATGGGCTGCTGACGGGCGAGCACGTTGTAACAGTTCTCCTCGATGCGCAGGGTGAGCGCGTCGAGCTCGTCATCGGCCTCGATGAGATCGAGGGCACCGCCCATGTCGCCGGTGAGCAGCACCTCGGTGCCACGGGGGATGAACTCGCGCACCAGTGCGCCCAGCTGGACGATCTCGTCGCGGATCTCGTCGAGTTCCTGGTGGAATGTCCAGCGCTGCTCAGGCATCACGCCCTCCTGCCGGTCGGGTGCGGGACATCGAACGGTTCTGGCGATCGATCATCATCCGAATCGACCGGTCACGTAATTCTCGGTGCGTTCGTCGTCGGGAGCCGAGAAGATCTTGCGGGTCTCGGCGAACTCGACGAGTCGACCGGTCCGGGCATCGCTCTGCGAGTTGACCTCGGTGGTGAAGAAGGCCGTGCGATCGCTCACCCGAGCAGCCTGCTGCATGTTGTGGGTCACGATGAGGATCGTGTACTCGTTCTTGAGTTCGTGCATCAGATCCTCGATGCGGGCCGTGGCGATGGGATCGAGCGCCGAGCAGGGCTCGTCCATCAGGATCACCTCGGGCTCGACGGCGATGGCCCGGGCGATGCACAGACGCTGCTGCTGACCGCCCGAGAGCCCCATGGCGGACTTCTTGAGACGATCCTTGACCTCGTCCCACAGTGCCGCCTGCCGAAGCGCCCGCTCGACCACATCATCGAGATCCTCGCGACTTCCCGAGAGCCGGGGTCCGAAGGCGATGTTGTCGTAGATCGACTTCGGGAACGGGTTCGGCTTCTGGAACACCATGCCGATGCGCTTGCGCACCTCCACCGGATCGATGCGCTCGTCGTAGAGATCGACACCGTGATAGAGCACCCTGCCCTCGACGCGAGCCCCCTCGATGAGATCGTTCATGCGGTCGAAGCAGCGCAGCACCGTCGACTTGCCACACCCCGAAGGACCGATGAAGGCCGTGATCTCGTGCTGGCGGACCTGGAGGTTCACATCGCGGACGGCGAGGAAGTCGCCGTAGTGGACGTTCAGATCGCGGACGTCGAAGACGATCTCGGACGACGGGATCTCCTCGGCCTCCGTCGTCGACCCGTCGGCCACGGCGAGGCCGACGTCGGCCCGATCGTCGATGCCGGTGCTGTCCCGATCCGCGGTCTCGGTCGGGGTCGGGGTGTCGGTCGGTTCGGTCACGGATGCTCCTGCGAACTAGGCGTTGTGGCGACGGGCCACCCTCGCCGAGATGACACGGGCGAGGATCGTGAGGACGAAGACGATGGCCACGAGGGTGAGGGCCGCTCCCCAGGCTCGGGCCTGGGCCGCTTCGAACGGGGTCTGGGCGTTGCCGAAGATCTGCACCGACAGCGCCGTGGAGGGACCGTCGAAGATGCGCAGGTTCAGCTTGCGGGCCGCCCCGATGGTGAACACCAGCGGGGCGGTCTCGCCGGCGGCCCGGGCGATGGCCAGCATGACACCGGAGGTGATGCCGCCGAAGGAGGCCGGCAGCACCACGGTGACGATGGTGCGCCACTTGCGGTTGCCCAGCGCATAGCTGGCCTGACGCAGCTCATCGGGCACCAGTCGGAGCATCTCCTCGGTGCTGCGGATGATGATCGGCAGCATGAGACAGCCCAGCGCCAACGCACCGCCGAAGGCCGAGAGTCCGCGGTTGATGGTCCAGATCGTGTAGACGAACAGTCCCATCACGATGGAGGGGACACCGGTCATGACATCGGCCATGAAACGGATGAGCCGGGCGACGCGCCCGCGACCGCCGTACTCGTGCAGATAGATGGCCCCGAGCACGCCGAGCGGGATAGCCATGGCGGCCGCCACGGCGGTGATGAGCAGGGTCCCGACGATGGCCGGACCCATCCCACCGCCGGCCCGGCGGGTGACCGCCGGGAGATCCTTGGTGAACCAGTCGGGGGTGAGCTGTCCGATGCCCTTGGCCACCACGTAGCCGACGACCAGGGCCAGCGGGACGACCGCCACCACCAGCGAACCCGCCATCCAGATGGTGGCGAGACGGTTGCGGACGCGTCGGGAGCGACGGGTGGTGTCGCGCAGCAGCAGATCGCCGGTGTCGGGGTGCTGCAGAAGATCGCTCATCTCAGACTCCCCGGGCCCGACGATCGAACCGGCTCACGATCGAGCGGGCCGAGACGTTGACGAGGATCGTGACGATGAACAGCACCACGCCCAGTCCGACGAGGGCGGCGCGATGGGTGCCGCTGGCCTCACCGAACTGGTTCACGATGACCGCCGCCATGGAGTCACCCGCCTCGAACAGGTGGGTGGTGATCTGACCGGGCTGGGATCCGATCACGAGGGCCACGGCGATGGTCTCGCCCATGGCGCGACCCAGTCCGAGCATGACGGCGCCGACGATGCCACCGCGACCCCAGGGCAGCACGGCGGTGCGGATCATCTCCCAACGGGTGGCTCCCATGCCGTAGGCCGCCTCGCGCTGCGCGGCGGGCACCGTGGCGATCACCTCACGGCTCAGCGAGGTGATGATCGGGGTGATCATGATGGCGAGGATGATGCCGGCGGTCATGAAGCTGCGCCCGCTGGTGCCGTGCAGGAACCACCCGATGATCGGCCAGCCCCCCACGGCGCGATCGATGGGGGCGTAGACGTTCGGACCGAGGAACGGGGCCAGCACGATGATGCCCCAGAGGCCGTAGACCACCGAGGGGATGGCGGCCAGCAGGTCCATCACGTAGATGACCGGTCGACGGATCCGGGAAGGAGCGGCTTCGTTGGCGTAGAGCGCGATGCCGAGGCTCACCGGCACCGAGAGCAGCAGTGCCAGCACCGACGACAGCACGGTGCCGTAGATGAACGCCAGCGCACCGAAGCGACCCTCTGCCGGATTCCAGGTGCTGGAGGTGATGAAGGAGAGCCCCTCGGATCGGAAGGCCGGCCAGGCCTCCCGGGTGGTGGAGGCGGCGATGAGGGCGAGCACCGCCAGCACCACCAGCCCGGCTCCGAGGGCGACGGAGCGGAACAGCCGATCGCCGCGTCGACGCGAACCGCTGCCGAACAGCGACATGCCATCGCCCCCGGGGGTGTCCCCGGGGGCGATGGCATGGTCAGCGGAGGAGATCGCCACGAGGCGCTCCGACTACCCCTTGATGGAAGCGATCTGGGCGATGGCCCGATCGCGCAGGGTGGTGGGCAGCGGGGCGAAATCGGCGTCGGGGGCGAGGGACTGACCCGAGGTGAGCACGTAGTTCAGCCACCCGCGGATCGCTGCGGCCTTCTTGGCGTCGCTGATCGTCGAGTACACGATGATGTAGGTGCCCGCGGTGATCGGGTAGGCATCGGCACCGGGGGCGTTGAGCGCCGAGTAGGTGAGATCGGGGTTGATGGTCGCACCGGCCAGCGCCGCCGAGGCGCCCTCGAGCGAGGGCTGCACGAACTTGCCGTCCTTGTTGCCGATGGAGGCGAAGGTCAGGTTCGAGGCCTTGGCATCGGAGTAGTCGACGTAGCCGATGGCGCCGTTGGTGGCCTTCACCAGCTGGGCCACACCGGTGTTGCCCTTCCCGGCCTGGAAACCGGGCCAGGACACGGTGTCACCGGGGGTGAGGGTGAAGGCTTCCGGCGCCGCGGCGGCGAGGTACTTCGAGAAGTTCGAGGTGGTGCCCGAACCGTCCGAGCGGACCACCACGGTGATGCCGGTGTTGGGCAGGGTGACGCCGGGGTTGTCGGCGGCGATGGCGGCGTCGTTCCAGATCGTGACCTTGCCCGAGAAGATCTTGCCGAGGGTGGCCGGGCTGAGGTTCAGCTTCGTGACCCCGGCCAGGGTGTAGGAGACCGTGATGGGTGCCGCCACGGTCGGGAAGTAGAGGAAGGGACCCTTGAAGGTCGCCTTGTCGGCGTCGGACACCAGGCTGTCAGTGCCGGCCCAGTCCGAGGTGGCCGCGGCGAGATCCTTCTTGCCCTGTCCCGAGCCGACGGCGTTGTAGTTCACGGTCACATCGCTGGCCACCTGGGAGAAGCCGGCGATGGCCTCCTCGTAGAAGGCCTTGGGAAAGGTGGCGCCGGAGCCGTTGAGCGTGCCGGTGAGCGAGGCGTAGTCATAGCCGGAATCGCCGTCGTCCTTCGATGAGGACGAGCCGCCGCCACAGGCGGTGAGAACGAGACCGAGGACCGCCAGCACGGCGACGAGCCGAGCGGTGAGCGAGGTTGATGGACGCACGATGCATCTCCCTGGGGGGTTGGTCGGCGCCGCCCTGTGCGGCCTGGGGGAACGGTAGGTGGAGAAGGTGGCCGGAGATCAGGTTCGGGGTGAACGGGACGTGAACGGCCGACGAACGACAGGAGAACGGAGGACGACAGGATCACGCCGAGGTGAGTCGGCGGAAGGATTCCAGCACGCTCACGTCATGGCGGTAGGTGAGCCGGCCCCGAGCCTCGGTGAGCGTGGCCCAGATCAGCCGGTCGGCCTCCTCGTTGGGGACGAACTCACCGGCGGCGATGGTCATCTCCCAGTACCGGACCCGCTTGCTGCGGCCCCGGTCGTCGCGGTAGGCGACCGAACGCAGCTCACGACCGAGCACGCAGTCGAGACCGGTCTCCTCGAGGACCTCGCGGTGGGCGGTCTGCTCGTCGGCCTCACCGGACTCGACCTTGCCCTTCGGGAAGGTCCAGTCGTCGTAGCGGGGCCGATGGATCAGCGCCACCCGGATCGCACCATCGACCACGCGCCACACCACCCCGCCGGCGGCGCGCACCTCGGCGGTGGAGACGGACGGTTCGGGGTCGGTCGACGATGAGGTCATGCGCGGAACCATCTCGTGAGCGAACGGGATCGGCAGGCGTCCCAGGACTCCCGCCAGGCCCGCCGGGCGGCATCGGCCTCGACGATCTGCGCGGCGACGAGTCGATCGATGACCGCAGGACCGACCGATCCGGAGCGGGCGTCGCGGTCCTTGATCCACTCCTCGGTGTAGCGAGCATCGATGATGGTGTCGAGGTCCGAGTTGACCCGCTGGATCCGATCGGCGAACTCGCTCGCCGGTGCCCCGTAGAGGGGTGCAGCGACCAGGGTGGCGCTGCGCAGGACGCTGAGCTGTTTGCGCACGCCGCGGATGTCGTCGGTGGAGGGCCGCTTGGGGAGGTTCTTGACGGCACGACGGGCACGGCGCCACAGCAGATCCATGACCTCGGGGATCGACTCGACCGCCGGCGGGCGCTCACCGCCGGAGAGCGAGGACGGATCGGAGAGCGCCATGAGACCGTCGAGCAGCCGCACGTACCGCTGGGAGTCGAGCACATCCTTCAGATGCGCCGTGGCCCGCGATCGACGCTCCCGGGCCCGGCCGACCAGCACATAGGCCGCATCGACCTCCTCGCCCGACAGGGACTCGACCGACCCGGTGATGCGGGCGAAGACCACATCGGCGATGCGTCGCTCGCCGAGCTCGGTCGACAGCCATTGGAGCTCGGCGCGCAGGTGGTCGACCGAGGTGGCGTCGATGTGATCGCGGAACGCCTTCAGATCGGCCCGGATGCGGCGGGAGGCCGAGCGGGCCCGCTGGACCACCCGGTCGTCCTGACCGAGGCGGATCCCGATGTCGCAGGCGATCATCTCGGCCAGCGCCACCCGGATGGCTCGGGCCACCGCCTCGGCGATGGTGGCCTGGGGTCGAAGATCGGGAGGTGCCAGCGGTGAGGGCATCATGGCGCGCGGGCCGATGGCCCGGATCACCTTGGGGGTGGGATCGGGTGCGCCGGCACCGGCCCGGCGCATCGTCGCGGTGAGCAGTTCGAGCTGCTCGACGCTCCCCCCGGCGCGCAGCTCGATCTCGATCTCGCGGAACTGGGCGATCTGCTCTCCGCCCTCGCGAGCGATGACGGAATCATCGTCGATGGCGAACACCTCAGCACCGTAGACGTCGACCAGCACCTGCCGCTGGCGATGACTGAGGATCTGGATGACCGGTTCCACCGGTGCGGACCGGACCCACGGCCGGATGATCGAACGCAGTTCCTCGGGGATGGTGGTGGCGTCGTCGACGACGTCGAACTCGAGGCGACGCAGGGATGCGGTGGCCGGAGCGAGGGGCAGCTTGAGCGTCCAGGTGGCGGCTCCGTCACCGGTGCGACGACGCAGGCTCACCCCTTCGCGGGACAGCCGCAGATCGGCGGTGTCGTAGTAGGTGGCGTCGAGGTCGAGGGTCGGGAGCTGGCGGATGCTGAGTCCGGCGACCACACCGTCGAGGTCGGGCATGGCGAATCCCGGACGCCCGCCCAGTTTCACCTCGCGTTCGATCGACCCCGAGGTCATGGACGACCCCGGCGGGCCCGTGCCAGATCCTCGAGCATCTGATGGGACTCGACCCCGTGGCCGGGGCGGACCCGGTGCCAGGTGGAGTCCGGCCCGAGCTCCCAGGCCAGACGATCGTCAGCGAGTTGCACGTCGATGATCTGCTCCAGTCGGCGTCGTAGGGCCTCGTCCTCGATGGGGACCAGCGCCTCCACCCGCCGATCGAGGTTGCGGGGCATCAGGTCAGCGGAACCAATGTAGTACAGGGGTTCTCCGTCGCTTCCGTGGCCGAAGTGGTAGATCCGGGAGTGCTCGAGGTAGCGACCCACGATGGACCGGACCCGGATGTTCTCCGAGAGTCCGGGAACCCCGGGTCGCAGGCAGCAGATGCCCCGCACGATCAGATCGATGCTGACCCCGGCGCGGGAGGCGGCGTAGAGCGAGTCGATGAGCGCCGGATCGACGAGGCTGTTCATCTTGAGCACGATGCGCCCCTCGGCGCCATGGGCGGTCTCGGCGGCGATGAGCGCCTCGATCCCGGGACGCACCGCCTGCGGAGCCACGAGCAGCTTGGTGAAGTGGGGATCGCGGGCGAACCCGGTGAGCAGGTTGAACAGCTGGGTGAGATCGGAGCCGATGTCGGGATCACAGGTGAGCAGCCCGAGATCGTCGTAGAGCCGTGCGGTCTTCGGGTTGTAGTTGCCGGTTCCGACGTGGCTGTAGCGCCGGATGCCGTCATCGTCCTCGCGCACCACCAACGTGGTCTTGGTGTGGATCTTCAGACCCTTGAGGCCGTAGACGACATGGACGCCCGCGTTCTCGAGCTCGCGGGCCCAGCCGATGTTCTTCTTCTCGTCGAAGCGGGCCTTCAGCTCGACCAGGGCCGCCACCTGCTTGCCCCGCTCGGCGGCGCGCACCAACGAGGTGATGATCGAGGTGTCCGAGCTCGTGCGGTAGAGGGTGAGCTTGATGGCGAGCACCTTGGGATCGCGCGAGGCCTGTCGGATGAACTCCTCGACCGAGGTCGAGAAGGACTCGTAGGGATGGTGCAGCAGCACATCACCCTGGCGGATGGCGGCGAAGAAGTCCGCGGGTTCGTCGGGGGCGTCACCGACGAGGCGTTCCTGGGTGATCGGCAGCCACGGATCGTCCTTGAGGTCGGGGCGATCGATGCGCTGCACCGACATGAGTCCACCGAGATCGATCGGGCCGGAGCAGAGGTACACATCCTCGGGATCCAGATCGAGTTCGCGCACGAGCAGTGCGAGGATCTCGGCGGAGACCCGCTCGTCGACCTCGAGTCGAACGGCACGACCGAAGCGCCGACGGCGCAGCTCGAGCTCGACCGCCTCGAGCAGATCGTCCGCCTCCTCCTCCTCCAGGGTCAGATCGGCATTGCGGGTGACCCGGAACGCGTAGTGCGGCCCCAGGTCCATGCCGGGGAACAGCACCCCGAGATGGGCGGCGATGATCTCCTCCAGCGGCACGAACCGACGACCGTCGGGCAGGGCGACGAACCGGTCGAGCAGCGTCGGGACCTTGACCCGGGCGAAGCGCTGATCGCCACTGACCGGATCGTTGACCACCACGGCGAGGTTCAGCGAAAGATCCGAGATGTACGGGAACGGATGCCCGGGGTCGACCGCCAACGGGGTCAGCACCGGGAAGATCCGCTCATGGAAGAACTCGCGGAGGTGCTCGCGATCCTCATCGTCGAGGTCCGCGAAGGCCGCGAACTCGACGCCGACCGCAGCCAGCGCCGGCACGAGCTCGCCCAGCAGCAGCTGCTCAGCCCGGCGACGCTCGGCCTGGAGACGCTCGCGGATCTCCCGCAGCTGGGTGCGGGCGGACCGACCGTCCGCGGTGCGGTTGCCGAGACCGGCGGCGACCTGGTCCTTCAGACCGGCCACGCGCACCTGGAAGAACTCGTCGAGGTTCTGCGAGAAGATCGCCACGAACTTGAGCCGCTCGAGCAGTGGGACCGACGGGTTCGAGGCCAGCGCCAGCACGCGGGCGTCGAAGTCGATCCAGGACAGTTCGCGGTTCAGGAAGCGCTCGGGGGAGACGACGACAGCCTCGGGATCGCCCTCGGGCAGGGGTCGGGGCTGTCCAACCGAGGTGACTCCGGCCTCATCACCACCAGGGAGGGGGCCAGCGGACATGGTCTGATCCTACTCCCGAGCCTCTGCACCGCCCCGGCGGTCACCCTCGGACGGACGGGTCAGGACCGACACGGCGCCGCCGCGTCGGTCCTCGAACCGTGTGCTCAGTCGTCCTCGGGGAGTCCGAGGTCCCAGGTGAGGATGAGGTTCTCGCGCTCGGCGTCGCGCACCACTCGTTCACGGTTGCGTCGGAACTGCGGATCGTGAGGAGGCAGCAGCAGCAGACGGGCCATGACCCGGGACCGGAAGTCGTCGACGAGACCACGGACCTCGGACTCTCCCTGGACATCCCAGTGCGGCGCGACGGGGCCGAGGTAGATCACCCGGACATGACCACGGGGCGGCTGATCGGTCTGGACTTCGGTCATCGACATCGGTGCACTGCGCTTTCGTCTGCGGAACGGCGGGAACGTCGCCGCCGGTCCACCGATGCTAGCGGCGAGGCCCCACCAGCCCCCCATCTGTCGACTTTGCCCGAACTTTGCCCGAGCCTTAGGGGGGTTTTTCGCCCCACTCCCTAGGTTGCACCACATGGAAACCGCAAACGACTGGATGGATCAGGGAGCCTGCCGGGATCACCGGCCGGACACGTTCTTCCCGAGCGACGGCGTCGGGGTCGAGGTCGCCAAGCGCATCTGTGCGACCTGCCCGGTGATCGACACCTGCCTCGAGTACGCCCTGGCGAACCACATCGACCACGGCGTCTGGGGTGGAGCGTCCGAACGCCACCGTCGCCGCATCCTCAAAGCGAGGGGGGTACGGATCCCGGTCCTCAGCGAGTGACCCTCACCCGCTGAGGGCCGGGTCCCCCACCCGGCCCGCCGTCCTCACCGCCAGCACCCGTTCGACATCCCCCACGATCTCTCTTTCCCCCCACGATCTCCCCCCACGATCTGATCCTGCTCCACCGGCGCCGCACCCGCCGGTGGGGCAGGATCTTCCAATGATCGAGTCCGTGATCAACATCAGCGAGGGTCGTCGCCGCGACCTCGTCGACGACATCGCCGCCGCCGCCGGACCCGATCTGCTCGATGTGCACACCTGT
The DNA here is from genome assembly GCA_018969405.1 of Acidobacteriota bacterium. Taxonomy (GTDB): domain Bacteria; phylum Actinomycetota; class Acidimicrobiia; order Acidimicrobiales; family Acidimicrobilacustridaceae; genus Acidimicrobilacustris. Next base: position 38,988 of record JAGWYK010000007.1, read on the forward strand.
GCGTTCCACAACCGGAGCGTGCTCACCGTGGTCGGCGACCCGGCACCCCGCGCCATCGCCCGTCGCAGCATGGAACTGCTCGACCTCACCACGCATGCCGGTGCCCACCCGCGCATCGGCGTGGTCGATGTCGTCCCGTTCATCGCCCTCGACGGGACCCCGCCCCGCGACGCGCTCGCCGCGCGCGACGCCTTCGCCCGCTGGGCCGCCGAGGAGCTCAGCGTCCCGGTGTTCCTCTACGGACCGGAGCGCACCCTGCCCGAGATCCGCCGGAGCGCGTTCACCACCCTGTCCCCCGACCATGGACCGACCCAGCCGCATCCCACCGCCGGCGCCATCGCCGTGGGATGCCGACCGCCGCTGGTGGCCTACAACCTGTGGCTGGTCGACCCCGATCTCGCCACCGCCCGGCGGATCGCCGCCGAGCTGCGCTCACCGGCGGTGCGGACCCTGGGGCTGGCGGTGGGCGACGGCGTGCAGGTGTCGATGAACCTCATCGATCCCGACTCGGTCGGACCGGCCGAGGTGTTCGAGGCCGTGGGCCGCCGGACGTCGATCGCCCGGGCCGAACTGGTCGGACTGCTGCCCGCCGCCGTGCTCGGGCGGATCGATCCCGGCCGATGGGAGCAGTTGGACCTCGCCGAGGACCGGACCATCGAGCATCGACTCGCCCTGCGGGAGCAGCGGCGGCAGAAGGACTGAGGACCCGGGAACGACGTTCTGTGTGTCGAGCCGTGTGTCGGGCTATGTGTCGACCTGCTCGTCGAGCTGCTGATCGAACCTCTGCTGATCGACCTGCTGGGGGACGGGTCGGTGGCAGGGGCGTTGGAAGGGGCGTCGATGGGTGACCCGGTGACCCGGGTGAGGTTCTGTCGATCGGCCCGGGTCGGTGACGCCGGACCGGGGATCAGGCGGTGGCGGAGGTGCGAGCCGAGGTGGCCGCCGCCCGGGCCAGCGCACGCTGGCGACGGATGCGACGACGCTCACGTTCGCTCATACCGCCCCAGATGCCGAACTTCTCGCCGTTGGCCAGGGCGTACTCGAGGCAGTCGTCGCGCACGACACAGCCCCGACAGACCTCCTTGGCCTCACGGGTGGAGGCGCCCCGCTCGGGGAAGAACAGGTCGGGGTCGACGCCGAGGCAGTTGGCGAGGTCCTGCCAGGACTTGTCCTCGCCGAGCTCGACGGCGGTCAGAGAAGCGTCAGATCGTGCCGATGCGGGCTGGACGGCTGCGGACGGAGCAGGCGATGAGGATGAGGATGCGGGCATGTCGGTCCCCCAGGATCGAGAGCGTGCAATCGTGTAATTACACGGGTGTGATCTTGCCCCGGAAATCCCCAAGATGCAAGGGGAAACCGCCCTCCGGGGCGAGGGAACGCCCCCGAAGATCCCGCCCCGAGGGGGTTCAGCCGGCCCGACGGCCCCGGAGCAGCTGCCGCTTGTGCTCGATGAAGTCCACCAGCACGTAGTCGCCGAGGGTCTCCGGGGTGGTGAAGAAGGCCCGTCCCCGGTTCAGCTCGGTCAGCTTCTCGATGAAATGCCGCAGATCCGGGGTGGCGTCGAGGACGAAGGTGTTGATCCGGATGTCGTCACGGGTGCAGAGCATGACCTCCCGGAGCGTGGCGTCCACGGTGGCCTGCACGGGCGGATAGTTGAAGTAGACGTCGCCGGACTGGGTGATGTGGGCGGTGGGCTCGCCGTCGGTGATCATGATGATCTGCTTGGTGCCGGACTGGCGGGAGAGCAGCCGACGGGCGATCTGCAGGCCGTGCTGCATGTTGGTGCCGTAGACGAAGTCCCAGGACACCTCGGGGAGCAGTTCGGGTGTGAGCTCGCGGGCACGCTCGCTGAAGCCCACGATGCCCATGTAGTCGCGCGGGAACTTCGAGGTGATGAGCGAGTGCAGCGCCATGGTGACCTTCTTGGCCGGCAGGAAGTTCTCACGCATGGGCATGGAGAGCGAGAGGTCGATCATCAGCACGGTGCTGGACCGCACCATGTGCTCGGTCCGCTCCACCTCGAAGTCCTCAGGGCTCAGGCGCACCGGTGAACCGCTCCCGCCGCGCTGCACGGCGTTGCGCACCGTGCGGCCGATGTCGAGGTTGAACGGGTCGCCGAACTCATAGGGCTTTGTGGAGTGGTCGCGCTCGTGGCCGATGCCGATCCGGGAGATCTCATGCTGGCCGGCCTTGTCCATGGCCATCTTGGTGAACAGCTCGTCGAGCGAGTTGCGGCCGATCTGCCGGATGCCCCGCGGTGTGAGCTCCAGTCGTCCCTCTCGGTTCTCGACGAGTCCGGACTCCTCGAGCCGACGGGCGAGCTCGGCCATCTGCTCGAGGCTGCGGGCGGTCTCCTCACCCAGCAGTTCCCGGGCCCGATCGATGTCGACCTCGGCCAGGGCTCCGGGCGAACTGGCCCCCTGCAGGAGGTGCTCCAACTGATCGAGATCACCCAGCTCCTGCAGCATCTGGTTGGCCTCACCCATCGAGAGCGGGTCCTGGCCCGAGAAGTCGTACTGCTCCCCCCAGTTCATACCGGGGAACATCTGCTGGAGGTTCTGACCCAGCTGGTCGACCTGCCAGCGCAGGTCCATGTCATCGAGCAGCTGGTCCGACAGCGCCTGCAGCTGCGCCCGCTGCTCCGGGGTCATCGAGTTGAGCATGGCCTGCGCCGCCGCCATGCGCCGAGCCATGATCTCGAGCAGCTCGTCGAGGTTCTGCGGGTTCTCGGGGAAGAAGTCACCGAAGCGTTCCATGAACCCGTCGAAGTCCGGTTCCTCACCGCGCTGCCGGGCCTCGAGCATCTGGTTGAGCTCGGCGAACATGTCCTTCATGCGGCTCATGTCCTCGGGGGTCATCCCCTCGACGGCGCCGGTCATCTGGTCCACGTACTGCTGCATGAGCTGCTCACGGAGGCGGTCGACCAGCTGCTCGAAACGCTCGCGGGCCTCGGGCGAGGCGAACTCGTAGTTCTGCAGATCACGGACCATGCCCGCGAGATCGGGCGAGAGGAGATCGAGGGCGGCATGCCGCTCGGCGTTGGCCTGATCGGTGAGTTCGCGGCGGCGGGGGTCCCCAGACTCCTGCGCCTGCTGGGCCGCAGCGTCGAGCGCGTCGCGCTCGGTGGCGACCACCTCGCGCAGCTCCCGGGCGATGTCGTCGTAGATGTCACCGAGGCTGTGGTTCTCGAGAGCCTCGCGCCGCTTCTTGCGGAGTTTCTCGAGCATCTCGCGCATGCCCTGCATGCGCTGCCCGTCGGGGGTCTGGAACCCGGTCTGCATCATGCGCCGCAGCGCTGCGTTGAGATCGCCGTGGTAGAGCAGATCGTCGGTGATCTCGCTGAAGATGTCGGTGGCGTCGAGTTCGAAACCGACCTGCGTGCCGTCCCACCGCGAGTAGCGGACGCGGTTGCTCTTTCCCATGGGGGCACCGTACAGGGGATACTGCGAAGATGACTGACGCACCTCCATCGGGACGGGCCCCGATCTGGGGGGTCGCCGCCGATGCTCGCAGCACCCTCGGCATCGCCCCGCGCAGCACCTGGGCCCGCTGGGAGCGCGATGGTCGACTCCCCCGCTCCGGTGAGGGCAGCGGGTTCGGCGTCGACTTCCGCGCCGATCTCGCCCAGCAGGCCGAGGCCGGCCTGCGCACCCTGCGCTGGACCATCGACTGGGCCCGCCTGGAGCCGATCGAGGGCCGCTGGGACACCGGTGCCGTCGACCTCATCGGTGAGATCCTCCGGGCCGCCCGCCACCTCGGCATCGAGGTCTGGGCCGTCCTCCACGACGGCGATCTGCCCGGGTGGTTCGGCGACGACACCGGCGGGTTCGACGACGACACCGGTCTCCGGCGGGTCTGGCCGCGCCATGTCGATAGGGTGGCCGAGGCCTTCGGCGATCTGGTCAGCGCCTGGATCCCCGTGCTCGACCCGTTCGACAGCGCCCGTCGCAGCCACCTCGAGGGCACCCGGCCGCCCGGTCGACGCTCCGAGGAGGACTTCGGCGACCATCTGATGGCCCTCCATCTGGCCTCCCACGAGGCACTGCGCCTGCTGCGCAGCGGCGACATCCCCGTGGTGTGCTGCATCGACGCCGAACCCACCGTCGCCGGGGTCCGCTCCCGTGAACCCGGCGAACGAGCGGTGGCGGTCGCCCGCGCCGATCGGATCGATCGGTTCCGCTACGGGAGCTGGATCCGGACGCTGCGCGACGGAGTCGTCTCCATCCCCGGACGGGCCGAGCGGGAGATCGACGGCCTCGCCGGGGGCTACGACGTCATCGGGTTCACCCAGCGCGGCGCCCGCACCGTGTTCGCCGACGGCACCGACGGTCCCCATCCGGCCGACACGACCACCGCACCGGACGGGAACACCCCGTGGACCGAGGGACTCGGCATCACCCTGCGCCGGCTCGCCGACGAGCAGCTCCATCGACCCATCGCACTGCTCGGCACCGGCCTCACCGCCCGTGAGGACCCCTGGCGGGTCGAGACCATGCAGGGCACCGGCCTCGAGCTGCGGCGGGCGGTCGACGACGGTGTCGCCCTCACCCACGCGTTCTGGGAGACCGCCGTCGACGGCTGGACCCCGGACTGCGGCCTCGAGGTGCCCACCGGCTTCATCGATCGGGATCGCAACCCGCGCCCGAGCGCCGCGGTCATCCGCGCCCTGGCCGACGGGAGTGGGAGACTCACGCCGTGAGCGACACCGATCCCCGGGTCCGGGCCAAGGAGGAGGCCGGTCGTCATGCCGCCGGCTACGTCACCGACGGGATGCGGGTCGGCCTCGGCACCGGCTCCACCGTGCACTGGACCATCGTCGAACTGGGCGAGCGGGCCCCCGACATCATCTGCACCGCCACCTCCGTGCAGACCCACGATCTGGCCACCTCGCTCGGCCTGCGCGTCGTGTCACCGGACGAGATCGGTGCCCTCGATCTCACCATCGACGGCGCCGACGAGGTCGACCCGTCGTTCAACCTCACCAAGGGCGGCGGCGCGGCGCACACCCGCGAGAAGATCGTCGCGGCGATGAGTGCCCGGTTCATCGTGGTGGTCGACGAGACGAAACTGGTCGACGCCCTCGGACCCTTCGGCACTCCCCTCGAGGTGCTCGACTTCGCCCCCGGCGTGGTGCAGCGGGCCGTGCGAGCCATGGGGGCCGCCGATGTCACCACCCGCGACATCCGCAGCGACAACGGCAACCTCGTGATGGATGCGCAGTTCGGCACCATCGCCGATCCGGTGGCCCTCGCCACCGCACTGGCGCTCATCCCGGGCATCGTCGAGCACGGCATCTTCCCGGGCTCGATGGTGGAACGTGTCGTGGTCGCCGGGGCCACCGGCGTGCGGGAACTGGTGAACGACCGCCGCTGAGCGCGTCAGCCCCGACCGCGGTACTGCGCCCGGGCCCCCACGGCCTCCTTGTTGAGGCGCTTGGAGAGATGCAGCCCCTCGAGGAGGAACTCGACGGCGCTGGCCACCATGCCCGGCGAACGATCGGCGCCGATGAGCGCGGCCACCGAGGGCTCGAGGGCGGGGACCTCGGCGAGCAGCGCCACGTACTCGGCGGCCGAGACATCCTCGCCGGCCTGCACGATGCGATCGCCGTCGAAGGCCTCGACGACCTCGCGGAGGTTCTCCACGGCGACGTGCTCGCGGAAGATCGAGAGCGTCGCCCCCTTGAGGATCTGTTCGACGATGACACCGTCGCGACCGTCCTCGATGGATTCGATCTCGAGCTTGCCGGTGGTGGAGGCGGCCAGCGCGTCGAGATCGCAGACGCGGGGCACGACCTCGGACTCACCCTGCGACAACGACCGACGCATGGCGTTGGCCACGAGGGTCTCGAGGTTCGACACGGTGAGCCGCACCGACACGCCGGAGCGCTGGTTGATGTGCGGACTGCGTCGCGCCAGCTGGGAGAACTCGGCGATGATCTCGGTCATGAACCGCGGCACCGTCACGGACACGCCGGCGGCGTCGAGCGGACGGGCCTCCTGCAGCGCGATGGTGACCTCGGTCTCGACATCGAGCGGATAGTGGGTGCGGATCTGGGCACCGAAACGATCCTTGAGCGGGGTGATGATGCGGCCGCGGTTGGTGTAGTCCTCGGGATTGGCCGAGCCGAAGAGCATGACGTCGAGAGGAAGACGGACCTTGTAGCCGCGCACCTGCACATCGCGTTCCTCGAGCACGTTGAGCAGACCCACCTGGATGCGCTCGGCGAGATCGGGCAACTCGTTGATGGCGAAGATGCCGCGATTGGTGCGGGGCACGAGGCCGTAGTGCAGCGTGAGCTCGTCGGACAGATAGCGGCCCTCGGCGACCTTGATGGGATCGACCTCACCGATGAGATCGGCGATCGAGGTGTCGGGGGTGGCGAGCTTCTCGCCGTAGCGGTCCTCACGGTTGACCCAGTCGATGGGAGTCTCGTCGCCGAGCTCGGCGACGAGATCACGGGCATGCTTGGACACCGGGTTGTAGGGATCGTCGTTGATCTCCGACCCGGCGACGATGGGCATCCACTCGTCGAGCAGGCCGGTGAGCGAACGGATCATGCGGGTCTTGGCCTGGCCGCGCTCCCCGAGGAAGATCACGTCGTGACCGGCCAGCAGCGCGTTCTCGAGCTGCGGCAGCACTGTCTCCTCATACCCGAGCACGTTGGGGAACAGCGGCTCGCCGGCGCGGATGCGCTCGATGGCGTTGGCCCGCAGTTCCTCCTTGACGGGTCGACTGATCCAGCCCGAGGCTCGCAGGGCACCAAGGGTTGTGGGACGTTCGGCCATCTGTCTTCCTCCGTCGTGACGAGGGCCTCAACCTATCGCCGTCACCCTCGACCCGCGGATGCCGGGCGGGATCGTCGCTCGGCCCGTCGATCCTCCGGCGCCGAGCAGGACAGGGATCGGTAGCGTGGTCCGATGCCCACGCCGGAGATCGAGAGCCTGTCGGGTCCGTGGCGCGCCATCGACCTCGGCCTCGCGCTCGCGCCCGGGAGCGAGGACGCCGCCGATCCCGTCGATGCCCATCTCCTCGCCGCGGTCGATGTCGACGATTCGGGCTGGGCCGAGCTGCCGGTCCCCGGTCACTGGCGCAGCCACCCCGAGTTCGCAACCAGTGACGGGCCGGTGCTGTTCCGGCGGCGGGTGCTGCTGGATCGCGCCGAGCCCGAGGACCGAGTGTTCCTCGTGCTGCACGGTGTGATGGCGGTCGGTGATGTGTGGTTCGACGGCACCTACCTCGGCGACACGCGGGGCTTCGCCATCCCCCACACCTTCGAGATCACCGGTCTGCTCCCCGATGCCCCGGCCGAGCACGTGGTGGCGATCGAGGCCGGGTTCCAGCCGGTCGGCACCGGGCGCGTGCGCGATCTGTCGGGCGCCTTCGGCCGGTCGGCCCTGCTCGGCTCGGGCACCAACCCCGGCGGCATCTGGCGCGATGTCGAGGTCCGGACCACCGGTCCGGTGCGCATCGACCACTGTCGGCTCCGCTGCACCGAGGCGTCCCCCGATCGGGCCGTGCTCGCCCTGCGCCTCGTGCTCGACGCCGATCGGGCCGGCCCCGCCACCATCCGCACCTGGGTGCGTCGGGTCGAGGACCAGCTCTCGCTGCTCGGTCCTGACGAGGGCGCCCCGATCACCATCGATCACACCCACACCCTGGCGGCGGGCGAGAACCGGGTGGAGCTGGAGATCGAGATCCCGGAGCCTGCCCTGTGGTGGCCCCGGTCGCTCGGCGATCAGCCGCTCTACGACGTCGGCGCCGACATCGCCATCGATGGACGCACCAGCGACAGCCACCGGTGGCGCACGGGTCTGCGCACCGTGGCGATGGACGATCTCATCACCACGGTGAACGGTCAGCGGATGTTCCTCAAGGGCATCTCCCTCGGACCCACTCGTCTCCACATCGCCGAGGCCTCCTCCGCCGAGGTCGCCGCCGACATCGCCATGGTCGCCGATGCCGGACTGGATCTGGTGCGGGTGCACGGCCACCTCGCCCGACCCGAGCTCTACGAGGAGGCCGACCGACGCGGCATCCTGATCTGGCAGGACCTCCCCATCCAATGGGCGCTGCTGCGTCAGACGAAGCCCGCCGCCCGCCGCATGGCCCGCTCGATGGTCGACCAGCTCGCCCATCATCCGTCGATCCTGCTGTGGAACGCGCATCATGAGCCCTGGGCCGGCGATCCCGCGTCCTGGCGCAGCGGCGATGCGGCACGTCGGCGACGGATGCGGATCCGCATGGCGTTCGCCCAGCTGCTGCCGTCGTGGAACCGAACGCTGCTCGACCGCTCGGTGGCCGACACCCTCCGCGCCAGCGATCCGACGCGACCGGTGTTGACCCAGAGCGGTTCCCGGCCCCATCTCACGCAGCTCACCAGTGGTGCCACCCACCTCTGGGTCGGGTGGCGCTGGGGCCGCATCCACGATCTGGCCCGCCTGCTGCGCTGGTGGCCGCGGCTCGGCGGCTTCGTGGCCGAGTTCGGTGCCCAGGCCCCCATCGACACCGTCACCGTCGAGCACCTCGCCCGAGAGGACCGAGCCGGCAGCGTCTGGCCGCGGTTCCCCTGGCCCGAGCTGGCCGAACGCAGCGCCCTCGAACTGCCGGCGCTGAAGGATCAGGTCCCTCCGGCGGGCTTCACCAGCGCCGAGGCCTGGGTGGCGGCCCTCCAGGCCCACCAGCGCGAGCTGGTCGTGAGCCATGTCGAGACCCTGCGACGCCTCAAGTACCGGCCCACCGGCGGGTTCGCCGCCTTCGCCCTCGCCGAGCCGGGACCGGGCATCACCGCTGCGCTGCTCGACCACCGCCGTCGACCCAAGCCGGCCTGGGCGGGGTTCGTGGCGGCCTGTGCCCCCGTCATCGCCGTGCTCGAGGCACCGCCGCCGGAACTGCGCACCGACGACCGCCTCGGACTGGCGATCCACCTCGTGAACGATCGGCGCACCGCCCTCGACGACCTCACCGTCACCGTCACCGTCGCATGGGACCACGAACCCGAGCGAGTGGTGCACCGAGCGGGCTGGACCGGTCGCATCGGCCCCGACGAGGTCACCCGGGTCGGGATGCTGCGGGTCACCGTGCCGCAGGCGGACCGCGACGGCGACCTCCTGCGCCTCACCGTCCGCCTCACCGGGCCCGACATCGACACCCACGAACGGATCCACCACCGCCGAGTGCGCCGCTGAGCCCTGCTGAGGACCGTCCGCAGGGTTCGTCGGTGGATCCCGACCGTGGCTAGCGTGGGGCCGTCCCGAGGTGTGGACGGACGTCCCGAACCTCGGCCACGGTCACCAGCCCCTCGCAGGAAAGGCCCGCACGTGACGGCTACCAAAGAACCCCCCGCACTCACCGGCGACATCTCGTCGCCTCCGATCGCGCCCCGTCATCGGCGAAGCTCCTTCCCCGTCGTCGACCTGTGGAAGTCCTCGGTCGGCAAGAAGTGGATCATGGGCATCACCGGCATCATGCTCATGGGCTTCGTGCTGTTCCACATGATCGGCAATCTGAAGATGTACCTCGGCGAATCGCACTTCAACGAGTACGCCGAGTTCCTCCGCCAGCTGCTCGTGCCGATCGTCCCGGCCACCGGCGTGCTCTGGATCCTGCGTGTCGGACTCCTGGCGGCGTTCGTGCTGCACATCACCTGCGCCTACCAGCTGACCCGCATGAACCGGAAGGCCCGCCCGGTCAAGTACCAGTCGCCCCGTGACTACGTGGCGGTCAACTGGGCGGCCCGCACCATGCGCTGGAGCGGCATCATCATCGGCCTGTTCCTGCTGTGGCACCTCGCCACCATCACCTGGGGCTGGGCCAATCCCGAGTTCGTGAACGGCGAGCCGTACCAGACCATCACCGCCAGTCTCCACAACCCGATCGTCGGTGGCCTCTACATCCTCGCCAACCTCGCCCTGGGTCTCCACCTCTTCCACGGATCGTGGAGCCTGTTCCAGACCCTCGGCTCGCTGAGTCCGCGCTTCAACCCCCGCCACAACCCGCTGCGCAAGGGGTTCGCCGCCGGGTTCGCCATCGTCGTCGCCGGCGCCAACATCACCTTCCCGATCGCCGCCATGACCGGCGTGATCGGCTGAGAGAGGAATCCATGAGCAACGTCATCCTCGATTCCAAGATCCCTGAAGGCCCACTGCAGGACCGCTGGGACAACCACAAGTTCAACATGAAGCTGGTGAACCCCGCGAACAAGCGGAAGTTCACCGTGCTGGTGGTGGGCACCGGTCTGGCCGGCGCTGCGGCCGCCGCCACCCTCGCCGAGCTCGGCTACCAGGTGAAGTGCTTCACCTTCCACGACTCCCCCCGACGGGCGCACTCCATCGCTGCTCAGGGTGGCATCAACGCCGCCAAGAACTACAAGAACGACGGCGACAGCGTCTACCGACTGTTCTACGACACCATCAAGGGCGGCGACTTCCGCGCCCGTGAGTCCAACGTCTACCGACTCGCCCAGGTCAGTGTGAACATCATCGACCAGTGCGTGGCCCAAGGCGTGCCCTTCGCCCGGGAGTACGGCGGCCTGCTCGACAACCGCTCCTTCGGCGGTGCGCAGGTCAGTCGCACCTTCTACGCCCGTGGCCAGACCGGACAGCAGCTGCTGCTCGGCGCCTATCAGGCTCTCATGCAGCAGGTGTCGCTCGGCCGGGTCGAGCTGCACACCAAGACCGAGCTGCTCGACGTGGTCAAGAAGGACGGCGTGGCCGTCGGCATCGTCACCCGCAACGTCGCCACCGGCGAGGTGCGCAGCTGGTCGGGCCACGCCACCCTGCTGTGCACGGGTGGCTACGGCAACGCCTTCTACCTGTCCACCAACGCCATGAACTCCAACGTCACGGCGGCCTGGCGGGCCCACAAGAAGGGCGCCCTGTTCGCCAACGCCTGCTACACGCAGATCCACCCGACCTGCATCCCGGCCAGTGATGAGTCGCAGTCCAAGCTCACCCTCATGTCGGAGTCGCTGCGCAACGACGGTCGCATCTGGGTCCCGAAGAACTTCGACGACAACCGTCCGCCGGACCAGATCCCCGAGGAGGACCGCGACTACTACCTCGAGCGGAAGTACCCGTCCTTCGGCAACCTGGCTCCCCGCGACATCGCCTCGCGGGCGGCCAAGGTCGTCGTCGACGAGGGTCGCGGTGTCGGTCCGCTCAAGAACGGCGTGTACCTCGACTTCAGCGAGTCGATCAGCCGCCTCGGCGAGACCACCGTGTTCGAGCGCTACGGCAACCTGTTCGACATGTACGAGCGCATCACCGACGAGAACCCCATGAAGGTTCCGATGCGCATCTATCCCGCCAGCCACTACACCATGGGTGGTCTGTGGGTGGACTACAACCTCATGACCACGGTGCCGGGTCTCTACGCCCTCGGTGAGGCCAACTTCTCCGACCACGGGGCCAACCGTCTCGGCGCATCGGCGCTCATGCAGGGTCTGGCCGACGGCTACTTCGTGGCGCCCTACACCGTGGGTGACTATCTGGCCGGCCTGCTCGGCCAGAGCGTGGTGCCCACCACCGATCCGGTGTTCGTCGAGGCCGAGACCGCCGTCAACGAGGCCTCCCGGCGCTGGTTGTCCATCGGCGGCACCAAGTCGCCCGAGCACTACCACCGCGAGCTGGGCAAGCTCGTCTGGGAGTACTGCGGCATGGCCCGCGACCGCAACGGACTCGAGAAGGCCCTCTCGGAGATCCCCGCACTGCGCGAGGAGTTCGAGAAGAACGTGCGGGTGCTCGGCAGCGCCGAGGGTGTCAACCAGTCGCTCGAGAAGGTGGGCCGGGTGGCCGACTTCTTCGAGCTCGGTGAACTGATGTGCCGTGACGCCCTCATGCGTGAGGAGTCCTGCGGCGGTCACTTCCGGGTCGAGCACCAGACCGACGATGGCGAGGCCCAGCGCAACGACGAGGAGTTCTCCTTCGTCGGCGCCTGGGAGTGGAACGGCGAGGGCACGGCCCAGACCCTCCACAAGGAAGCCCTCGTGTTCGAGAACGTCAAGCCGAGTCAGCGCAGCTACAAGTAGCCGACGCCGTCATCAGGAGGATCCCCCATGCAACTCACTCTGAAGGTCTGGCGTCAGGACAATCCCAACGACCCCGGCCGTTTCGAGACCTATCAGGCCACCGATGTGAAGGACGAGATGTCCTTCCTCGAGATGCTCGACGCCGTCAACGAGAACCTCATCGAGGCCGGACGTGAACCCATCGTGTTCGACAGCGACTGCCGCGAGGGCATCTGCGGGACCTGCGGGCTCATGATCAACGGACAGGCCCACGGTCCCCAGAAGGGCACCACCACCTGCCAGCTGCACATGCGCAAGTTCCACGACGGCGAGACCGTCACCATCGAGCCGTGGCGAGCCGCTGCGTTCCCGGTGGTCAAGGACCTCATGGTCGACCGCAGCGCCTTCGACGCCATCATCCAGTCCGGCGGCTTCATCAGCGCCGACACCGGTGCGCCCCGGGACGCCAACGAGATCCTCGTGCCCAAGCCGGCCGCCGACACCGCCATGGACGCGGCGGCCTGCATCGGCTGCGGGGCCTGCGTGGCGGCCTGCCCCAACGGTGCCGGCCAGCTGTTCACCTCGGCCAAGCTCGCCCATCTCAACCTGCTCCCCCAGGGTCAGGCCGAGCGGTTCAAGCGCACCGAGGACATGGTCGAGACCATGGAACTGTTCTTCGGCTCCTGCACCAACTACGGCGAATGCCAGGAGGCCTGCCCGAAGGAGATCCCGATCGACTTCATCGCCATGATGAACCGGGACTACCTGAAGTCGAAGCTGGCCAACCGTCGCCTCTCCGGTCAGAAGCACTGACCAGACGCATCACCCTCGCCCGGCGCCGAACCGCCTCCTGATGGAGGCAGGCGGCGCCGGCGTCGCGTCCGGAGTGCGGAACTCTGATCTCGGCGACCCGACCGCGGTCGAGGTCGGGTCCGGGGTCGGTCAGAGCCTCAGCGGGCGTGCTCGTCAGCGCCGCGGTTGCGGCGATGACGGATGAACTCCACCGCCACCGGGACCAGCGAGAGGAACACGATCAGCAGGACCGCCACCTCCATGTTGTCGCCGATCCAGGGGAACGAGCGACCGAGCGTGTACCCGAGGATGGTGAATCCCATCCCCCAGACGACTCCACCCACGATGTTGAACCGCACGAAGGTGCGGTAGTGCATCTTGGAGACCCCGGCCACGATGGGGGCGAAGGTGCGCACGATGGGGACGAAGCGGGCCAGCACGATGGACTTGGCTCCGTGCCTCTCGAAGAAGGCCTCGGCCTTGTCGACGTAGGCGGGCTTGAACAGGCGCGACTCGGGACGCTTGAACAGCGCCGGTCCCACCCGGTTGCCGAACGCGTACCCCACCTGATCGCCGGCGATGGCGGCGAGCGCACATCCGATGGCCACGACGGCGATGTTGCCCCCGGCGAGGTTCCATTCGTCACCGTTGACGGTGATGCCGGCGGTGAGCAGACCGGCGGCGAACAGCAGGGAGTCGCCGGGGAGGAAGAACCCGATGAGGATGCCCGATTCGGCGAACACCACGAGGAAGAGTCCGATGAGACCGACGGAGAGGAGCAGTTCCTGGGGATCGATTCCGACGGCCAGGACCACACTCAGCAGATTGGAGGACATTCCGCTGACACTACCCGTGCCACCACAGCGGCCCGCGGCAGCGCCCGGGGACTCAGTAGCCGTTGGCGGGGTCGACCACCGACAGCAGGGGTTCTCCGGCCAGATGCCGACGCAGGTTCTCGAGGAACACCTCGAACATGGCGGGGAACGCCCCCGGCCAGTTCCAGGAGGAATGGGGACTCAGGCGCACCTTCGGATGCTGGTACATCCAGTGACCGGCGGGCAGGGGCTCCGGGTCGGTGGAGTCGATGCTGGCGCAGGCCACGATGTCGGCGTCCAGGGCCCGCCGGAGGGCCTCGTCGTCGATCATGGGGCCACGGGCGACGTTCACGAGATGCACACCCGGCTTCATCAGCGAGAACACGCGGTCGTCGAACATGCCTCGGGTGGCGGCGGTGAGCGGCGCCACCAGCACGATGTGATCGGCCTCGGCCACGAGCTCATCGATGGTGCGCACGAGTCTGACCCCCTCGACCGGGCTGGGGGCGTCGGTGTTGCGCATGGCCACGATGTCCATGCCGAACGGCAGCGCCCGCTGCGCCACCGCCGTGCCGATGCCGCCGAGCCCGAGCAGCGCCAGACGACCACCGAACAGGGTGCCGAAGCCGGGACGGGGGATGTTCCAGACCTTCGGCGGTTCGGTGATGAACGACCCGGGCATGCGCTTCTCGAACGACAGCAGGCAGGCCATCACCCACTCGGCGATGGGCATGGCGCTGAGGCCCCGGGAGTTGGTGAGCACGCAGTCCTCACCGATGAGCTGGAGGGGGAAGTCGTCGATGCCGGTGCCGATCAGGTGCACCCAGCGCACCCCCCGGGTGAGCACATGGGCCAGGTTCGGCACCAGCGAAGGACGGGTGAGCAGCACATCGCCGGTGAGACCCGGCTCGAGCTCCCCCTCCGACGGGATGGCGATGATCTCGATCTGCTCGGCGATCTCGGTGGGGATGGCGATGGACTCGAGCAGTCCCACCTGGCTCAGGATGCGCAGCATGGGCCTGACGCTAGTGCTGCGACCGCCGACACCTCCCACAGCACTGACCCCGGCACCGACACCAGCAGCGACCTCGGCATCGACCCCGGGTGCGGGTTCCGAGGGCGCCTACGATCGACGCCGTGGTCACCTATCTCTCCGACGAGTGGTTCGATGCGGCCGGGGCGGCGATCGCCGCCAGTGCGGAACTGCGGGCCGCGGCCGCCGGTGTGCACCTCACCCTGCAGCAGTCGGTGATCGACGGTGACCGCACCATCGTCTGGCACATCCACTTCGCCGACGGTGAGGTCGGACTCCATCGGGGGGAGACCCCGTCACCATCAGTGACCTTCAGCTGCGAGCGGCCCACCGCGGAGGCCATCCAGTGCGGTGCCCAGAGCGCCCAGTCGGCGTTCATGGCCGGCAACCTCCGGCTGGGTGGCGACGTCCGCCAGCTGCTCGACAACAGCGAGCTGCTCGGCTCGCTCGCCGATGTGCTCGCTCCCCTGCGCGACTGATCCTGCTCCGCGTCGCGACTGATCGCGCTCCGCCTCGCCGCTGACCCTGCGGCCGACCCGAGTGGGAGCGAGTCGGATCAGATCAGATCAGGCCGAGTTCGCGCACCGCGTCGCGCTCCTCGCCGAGCTCGGCGGTCGAGGCGTCGATGCGGGCCCGGGAGAACTCGTCGATGTCGAGACCCTGGACGATCTCGTAGGTGCCGCCCGAGCAGGTGACGGGGAACGAGGAGATGAGTCCCTCGGGGACGCCGTAGCTGCCGTCGGAGGGGATGGCCATGGAGACCCAGTCACCGGCGGGAGTGCCCAACGACCAGTCGCGCATGTGATCGATGGCGGCGTTGGCGGCCGAGGCGGCCGAGGAGAGGCCGCGGGCCTCGATGATGGCGGCGCCGCGCTGCTGCACGGTGGGGATGAAGGTTCCCTCGAGCCAGGCCTGGTCGTCCACCAGCGCGGCGGCGTTCCGACCGTTGACCTCGGTGTGGAAGAGATCGGGGTACTGGGTGGCCGAGTGGTTGCCCCAGATGGTCATCCTGGTGATGTCGTTCACCGTCGTGCCGGTCTTCGTGGCCAGCTGCGCCATGGCCCGGTTGTGGTCGAGGCGGGTCATGGCGGTGAACCGCTCGTTCGGGATGTTCGGCGCGTTGTTCATGGCGATGAGCGCATTGGTGTTGGCCGGGTTGCCCACCACGAGGATGCGCACATCGGCCGCCGCGTTGTCGGAGAGCGCCTTGCCCTGCACGGTGAAGATGGCGCCGTTGGCCTCGAGGAGGTCCTTGCGCTCCATGCCCTTCGAACGGGGTCGGGCGCCGACGAGCAGCGCATGGTTCACATCGGCGAAGGCCACGTTCGGATCATCGCTGCACACGATGCCCGACAGCAGCGGGAAGGCGCAGTCCTCGAGCTCCATCGCCACCCCGCGCAGGGCGTCCATGGCCGGGGTGATGTCGAGCAGCTGGAGGATGACGGGCTGGTCGGTTCCGAGCATCTGGCCACTGGCGATGCGGAACAGCAGGCTGTAGCCGATCTGGCCGGCAGCGCCGGTGACGGCGACGCGGACTGGGGTCTTCACAGGGGGATCTCCGATGCATGTGGGGGGATGCGAGACGCCCCCGGACACTAGTCAGGAGGGGGTCGGAGACGAAAAGCGGGCGGGCTACTCCAGGGTGACCGGATAGGGGAACTTCGCGTCCACCCCGCCGTCGACCACGATGGTCCGACCGGTGATGTAGCGGGACATGTCACTGGAGAGGAACAGCGCCGCCGAGGCGATGTCGGAGGTCTCACCCATGCGGCCCAGCGGGGCGTTGCCGGCGTTGGCGGCCCGCTGCTCGTCGGTGAACACGGCGTCCATCCGGGGGCTCAGGATGGTGCCCGGGGCGATGGCGTTGGCCCGCACCCCCCGGGGGCCCAGCTCGATGGCCAGGGTCTGCACCCAGGCCATCAGACCGGCCTTGGCCGCCCCGTAGGCGGCGTGCATGGGCGCTGCGGTCAGCCCGCTCACCGAGGCGATGAACACCATGGTGCCGCCCCCCGAGGCCACCATGCGGCGGCCCAGTTCCTGCGAGAGCAGATACGCGTGGCGCAGACAGATGTCGATCTCCCAGTCGAAGGTCTCATCGGTCATGTCGAGCACCGACTGCCACCGGGCCATGCCGATGATGTCGACGAGCCCGTCGATGCGACCCATGGCCGCCTCGGCCTCGACGGCCAGACGGGCGGCACCCTCGCGAGAGGTGACATCGCCGACCCAGGCGATGGCCTGCTCCCCCACCTCGGCGGCGACCTCGGCGGCGCGATCGGTCTCGACATCCACGCACAGGATGCGTTCGGCTCCGGCCTGGGCCAGTGCATGCGCGGTGTGGCGGCCCATGCCCATACCCGCCCCGGCCACCACGAAGCTGCGGCCGTCGACGCGGAGGCGTCCGAGGTAGTCAGGGATGGGTGAGTCGTCGGCGGTGGTCATGATCTCCTCCGGGAGGAAGGGGCGAGTGGGGGCAGGTCGGTGATGGATCGGGTGGCCGGTCAGGCCATGGTCACGCCGCCGTTGGGGCGCAGGATCTGCCCGGTGACGAAACGGGAGGCCTCGCTGGCCAGGTACAGCATGGCGAGGGTCTGGTCCTCGGGGGTGGCGGTGGTGCCCAGCGGCGACTGGGCGGCGCGCATGCCCATGAACCGCGCCCTCGCCTCCTCGTCGATGCTGCCGTCGGGGCGGGTCCAGTTGGCCTGCACCATGGGTGTGTCGGTGAAGCCGGGGGCGACGGCGTTGACCCGGATGCCGCGCGGCCCGAACTCCACCGCCGCACACCGGGTGAGATGGGCCACCGCCGCCTTGGTCATGGCGTACACCGAGAGCGTGGGCGCCGGCATGTCACCGCCCGCCGAGGTGATGTTGATGATGGAACCGCCCTCGCCCATGACCCGACCAGCCGCGGCCACGCCCCAGTAGGT
Source organism: Acidobacteriota bacterium (assembly GCA_018969405.1). Lineage (GTDB taxonomy): Bacteria > Actinomycetota > Acidimicrobiia > Acidimicrobiales > Acidimicrobilacustridaceae > Acidimicrobilacustris. The sequence goes on from JAGWYK010000007.1 coordinate 56,559, forward strand.
GCCGAACTGGTTGACCGCCACGATGGCGGCGAGGTCCTCGGGCGTGACATCGACGATGGGCGCGTAGCGGATGATGCCGGCCACATTGGCCCACACGTCGATGCGCCCGGCCACGGCGAGGGCCGCGGCGGCGAGGGCCTCCACCGCGTCGCGATCGGAGACGTCGGTGGGCACGACGGTGGCGGAGCCGCCCACGGCGGCGACGAGCTCGGCGGTCTGCTCGAGACCGGCCACGCCGACATCGGCGATGACGACATCGGCACCGGCCTGGGCGAAGGTGATGGCCGCCTGCCGACCGATGCCGCCCGCCGCGCCGGTGATGACGGCGATGCGGCCCCGGAGGGTGAACTGCTCGATCAGCTCGGGGGTCATCGCCGGTCGATCGGCGCGGCTGGGTTCGGTCATGATCGCTCCTCGTCGGTGGAACCGACAGCATCGCGGATGAACGCGGCGAGCTCCTCCACCGCGGCCACCGCCTCGGGGAAGGCCGGATAGCTCATCTGCCAGATGTGGGGCATCTCGGGGTACACGCGCAGGGTCGCATCGACATCGGAGGCGAGGGCGACCTCGTGGAGCCGATGGGCGTCGTCGAGCAGCACCTCGGCGTCGCCCACCTGGATCAGCAGCGGCGGGGCACCCCGCCAGTCACCGAAGATCGGCGAGACCAGTGGATGATCGGGCATGGTCGTGCCGAGATAGGCGTTGGCGGCCTCCTCAGCCTGGGCGCGGGAGAACAGCCGGTCGGCCTCGGCCCGGGTGTCGTAGGTGACCGAACTGACGGTGAGATCGACCCAGGGCGAGCAGCACACCACGGCGGCGGGCGCCGGACCCTCGGCGAGGGTGTGCAGCACGAGCGATGCCGCCAGTCCGCCACCGGCGGAGTCACCCATGACCACGATGCGCGAGGCGGGCACGCCGGTGGCGAGCACCCAGCGGTGCACGGTGACGCAGTCATCGAGTGCGGCGGGGAACACATGCTCGGGAGCGAGGCGGTAGTCGACGAGCATCACCCGGGCGCCGGTGGCCCGGGCCAGATGCGAGCCGTAGGAGCGGTAGGCCAGCGCCGAGGCGATGCGGAAGCCGCCGCCATGGGCGTAGACGACGACGGGGGCGTCCTGGGCGACATCGATGGGTCGACACTCGATGACGCCGACGCCATCGGCGTCGTGCTCGATCGCCTCGGTGCCATCGGCCAGCGGCAGCTGGGCCATGGCCTCGTCGATGCGCTGGCGGTGCTCGGC
>JAGWYK010000139.1 GCA_018969405.1 Acidobacteriota bacterium
GGTGGCGGGATCGGTGATGGTGTAGTTCGCCACACCACCCACGCCGAGCGGGCCGTGACAGCTGGCGCACTGGGCGCCGTTCACGTAGATGTTCTCGCCGCGCTTGATGGCCTCCTCCTGGAAGGCGTTCACCGCGTTGGACTGACGGCTGGGCTCAGCCAGCCAGTAGAGCGGCAGCGCGATGCCGATGACCGCCAGCAGCACCAGTCCGGCACCGAGGGTGCGGTCGAGCTTGGTGGTCTCCAGCTGGTCATCGTCGAGGTAGGGCTTGCGGTTGGCGGCGAGCTCGATCTCCGAGCCGACCTCGGCGCGACCCTTGCGCAGGTTGAACGCGATGGCCACGGCGAAGGCCAGGAGCAGCAGCACACCGAGCACGATGCCGATGGTGCGGGCCGCATTGGCCAGGACGAGTGTCGAGAGGACGACGGACATCAGTGACCTCCACCCACGCAGTGCGGGCCTTCAGCTTCTTGACCGGTGGTGTTCGTGCCGATGGGCGGACCCTGGAAGATCTGACCGGTGTCGACGGTGAGGACACCGCCGGAGACCTCCATGGCGAAACGATCCATGCCGCGGGGAGCGGGGCCACCCTTCTTCTCCCCCGCCTGGTTGTACTGCGAGCCATGGCAGGGGCACTCGAACCACTGCGAGGTCTGGCAGGACGGGACGCGGCAGCCGAGATGCGGGCACTTCTGGTAGAGCGCCACCACACCGGCCTCCATGCCCGGGAGCACCGCCGGGGGATAGATGGCCTTGGCCTTCTCCACGGCCGATGCCGGGTAGGCGGTGAGCCACATACGACCTTCAGCCAGGTACAGGAACCCCTTGCCGGCGGCGATCTTGGCGAGGACGTCGCTCACGTTGCCCACGCGGATCTTGGAGCCGAACCCGCCCTTGGGCACCGGCCACAGGAAGGCCACGAAGGCCGCCCCGAACCCGCTGAGGGTGAGACCGATCAGGATGATGATCGAGCGGTTGAAGAACTGCCGACGGGTGACCCCGATGGCATCGGCGTCGGGCGGCACGTAGGTGGCCACCGAGCTGGTGACCTTCTCGACCGAACCGCCGCGGCGCTCGAGGGCGGCCGACCTCTCGGTCTGGCGACCCGACAGCGGGGTCTCATCGCTGAGGGTGACGGCATCGGAACGATCCCGCTTGCGGGTCTCGCGGCTGAGCGCACCGGTGGCGCCACCGGAGTCGCCCCGACGGAGCGCGGCGAGCACGACGACGCCGCCGAGGATGACCACGAGGGGGATGACGATGACGAGAGGATTCATGCGGGGGCTCCTACGTGCTCGTGATCAGAGTTCGAAGAACAGGCCGGCGGTCCAGGGGGCGACGAAGTTGAAGCCCGGGCCCCGGAAGAACGAACCGATGATGACCAGCACCGCCCAGAACATCATCTGGACGGTGAACAGCGAGATGGCGAACTTGCGATCCTCGGGCTTGTTCGACGGATTGCGGTCGATGTACGGGGCGAGGATCAGCAGGAAGATGCCCATGCCCGGGATGGTCACGCCGGCGACCATCGGATGGAACATGGTGAGCAGTTCCTGCAGGCCGAGGAAGTACCAGGGCGCCTTCGACGGGTTCGGGGTCTGGTTGATGTTGGCCAGTGCCAGCAGCGGCGCGTTCACGAACACCGAGAAGATCAGGACGAACGCGAACATCAGCAACGAGGCGACGAACTCGACCGCCAGCAGATGCGGCCAGGTGTGCACCTTGTCGACCGGCACGGACTTGACGTCCTGGATCGAGCCGGCCTTGACCACGGTGAGCAGGCGCTGGGTGTGACCACCCGGACCGGTGGCGGTGGGCGGCGGCGCGGCGGTGGCCACGGCAGTGGCCACGCCACCACCGGTGGCGGCGACGGCGGTCTCGGTGGCGGCGCCCTTGGACTTCGCCGACTTCGAGCGCTCCAGCAGATGGGCCGGGATGCGACTGGCCTCGCCCGAGGGCGCGGCGGTCTCAGCGGCCGGCGCGGCATCGGCAGCGGGAGCCGCCGCCTGCTCGGCGGCCTTGGCGCGGGCGGCCTCGGCCCGCTTGCGGAGATGTTCGGGGATCTCGGTCATGGTGTGGTCTCCTCGATCACAACGGTCCGGAGATGCCACCGTCCTTGCGGACCCGCCAGAAGTGGATCGCAA
>JAGWYK010000050.1 GCA_018969405.1 Acidobacteriota bacterium
CGGTTGAACAGCGCCGCGCACACCGCCGCCGATGCGGAACTGCCGGTGGGGTGATCGCCCATGCCGCCGCGCTGGAACGGGAGCGGACCATCCGGGGCCCGCAGCAGCGAGGCGATGCCGGATCGCGCCCAGAACGCTGCGATGTCGAAGCCCGGGCGATCGGCATCGGGTCCGTCCATCCCGTAGCCGGTGATGAGCTGGTAGACGAGCCGGGGGTTGCGTTCGAGCATCGCATCAGGCCCCAACCCCCACCCCTCGAGCGCACTGCGCCGGACGTTGGTGACGAACACATCGGCCTCATCGATCAGTCGATGGGCCACCGCCTGTCCCTCGGCCACGCGCAGGTCGAGGGCGATGCCCCGCTTCGATCGGTTGTCCAGCTCGAACACCGGGTTGTCCGGCATCATCTGGCCGAACAGGGCCTGGAAGGTCCGGGCCGGATCACCGCCGCCCGGCGGTTCGATCTTGATGACATCAGCGCCCCAGTCGGCGAGGATGCCGGCGCATGCGGGTCCGGCCACCCACATCCCGAGTTCGACGACCTTGACACCGTCGAGCGGACCGCTCATGACCGGGCTCCCGCACTCGCCAGACGCGCCGTGAACCATGCCTCCTGGGTGGCCTCCCAGGCCGAGGTGATGCCGCAGGGGAAGGCCTGGAACCCATGGGGCATGTCCGGGGCCACGAAGAGCTCGAGCTCGTTGCCGGCGGCGGCGAAGCGCGTGGCGAACAGCAGCGAGTCGTCGAGGAGGTGATCGGCGGTGCCCACCGACACCAGTGCAGGCGGCAGGTCATGGAGATCGGCGTGGGCGGGCGAGATCGAACCGTGCCGGCGCTCCTCGACGCTGCGACCGGGCAGATAGCAGTCGGCGAACATCGCCATGCCCTCCGGGGTGAGCATGTCGGGACCGGCCGAGGCGCGCAGTCCGCGCTGGCTCGGTGAATGCCCCCAGTCCATGACCCCGAACACGAGGTTGGCCCCGAGGATGCGATCGGTGGCGGCGAGTTCATCACGGGCCCGCAGCAGCACGGCGGCGGCCATGTACCCGCCGGCGCTCTCGCCGCCGAGGATGACGCGATCGGTCCCGAGACGCTCGACCCCATGGTCGAGGACCCAGCGCAGCACCGCCATGCCGTCGTCAGGACCGGCGGGGTGGGGGTGCTCGGGAGCCAGTCGATACTTCACCGAGATCACGGCGACACCGTGACGACGCATCAGCGCCAGATTGGCCCCATCGTTCATCTCGGGGGCACCGATCACCATGCCCCCGCCGTGGAAGTGCAGGTACACGGCGGTCGCCGGGCCCTCCGGCGCGAACAGGCGGCAGGGCACGCCGGCGAACTCGGTCACCTCGGCCTCGGGCACCGGTGCATAGGTGGCGGCGAAGGCGGCCCGCTGGAACGCCACCAGACCCTCGAGGTCGGTGGGCGGCTCACCGTGGCCGGCGAACATGGCCGCCACGACCTCCATGCCGGCGGCGACGACGGCTCTCGCCTCGGGCCGCAGTTCCTCGATCTCGTCACTCCACAGTCTCATGGTCCCCCCTCAGGGGCGAACCCTATTCGCGACCACCGGTACGCTCCGGCCCATGGGCTTCTACCGGGAACAGGTCGTGCCGAGGATCGTCGAGAAGGCCTGCGGCGGGGCCGCCATGACGCCGCTGCGCGACCGCGTGTGCGAGGGACTCTCCGGCGACATCGTCGAGATCGGTTTCGGCTCGGGATCCAATGTGACCAGCTACCCGCCGGAGGTCACCCGGGTGCTCGCCGTCGAACCCTCCACCGTCGGGCGGGGCCTCGGCGCCGATCGCATCGCCGCCTCCGCGGTGCCGATCGAGTTCATCGCGCTGCACGGTGAGGCGCTGCCACTGGCCGATGCCTCCTGCGACGGCGCGCTGTGCACCTTCACCCTGTGCACGATCCCAGGAGTCGAGGCAGCGCTCGCGGAGTTGCGTCGCGTGCTGCGACCCGGGGCGCCGTTCCACTTCCTCGAGCACGGCTCGGCACCCGACCCGTCGGTGCGCACCTGGCAGCAGCGCCTCGAACCCATGCAGAAGCGCCTCGCCGACGGCTGTCACCTCACCCGCGATCCGGTCGAACTGGTGCGCCGAGCCGGCTTCCGCATCGACACCTTCGAAAGTTTCTATGCCCGTGGTCCCAAGCCCTGGGTGTACTTCACCCTCGGTCGGGCAACGGCACCCCAGCACTAGGTAAAGAGTTGCCCAAGTCGCTTCGCCCCATCAGGGGAGTGCCATACGGTCACCGCATCGCACCGACGATGAGAGAGGCAGACCATGGCTGGACAACCCCCGCTGCTCAAGTTCGATGACTTCCGCAGCCGACTCGACGACTTCCTGAAGCGCTACGGCGCCGGTGGCAGCCAGGCCAACAACGGTCAGAACGGCAACCGCTACAACGAGGACGACGACCCCTACACCGGCCGTCGCTCGGGCCACTCGCAGGTCCCCGCCGGCAACGCGCTGGCCCTCCACGTCGCCCGTCGCCTGACCTTCGGCGCCACCCCGGCGCTGGTGTCCGAGATCACCACGAAGGGCGTGCAGACCTGGATCGACGAACAGCTGAACTGGCAGGCCATCGACGACTCCGCCGTCGACGCCATCGTCAGCAACTTCCCCGGCGTGAACATGACCCCGGCCCAGCTCAAGGGGTCGCCCCTGCTCAGCCCCGTCACCCTCAGCCTCGAGGGTGCCACCGTGGCCCGGGCGGTGTGGAGCAAGCGGCAGCTGCTGGAGCTCATGACCGACTTCTGGACCAACCACTTCAATGTCGACGCCACCATGGGCTCGGTGCGCATCTACAAGCCGCTCGACGACTCCATCGTCATCCGGGCCAACGCCCTCGGCAGTTTCAGCGACCTGCTCATGGCGGTCACCAAGTCGCCCACCATGCTCGCCTTCCTCAACAACGCCGCATCACGGGCCGACGGCAGCAACGTCCCCAACGAGAACCATGCTCGTGAGCTGATGGAGCTGCACACCGTCGGCGTCTCCAACGGGTACACCGACGCCGATGTGGTGCGGGTCGCCCACCTGCTGTCGGGCTGGACGATCTCGAAGACCGGCACCTTCGCCTTCGACGCCACCAAGCACAGCCTCGGTCCCAACGTGGACGGTGCGCCGATCCTCGGCTGGAGCCGGAACGGCCTGACCGGACTGGCGGCGGGCGAATCCTTCGTCCGGTACCTCGCCACCCATCCCAGCACCGCCCGCAAGGTGGCCCACAAGCTGTGCGTGCGTTTCATCGGCGACTTCGTCGCACCGACCGACACCATCGTCACCACCGTGGCCAACGCCTTCCTGGCCAACAACACCCAGATCGCCCCGACACTGCGCACCCTGTTCCAGTCGGACGACTTCAAGGCCTCGGCCGGCCTCAAGGCCCGTCGGCCCTTCGAGTTCGTGGCCGGCACCCTGCGGGCGGCCGGCATCACCTTCGACCCGGCTCAGGCCAGCGTGTTCCAGAACAACGTGCACGGTCGACTCAACGCCCTCGGCCAGCGACTGTTCGCCTGGTCGTTCCCGAACGGCTACGCCGACGCCGACTACAAGTGGGTGACCGCCGGATCGATGCTCGACCGCTGGAACTTCGCCCGCAAGGTCGCCGTCGACGGATTCACGCTCTCGATGTTCGACATCACCACGATCCTCGGCACTCCCCCGCCGACCAAGGTCGGGGCGGTCCTCACGAAACTGGCCACCGCCGTGCTCAGCGAACCGCTGGATCCGGTCATCTACAACTACATCCTCGACGTGACCGACATGGACGCCGACATGCGCTGGCAGTCCTGGTACGACGCCCGGCCCCTACTCGCCTACATCCTCCAGTCCCCGCAGAACCAGATCAGGTGATCACCATGACCGACCAGACCTCCATCGACATTCCCGACACCATCGACGATGCCACCGACGCCCCGAGTGCAGCCGCCGGCACGGTCGACCGTCGTCGCTTCATGGCTGGCGCCGGCGTGGCCGCCGGTTCGCTGGCCGCCACCGCCTACCTCGGCCCCTCGCTGTTCGGCGGCACCGCCGGGGCGACGGGCCTCGGCGATCTGGCCGAGCTCCGTTCCCGGGTGAAGCCCACCAAGGTCACCAAGCCGACCGGCCCCACCAACAACATCCTCGTGGTGCTGTACCTGCGAGGCGGCTTCGACGGCCTCTCGGCGCTGGTGCCGATCAGCGACAGCGCGTACTACGCCGCTCGACCCACCGTCGCCGTTCCCGCCGCCAGTGCACTGCCGATCAACGCCGACTGGGGCCTGCACCCGGCCTTCACCCAGATCAAGGCGCTGCACACCGCCGGCAGGGCGGCGTTCGTGCCCGCCGTCGGCGCACCGTTCGTGGATCGCTCGCACTTCAACGCCCAGGCGCTCACCGAGATCGGCATCGGCTCGGCGACGAGTTTCTCCTCGGGCTGGCTGGCCCGCTACCTCACCGCCACCGCAGGGACCAACGAATCCGCGCTGCGGGCCTTCGGCGCCGGGGCCTGCACTCCGGACTCCCTGGCCGGCTCCTTCGCCCCCAGCGCCTCGGGTCTCGCCTCCCTCGGTCTGCAGACCGGCACCGGTGCGAACTCGAACAATGAGGATGCCGTCTCGCTGACCCGCATGCTCAACCGCATGTATCGCAGCTCCAGCAACTCCCTGCTCAAGGCCCAGGCCCTCTCGGCCATCGATGCCCTCAACACCGTGGGTTCCACCCTCACCACCGCCGTGCCACCCAGGAACCTCTCCACCGGGCTCGGCGCCGACCTGTTCCCGATCGCCAAGCTGATCAACAGCGGGTTCCCGCTCGAGGTCGCCACCGCCGATCTGGCCAACTTCGACTTCCATGCCGCCATGGGGTCGGCCACCAACACCAAGGGGGCCCAGTACGCCCTGTTCGCCCAGCTCGATGCCGCCATCGGCGCCTTCTTCGCCTACCTCGGAACCAACGCCTCGCGGGTCACCCTCGTGACCATGAGCGAGTTCGGCCGCCGGGTGGCCGAGAACTCCTCGGGCGGCACCGATCACGGTCATGCCACCACCATGATGGTGTTCGGCGGTGGTGTGAGCGCCGGGGTGAAGGGCAGCTGGCCCGGACTCACCGAACGCATCGACGGCGACGTCATCATCGCCAACGACTACCGCACGGTGCTCGCCGAGATCATCGGCAAGCGGATGCGCTCGGTGTCGCTGTCGACGGTGTTCCCCGGGTTCACCTACCCGGGTCCGCTCGGCGTGCTGGTCTGATCCATCGGCAGTCCTGCACGCGATGAAGGGGGAGGCCGGTGGCCTCCCCCTTCATCGGATCGGTGCGCTGCGGTGGATCAGCTGCAGCCGCTGGTGGTGCCGCAACTCGGGCAGGCATGGCAGCTGCCGGCCCGCTGCATGGTCACCCCGCACTGCATGCACATCGGGGCGTCGTGATTGACCGAACTCGGCGCCTTCGTGGCCACCCGGGCCTCGGCGAGCAGCGTGGTGACCGACTCGACCGAGGGCGGATCGGCGGGCAGCTCGGATCCCTGACGGGTCTCGACCACCGCGTCCTCGACACCGGGGAGCGTGGGCTGCATGCGCTCCGAGGTGGTGAGGATGTTCAGCTCGGCCCGCTCCTCGGGGGACAGGTACTCGAGCGCCATGCGGCGGAAGAGGTAGTCCATGAGGGAGTTGGCGATGCGGATGTCGGGATCGTCGGTCATGCCGGCCGGCTCGAAGCGCATGCCGGTGAAGGCCTCGACGAAGCTGCGCAGCGGCACGCCGTACTGGAGGCCGTGGCTGACCGAGATGGCGAAGGCGTCCATGATGCCGGCCAGGGTCGAGCCCTGCTTGGAGACCCGCACGAAGATCTCGCCGGGACGACCGTCCTCGTACTCACCCACGGTGACGAAGCCCTTGCAGTCGGCCACGCGGAACTCGAAGGTGCGCGAGACACGGGTGCGGGGCAGCTTCTTGCGGATGGGCTCGTAGACGATCTTCTCGACGATGCGCTCCACCACCTCGGTGGCGGCACCGGCGGCGGCATCGGCGCTGTCGTCGCCCTTCTTGGAGGCCGACAGCGGCTGGGCCACCTTGCAGTTGTCGCGGTAGATGGCGACGGCCTTGATGCCGAGCTTCCAGGCGTCGATGTGGAGCTGCTCGACCTCTTCGACGGTGACCTCCTCGGGGAGGTTCACGGTCTTGGAGATGGCGCCGGAGATGAACGGCTGCACCGCTCCCATCATGCGGATGTGGCCCGAGTAGTGGATGGTGTTGTCACCCATCGAGCAGGCGAACACGGCGATGTGCTCCGGCTTGATGTGCGGCGCACCCAGGATCGACATGTTCTCGTGGATGTAGTCGGTGATCTCGGTGACCTCGGTGGGTGAGTAGCCGAGACGCTTCAGGGCGCGCGGGATGGTCTGGTTGACGATCGACATGGTGCCGCCGCCGACCAGCTTCTTCATCTTGACCAGACCGAGGTCGGGCTCGACGCCGGTGGTGTCGCAGTCCATCATCAGACCGATGGTGCCGGTGGGGGCCAGCACCGAGGCCTGCGAGTTGCGCACACCGACCTGAGCGGCGACGGCGCAGGCCTGATCCCAGGCGGCGCGGGAGGCCTCGAGCAGATCGACGGGCACACCGCGCTCGTCGATGGCGGCGGCGGCCTCACGATGCTGGTCGAGCACGCGCAGCATGTGCTCGGCGTTCTCCTCGTAGCCGGCGAAGGGCCCCATACGGGCGGCGGTGCGGGCCGAGGTGGCATACGCGTGGCCGGTCATCAGCGAGGTGAGGGCGCCGGCCATGGCCCGACCCTCATCGGAGTCGTAGGGCAGACCGAGCGCCATCAGCAGTGCTCCGATGTTGGCGTAGCCCAGGCCCAGCTGACGGAACTTGTGGGAGTTCTCGGCGATGGGAGCGGTCGGGTAATCGGCATTGCCCACGAGGATCTCCTGGGCGGTGAACATGACCTCGATGGTGTGGCGATAGGCCTCGACGTCGAAGGTGTCGTCCTCGCCGAGGTACTTGAGCAGGTTGATGCTGGCGAGATTGCAGGCCGAGTTGTCGATGTGCATGTACTCGGAGCAGGGGTTCGACCCGTTGATGCGACCGGTGGTGCAGGCGGTGTGCCAGTGGTTGATCGTGGTGTCGAACTGCATGCCGGGGTCGGCGCACTCCCAGGCGGCCTGGGAGATCTGCCGCATGAGGTCGCGGGCGCGGATGGTGCGGATGATCTCACCACCGCCGACGGCTCGCAGATGCCAGTCGGCGTCGTCGACGACGGCCTGCATGAACTCGTCGGTGACGCGCACCGAGTTGTTGGCGTTCTGGTACTGGATCGAGGTGATGTCAGCGCCGTCGAGATCCATGTCGAAGCCGGCATCGCGCAGGGCACGAGCCTTCTTCTCCTCACGCGACTTGCACCAGATGAACTCCTCGATGTCCGGGTGGTCGGCGTTGAGGATGACCATCTTGGCGGCGCGACGGGTCTTGCCGCCGGACTTGATGGTGCCGGCCGAGGCGTCGGCACCGCGCATGAAGCTGACCGGACCCGAGGCGGTGCCGCCACCCTTGAGCAGTTCCTTCGAGGAACGGATGCGCGACAGGTTGATACCGGCACCGGAGCCACCCTTGAAGATGGTGCCCTCCTCGACGTACCAGTTGAGGATCGAGTCCATGGTGTCGTCGACCGAGAGGATGAAACAGGCCGAGGCCTGCTGGGGCACGCCGGCGACACCGATGTTGAACCACACCGGGCTGTTGAAGGCGGCGCGCTGGGTGACGATGATGTACTTCAGCTCGTCGCGGAAGGCCTCGGCCTCGGCGGCATCGGCGAAGTAGCCGTCAGCGATGCCCCAGTCGGCGATGGTGTCGGCCACCCGATCAGCCACCTGCTTGAGCGAGGACTCACGCTCCGGGGTGCCCGGGGTGCCGCGGAAGTACTTCTGGGCCACGATGTTGGTGGCGTTGAGCGACCAGCCCACCGGGAACTCGACCCCGAGCTGCTCGAAGGCGACCTCACCGGTCTTCCAGTTGGAGATGCGGGCGTCACGACGCTCCCACTCCATCATCTCGTAGGGATGGACGCCCTCGGTGGTGAAGTGGCGTCGGAGGCCGATGGTGCCGAGTTCGGATCCGGGTTGTTCTGGGGCGATTGCCATGATGTTCCTCCGCTGGAGACTGGTGGTGGAGACCGGTGGTGAAGATTGGTGGTGGTCGGTCGGTGATTGGTGGCCGGAGCCCGGACGGGGTGGCCGAAGGAGTGGGTACGGTGCTGCGCTGGTCGAGCGGTGCTGGTCGAACGGTCCTGTGAACTGGTGCTGCGTCGGGCCGGTGGTGCCGGTGGGTTGGTCGAGCCTGGGAGACGAGAAGCAGGAGTACGGCTCGGGGGTGCCGCCGGTCCGGAAGCACAGGCTCGGCGTCGGCAGCGCCACCCCCGGGTCGGGTCGGAACCCTCCCCCGGGTCTCGGTGCCCTCCGACCGGAACCGGGGTTCCGTGGGGGTGGACACAAGATGTTGTGGTTCTGCTGCCTGCCGCACCTGACGGGCCACAAGATGTCGGGGAATTACACCAGAGTAATTCGCCCGCTGTCAACGTTTGTCGGGAGGAATCCCCGACCGACGGAGAAACCCGTGGTCAGGGGCCCGAACCCGTCGGGGAACCGCCTCGACGGGGTACTGCGAGGAGTGCTGCGAGGGGTGGTGCAGAAGGGTGAGCTGCAGCGCGGACGCCAGGTAAGAGAGCCCGAGGGGGCGCTCCCAAGGAGGCGTCCTGTCAGCGGAGTCGCCAGAACGTCGCACCACCGTCCGTCGTCCGCGCTGCAGCGCTGTACCCGGGCGGCACCCTAGGGACTGCTTCCTGTGGATCGGAAGGGGAACAACCCTGTGAATTTCGAGTGGATGACAGGGCTGTTCCTCCACAGAACCCACAGCGACGGGCGGACCGTCTGCGGCACCGGAACGACCCTCTAGCGTGGCGTCGTGCGTCAACTGCTGCCGACCCTCGAGGAGGACGTGGATCCGGTGGCCCGCTACGCCGCCGACGACCGGCCGACCCCGATCGATCGCCCCTGGGTGCTGGTGAACATGATCACCAGCGTCGATGGCGCCACCGCCGTGGCCGAGCGATCGGGTGGACTCGGTGGGCCCGCCGATCGTGAGGTGTTCCGGGCCCTGCGCGAGCTGTGCGACGGGATCCTGGTGGGCGCCGCGACCGTGCGGACCGAGAACTACAGACCGGTGCGCATGGACGAGGCGGCCCGTGCCCGGCGACGCGGGCGCGCCCAGCAGGAGGTGCCGCGTCTGGTGATCGTGTCGGGCTCGGCCGACCTCGACGTCGAGGCTCCCCTGTTCGTCGAGGGGGTCTCCGCCTCGACCACCGCGTCGGCGTCCGCCATACGGCCGATCGTGGTGACCACCGAACGAGCCGATGCCCGCCGACGCGAGGCGCTGGCCGAGGTGGCCGAGGTGCTCGTGATGGGAGCTGACTCGGTGTCGATGTCCGACACCCTGGGCGCCCTGCGCGCCATGGGTCTGCGCACCGTGCTGTGCGAGGGTGGACCGATCGTGAACGCGCAGCTGCTGGCAGCTGATCTGGTCGACGAGTGGTGCCAGACGATCTCGCCGCTGCTGGTCGGCGGAGACTCGTCGCGGGCCGCCAGGAGTTCGGGACCGCCGGGCGATGGACCACCGCAGGCGATGCGACTGCGACGACTGCTCGAGCAGGACGGCATGCTGCTGGCCGACTACGTGCGCGCTCAGTGACGCTTGGGCTCGCTCTCCTTGGTGAGCAGGATGAGTTCGCGCTGGAAATCGGCGGCGGCGTCGAAGCCCTTGTAGACGCTGGCGAAGCGCAGATACGCCACCTCGTCGAGACGGCGGAGTCCGGCGAGCACCGCCACTCCGATCTGCTCGCTGGACACCTCGGGCCCGACCAGACGCATGGCGTCCTCGACCTCGCTCACCAGTTCTGCGATGGCCGCATCGGTCACCGGGCGTCCCTTGGCCGCCGCCACGATGCCGACGGTGATCGAGTCCCGGGAGAACGGCACGCGATCGCCTGATCGCTTCAGCACCATCAGCGGCACCTCCTCGACCCGCTCGAAGGTGGTGAAGCGCGCTCCACAGCCGAGACATTCGCGACGTCGCCTGATGGTGACCCCGTCGTCGGCCTGCCGGGAGTCGACCACCTTGTCGTCGAGATGCGCACAGGCCGGACACCGCATGGATCGAACCTAGCGGTGGAGGTGTGGGACACCGCGGCATCTCGGGGTGGACAGTTGTCACGCGCGATGGTCAGTCGGCGACGAGACCGCGCACATCGATGTGCTGACCGGTGGTCAGCGACGCACCACCGGCACGCTGCTGCAGTGCATCGACGACGCCGCGGATCTCGCCGGTGGGATGCAGACGCCGGGCGATGCTCCAGATGGTGTCGCCCGGTTGGACGACCACCTCGGTCGGCGCTGTGGGTGTGGTGGAGGTGGCCACAGCGCCGACCGGGTGGTTGACCGCGGCGGACGACGCCGGCCCGGAGGCGGCAGCGTCGGCACCGAGGAGGTTGCGGGCACCGATGGCGGCGAGGGCGACCAGCAGTGCGAGGGCGAGACCGCCGAGGAGCGCACGCAGCCAGCGCCGGGGCGCAGGAGTGGCATCGAGGCCCCCGATGATGAGCCGCAGCTCGGGCCGCTGGTGGGTCGGCATCGGCTCGGACCCCGGGATGGGATCGGCGGATGCCGAGGCCGGGATGGGCAGGACCGTGGCACCGAGGAAGGAGGGGGCGTTCCAGGGCGCTGCGGCGGTGGACCGGGCCGACGGCCGGGCGGTGGAGGGCAGCGCGTCGGTGGGCAGGGCCTCGGGATCGAGACCGAGCAGTGAGAGACCGGGCAGCGAGAGACCGGGCAGCGGGAGGGAGTCGGGGTGGAGGAGAGCAGCCATGGGGACCATCCTGCGAACGGGGTGTGACAGTGGGAACGACCTGGATCGAACGCTCGTTCGATCCAGCACCGAGAGCCAAGCACGAACACCCGTTCGACGTCAAGGGGGAGATCGAACGGGTGTTTGCCCCCGGCTCGAGGGGCGGCTACGGTGGGAACAGACGTTCGATCAGGACCACCCGATGGGCTCGATCCGCACAGCACGAGCCGAGCAGCACCACCCAGTCAGGAGCTCACCCATGACCAACCCGGGCCTCACCCTCCGCCAGCAGCAGATCCTCGAGGTCATCGACACCCACATCACCGAGCACGGCTATCCGCCCTCGGTGCGCGAGATCGGCCTGGCGGTGGGGCTCAACTCCCCCTCCAGCGTGCAGAACCATCTCAACCGACTCAACGAGCTCGGGTTCCTCCGCCGCGATCCGGTCAAGCCCCGGGCCATGGAGGTCCGCTACGACCCCAACTCGGGCGCCTCGGGCGATCGTCGACCGTTCCGCCATGTGCCGCTGGTGGGCGATGTGGCCGCCGGCACCGATGTGCTGGCCGAGGAGAACGTCGAGGAGATCGTGCCCATCCCGTCCGACTTCTGCGGCGACGGCGAACTGTTCATGCTCCGGGTGCGCGGCGAGTCCATGATCGGTGCCGGCATCCTCGACGGCGACTTCATCGTGGCCCGGGCCCAGACCACTGCGGAGCCCGGCGACATCGTGGTGGCCGGCATCCCCGGCGATGAGGGCACGGTCAAGACCTACACCCGCGCCGGCGATGAGGTCGTGCTGCTTCCGGCCAACCCGGCGCTCTCCCCCATGCACTTCCGTCCCGACGAGGTGGCCATCTACGGCCGTGTCGTCACCGTGATGCGCAAGGTCTGATGCTCACATTGTCTGTGGCCCGCACGGTCTGAGGCCCGCGGGATCCGATCCTGCCGTCTCGCCGAGACGGCCGTCGGCTCCGTTGGCGCCATCGTCTCCGTGGGCTCCGTGGGCTCAGTCGACGCCCTCAGCCACCAGTGCCCGCAGCACCGCCATCGTGCGCTCCAGCGGCTCCCGGTCGAGGTACTCACCTGCGGTGTGGGCCACGGTGTTGTCACCGGGTCCGAAGTTCACCGCCGGCACCCCATGGGCCGCGAACCGGGCCACATCGGTCCAGCCCAACTTGGCCAGCACCTCTCCCCCGCTGCGGCTGACCAGCGCGCCGAGCAGCGGATGGGTGAGCCCGGGAAGCGCTCCTTCGGCACATTCGGTGCGCACCACGGTGTCGCCATCCTCGAGGAACGGGGCGAGCACCTCGCGCACGTGGGCCTCGGCCTCGGCGCCCGAGCGATCGGGGGCGAAGCGATGGTTGATGGTGACCGAGGCCGAGTCCGGCACCACGTTGCCGGCCACGCCACCGCTGACGGCCACGGCCTGCAGTCCCTCATGGAACCGACACCCGTCGATCACCGGCTGACGCGGCTCATAGGTGGCGAGTGCATCGAGCAGGCCACCGAGTCGGTGCACGGCGTTGCGGCCCATCCATGCCCGGGCGGTGTGGGCGCGGGCCCCCTGCAGGGTGACCTCGAGACGCAGGGTCCCCTGACAGCCCGCCTCCACCAGCGCATCGGTGGGCTCCCCGAGGATGGCCACATCGCCGACGAGCAGCTCGGGTCGCTGCTCGAACAGCTCGCCCAGCCCGCTCTCGGCGCTGGCGATCTCCTCCCGGGCGTAGAACACGAAGGTGCAGTCCACGGCGGGATCCTCGAGGGTGCGAGCCAGCTCCAACATCACGGCGAGCCCGCCCTTCATGTCGGCCGAACCCACGCCATGGAGACGATCGCCCTCGATGCGGGCCACGGCGTTGTCCGCAGTCGCCGGGACCACATCGGTGTGCCCGGCGAACACGATGCGCTGGGTGCGGCCCAGCTGCGTGCGGGCCACGAGGTTGTCGCCCACGCGGTCGACCGACAGAGTCGGCTGCGCGCGCAGTTCGGCCTCGATCATCGCCACCAGCGCCTGTTCGGCGCGACTGGGCGAGGCGATGTCGACGAGCGCCGCGGTGCGGGCGAGCAGATCGGTCATCTCAGGTGGCGGCGCCGTGATCGCGCAGCACGTCGTTGAGTGCGGCCTTGTCATGTCGTTCGCCCTCGGTGAGACGCTTGATGACGAGCACACAGGGCAGGCCGAACTCGCCGCCGGGGAAGGTGCGGGGCCGGGTGGCGGTGACCGCCACGCTCCAAGGCGGCACCACGCCACGGCTGAGCTCCGCGCCGGTGGCGGCGTCGATCACCGGGATGGAACCCGTGAGGATGCAGCCGGCCCCGAGCACGGCGCCGTCACCGACACGGGCACCCTCGGCCACGATGCAGCGGCTCCCGATGAGAGCGTCGTCGCCGACGATGACCGGCGCAGCCTGCGGAGGTTCGAGCACACCACCGATGCCGACACCACCGGAGAGATGCACGTTGGCGCCGATCTGGGCGCAGGATCCGACGGTGGCCCAGGTGTCGACCATGGTGTTGG
>JAGWYK010000140.1 GCA_018969405.1 Acidobacteriota bacterium
TCGGTGTGCTGCACGCCATTGACGGTCATGGTGATCTTCATGGTCCCCCTCGGTTCCCGCAACGGTCGCAGAGCGTACCCCACCGCGGATGTCGCCGACCCCGGGGTCGGTGCTTGACTGGCCCCATGACCCGACCCGTGTCCGGACCCGTCGTCGGTCCGCCCGAGCGCTGTGCTGCGGTGATCCTCGCCGCCGGAGGTTCGTCGCGCTTCGGACCGGGTGCCAAGCAGCTGGCGCAGCTCGGGGGCCGTCCCCTCGTGGAGATCGCCGTGGCCGCCGCCCTCGAGGCCGGGGTCTTCTCGGCGGTGGCGGTGGTGGTCGGTGCAGTGGTCCTCGATGCGGTCCTGCCCTCCTCGGTGGTGGTGATCGACAACCCCGAGTGGCGCACCGGACAGGCCTCCTCCCTGCAGGCGGGGTTGGTCTGGGCCCGCGCCGAGGGCATCGACCGGGTGGTGGTCGGTCTGGCCGATCAGCCCGGGGTCACCGCCGAGGCCTGGCGTCGGGTGGCCACCGATCCGGGGCCCGAGCCCATCGTGGTGGCCACCTATGAGGGTCGTCGGGGCAATCCGGTGCGCCTGGATGCATCGGTGTGGGATCTGCTGCCGGCCGACGGCGACGAGGGTGCCCGCGCGCTCATCCGGCGCCGGCCCGGGCTCGTCGGGGCGGTACCCTGCCCCGGCACGATGCTCGACATCGACACCCTGGAGGATCTCGACCGATGGAACTGATCAACGAATTCGACGTGAGCGTCCCGATCGACGTCGCCTGGTCGGTGCTCACCGATGTCGAGCGCATCGCTCCCTGCCTCCCCGGTGCGCAGCTGCAGGAGATCGAGGGCGACGAGTACCGCGGCATCGTCAAGGTCAAGGTCGGACCCATCACCGCGCAGTACAAGGGCCGGGCCATCTTCCTCGAGAGCGATGCCACCGCCCATCGGCTGGTGCTCGACGCCGCCGGTCGCGACACCCGCGGGGCCGGCAACGCCAGCGCCACCATCACCGCTCAGCTCACCTCGGCGGGCACCGGCACCCATGTCACCGTCACCACCGACCTCACCGTCACCGGCAAGGTGGCGCAGTTCGGGCGCGGGGTGCTCGCCGATGTGAGTGCCAAGATCCTCACCCAGTTCGTCGACAACCTCGAGCAGACCGTGCTCACCGATGTCACCGCCGGGGCTGCCCCGACCGCTGCACCGGCGACGGCAACGGCGGGCGCTCCGGCCGCCGAGCGTGGATCCGCGATGACCGAGGAGAGCGAGCCCGCAGCCTCGGAGTCGTCGGCTGCCGCAGCGACCGCACCCACGGTGCGTCGCATCGATCAGCCCGAACCCGAGGCCATCGATCTGCTCGAATCGGCCGGCACCCCGATGCTCAAGCGGGCCGTGCCTGTGCTCGGGGTGGCGGTGGCCGCTGTCATCATCTGGCGACTGCTGCGCCGTCGCCGTTGAGCACCGCCGAGCGCGATCGGGTGGCCGAACTGCTCGGTCGCGAACCCATGGGTGAGTTCGTCGTGGTCGTGCACCGGCCCGGCGGCGAGCCCGCCGTGCTGCGCAACGAGCCGCTGCTGCCCGATGGGACGCCGATGCCCACGCGCTACTGGCTCTGCGACCCGGCGCTGCGTTCCGCCATCGGCACGCTCGAATCCCATGGTGGGGTGCGCGAGGCCGAGCAGGCCGTGGGTGCGGCCGCCATCGCCGCTGCGCACGCCGTCTATGCCGCCGAGCGCGATGCTGCTCTGCCGGCTGGTCATCGCGGTCATCGTCCCTCCGGAGGCGTCGGTGGCACCCGTGAGGGTGTCAAATGTCTGCACGCCCACTACGCCCATTGGCTGGCCGGGGGTGAGGATCCGGTGGGGGCATGGGTGCACGTCCAGCTGCGCGACCGCGGACTCATGCCGTCGGTGCCGGCGGTCAGGATCGAACGATGACCCGGCGCGTCGCCGCCATCGACTGCGGCACCAACTCCGTTCGCCTGCTGGTGAGCGACGGCGGTCGGGTCACCGTCGAGCGCCTCATGCGCATCACCCGACTCGGTGAGGGTGTCGACGCCACCGGTCGACTGTCGGCCGCGGCGATCGATCGCACCATCGGTGTGCTGCGCGAGTACCGAGAGGTCATCGATCGGCTCGG
>JAGWYK010000141.1 GCA_018969405.1 Acidobacteriota bacterium
CCAGCGCCCTGACGATGCGCAACTGCGAAACGGCAGACCTCGAGCAGCTCATCGGCGTTGCGCTGGGCGAGGCTGCGCGTTTCGCCGATGGGTCGCCCGTCGGCATCGACCGGGTCGGGGACGTCGAAATCCCGCAGGGCGGCGTCGATGATGGCTGCCTGGGCGCTGTCGAACTGACCGTTCAGCACGAACCGGCCGTCGAGGAGACGATCGAGATGCAGACCGGAGGCGGGCTCACGGAACTGCTCGGGGCCGTCTGCGTTCTCAGCGCATCGCACCCATTGACGGATCGCCACTTCGGTGTTGGTGACATCGAGACTGCCGATGATGTCGACCACCGACTCGGCATGATCGGCGAACAACGCGACGAACCGGCGCGGCACTGCACCGATGATGACGTCGACCTGTGCCGCCGAGAGACGTGCGTCGATCCAGGCCTGCACGACCGCGGGCCACTGCTCCAAACGCTCGACTCTGCGGGCCTCGGCTGTTGCCGCCCGCCGACCCAGACCGCAGTGGTCGGCCATCCAGCCGCGCAACGAGCCGGAGCCGGCGTCGCGCCACAGTTCGGCCTGATCGAAGCGGATCTCGGCTTCGGCGACCATGGACGACAGACGATCGATCTGGGCCCGCAACCCCACAAGGGCCGACGAATCGGCCGGCACGCCGCACTCGGCCAGGGCCGCGACCAACCCCGAAAGCTGGTCGAACAGCGCCTCGAACGAGCCCGAGCACAACCGCGGTTCGGTGACGGAAGAAGCCGGTTCGGGAGCCGTCGATGCTTCGAACATATGTTCGAGAGTACGGATCGGGTGTGACAGCGCCAATGGGTCATTCGGCCCATTCGACAGGCGGAAGCGATCGGACCGGGAACCATCGAGGAGCACGCGCCCAACCCCGACTGCGCTCCCCTGCGGTCGGCAGACTGTCGGGATGAGCACACTCACACAGATCGTGATCGCCGGGGTCGGCGGGCTCGTGGTGCTGTGGCTGCTGCTCATCGTCGGCCTCGCCATGGTCCGCCCGGATGGCACCACGTTGCGAGAGGCCGCAAGGATCCTGCCCGACGCGGTCCGTCTGGTCAGCCGACTCAGCAGGAACCCGGCGCTGGGGCGAAGCACCCGATTCCGACTCCTGCTGGTGGTGGTCTATCTCGCCCTGCCCATCGACCTGGTGCCGGACTTCATCCCCGTGCTCGGATACGCCGACGACGCGATCCTCATCGGTCTGGTGATCCGCAGTCTCGTCCGACGTGCGGGACCCGACATCGTCCGGCAGACCTGGCCGGGCACCGATGCGGGGCTCGATCTCCTGGCGAGACTCTGCAGTGTTCCGGCGCTCCGAACTCCCTGAAGAGCTCTGCCGGATCGCTCACATGCCGGGCTGTTCCCTGCGTTCATCGGGAGGTCGGAGATCCATGGTGTTGACCCATTCGCCGGCGCAGACCACGACCCGTCCGACGACCGCCCCATCGCCGTGTGATCAGGGAGCGAACCGACAAGCATGAGGGTTCCATGAACGTCCAGGGCTCACTGCTGCCACCCGAACCGGATGACATCCCGGCGGCGCTCGACATCGAGATCATCCGCCAGGCGATCGATGTCGAGGAGGCCGATCGGGTGTTCCGCCGCCTGCTCGATGAGGTGGCGTGGACGCAGGAGCGGGTCACGATGTTCGGCAGGGTCATGGACATCCCGCGCCTGACCGCCTGGTACGGCGACCCGGGGCGCACCTACACGTACTCGGGGATCGCGCTGACGCCGCAGTCCTGGACTCCCCTGCTCGAGGAACTGCGGGCGAGTGTGGAGTGTCTCGCCGGGTGCCGGTTCAACTCGGTGCTGCTGAATCTGTACCGCAACGGGAACGACAGCGTGTCCTGGCATGCCGATGATGAGCCGGATCTCGGGCGCACGCCGATCATCGGATCGCTGAGTCTCGGGGCGTCACGGCGTTTCGAGTTCCGAAAGAGGACCGATCACGGCGAGCGGTTCAGGGTGACACTCGATGCCGGCGATGTGGTGGTGATGCGAGGGACGAGTCAGCAGCTGTGGGAGCACCAGCTCCCGAAGGACAAGGTGACCGAGCCGAGGATCAACCTGACGTTCCGAAGGATCGGCGA
>JAGWYK010000142.1 GCA_018969405.1 Acidobacteriota bacterium
CCCGCCGTGCTGTTCTTCTTCCTCGGCGTGGTCATCGGGCTCATCCGTTCGAACCTCGAGATCCCGGCGCCCATCGCCAAGTTCCTCTCCCTCTACCTGCTCATGGCGCTGGGCTTCAAGGGCGGTCAGGCCCTGTCGGAGGCCGGTCTCTCCGGCGACGGGATCAAGGTCATCGGTGCGGCCATCCTGCTGGCTCTGGCCATCCCGGCGGTGTGGTTCCTGGTGCTGCGTCGCCGCATCGACGCCTTCGACGCCGCCGCCATCGCCGCCACCTACGGCTCGGTCAGTGCCGTCACCTTCGTGACCGCCTCGCAGTTCCTGTCCTCACGCGGCGATGAGGCCGGCGGGCACATGACCGTGGCGCTGGTGCTGATGGAGTCGCCGGCGATCATCATGGCCGTGCTGCTCGCCACCTGGGTGCGGACCCGCCTGAGCAGTGCCACCGCAGCGGCGGAGGCCACCGCGGAGCTCGAGGTCGGGGCCCGGCTGGCCGCCGCCGACTCGAACGCCCTCATCCCCGAGGCCCCGCATCCGGCCGGCCAGCGCGGACCGGAGGAGACCGGTCATGAGCACAGCGGCACCCCGTTGTCCATCAAGGAGGTGCTGCGCGAGGCCTTCACCGATGGTGCACATCTGCTGCTGATCGGATCGATGATCATCGGCGCGGTCAGCGGCGCCAAGGGTGGCGAGGCCATGTACCCCTTCGTCAACGGCGTGTTCAAGGGGTTCCTCGCCTTCTTCCTGCTCGAGATGGGCCTGCTGGTGGCCCGACAGCTGCGCGAGGTGCGCGATGTCGGTCCGTTCCTCATCGGCTTCGGCATCGTGGTGCCGTTCGTGAACGCCTCGGCGGCACTGGCCATCGGGTGGGCGCTCGGTCTCACCGTCGGTGATCTCACGCTGCTGGCCGTGCTGGCGGCCAGCGGTTCGTACATCGTGGTGCCCGCTGTGGTCCGCTACGCCATCCCCGAGGCCCGACCGAGCCGGTACTTCACCCTGGCGCTCGGCATCACGTTCCCGATCAACATCGCCATCGGCATCCCGCTGTACTACTCGATCGCGTCGAGCATCGGTGCATGAGTGACGCCTCGTTCGCGCCGCTGAACGAGGCGCTCGTCTTCGCCGCCGCCCACATCGCCGCCGATCCCGACCCCTGCAACGATCGCGAGCGCGCCGATGGCGAGCTCCACGTGCTGCGCATGCTGGCGGCGGTGACCCAGAGCGCCACGCTGCGGCTCGATCCCGATCGACCCTCGTTCCTCACCATGGCCGAGGCCGTGCGCTTCGTGGGCGCAGCCGGGCCCGACATCGACTACGACGTGGCCGCGGTGCGACCCGGTGTCACCCATCGCATCACCGGAGTCCGAGGCGATGCCACCTTCGTGGGCATCGCCGTCTACGCCGGCTCGGGTGCCGCGGGAGCGAGTGCCATCGTCGAGTCGGCCGACATCGACACCATCGTCGATGCCGACGGTCGCTTCGTCTGGGAGTTCTCCCATCCCGAGGCGGCCCGGGTCATCATCCGGCAGTACTTCCACGATCGTCAGGCGCAGGTCGCCGGGTCCTGGACGATCGAACGGGTGGATGCCGAACCCGTGGTGGGCGCCGCCGCGCTGCCCTCCGCGGTCGAGATGGAGCAGCGGGTGGCGGCCGCGGCGGCCTCATTGCGCTGGAACGCCTCGCTCAACACACTCTGGACCCCGCAGCAGCGCGACCTGCCCAACGCGTTCGTGCGTCAGACCAGTGACGACATCGTCGCCGCCATCCCGAATCCCGATGTCATCTACTCCTTCACCTGGTGGCGTCTCGCTGCGCAGGAGGCGCTGGTCATCGAGTTCACCCCGCCGACCTGCGCCTATTGGTCGGTGCAGATGTGCGACCGCTGGTACCAGTGCTTCCCCGATCGACGGTCGGCACTGAACGATCGGCAGGTGGTAGTGGACCCCGACGGTTCGGTGCGCATCCTGCTGGCTGACGGCGATCCGGGCGAGCCCAACTGGCTCGACACCGGCGGTCATCGGGTCGGGATCATCTTCTTCCGCTGGCTGCACGCCGATCCGGACCAGCAGCCGACCTGTCGTGTCCTGG
>JAGWYK010000051.1 GCA_018969405.1 Acidobacteriota bacterium
CGGCCATCGAACGCACCGCCGCCGTGCTCAGCGCGCTCGGTCACGAGGTGGGCGAAGGGATGCCGGACTGGGATCGACGCATGTCGGCGCTGGTCGTCACCTCCGCCATGGGCATCAACGGCGCCCGCATGGTCGAGGATCGGCTCGCCGACCTCGGTCGACCGCTCGCCGATGATGACCTCGAGGTGTTCTCGCGCGAGATGCACGAGCGGGCGCTGCAGCAGACCGGCATCGACCTCCATCGGGCCCTGCAGCAGCTCGAGATCACCAGTCGTGGGGTGGCCGGGTTCTACGAGGACCATGATCTCTGGCTCACCGTGACCCTCGGCGTGCCGGTGCCGCCGCTGGGATGGCTCGACACCATGAGCATCGACGCCATGTTCACCCGAGGCTGGGCGTTCTCCGCCCTGACCGCGCTGGCCAACACCACCGGGCAGCCCGCCATCTCGGTTCCCGCTGGGTTCGACGCCGACGGACTGCCGGTGGGCGTGCACCTCATGGCCCGGCACTGCGAGGAGCATGTGCTGCTGCAGGTGGCTGCTCAGCTCGAGCTGGCGCAGCCCTGGCCGCTCACCGCACCGAGACCATCGGAACGCTGAACCGGTCGGTGAGCAGAGCCGAGCTCATCAGCATGTCGGCGGTCGAGCGATTGCAGGCCACCGGAAGATCCCACACCGCTGCGATGCGAAGGAGCGCCCGCACGTCCGGGTCATGGGGCTGCGGTTCGAGCGGATCCCAGAAGAACACCAGCATGTCGATACGACCCTCGGCGATCATGGCGCCGATCTGCTGATCACCTCCCATGGGACCGCTGTGGAGTCGGGTGACCTCGAGCCCGAGTTCGTCGATGAGCATCCCGCCGGTCGTGCCGGTGGCCCAGAGGTCACATCGATCCAGATCCCGCCGATGTGCGGAGGCCCACTCGAGCAGTTCCGGCTTCTTGTTGTCATGGGCCACCAGGGCCAGTCGCAGCGGGGTGGGATCGATCGATCTTCGGCCTGATTCTCTCTTCATGTCCCCCAAGGGTGACAGGCGCAGTGATCGGCGCGGTGAGCAGGACATGAATCCCTGGTGAATCCCCCGCCGGATCAGTGACTCCGCGTCCAGAACCGATGAAGGGTCGTCAGGCCGTGGGGCAGCGCGTGGCGTCGCGTCGCCAGACCGGCAGTCCGTCGATGACGGCGTCGCGGGTGTAGCAGCGGCGCAGCAGCGCACCGAGCGGGTACCTCTCAGGGCCGTAGCCGGCCCAGTCGGTGCCGGGACGAGCGGCGTCGATGATGACCGCAGGTGGGTGCTCATCGAGATCGGCGAGGAACATCAGCCAGCGACTCCGATAGGGCTCGCGCTCGACGATGGTGGGATCGAGCACCGTGGCCCGGCTGGCCCAGTTGCCGGTGAGATAGCCGTGGTGGAGGAAGATCCCCGTGGGGGCGCGATCGGTCGAGACGTACACATCGGGCAGGGCGCCCCACACCAGGATGGGCTCGTCGGAGGGCGTGGTGCGCTGCACGTAGCGACCGACGGCGGTGAAGTTGGACAGATCGGCCGGATGGACGAGCGCCAGGACCAGGGCCACGAGGGTGGTGGCGGCGGTGAGTCCGCCCATGATGCGCCAGACCGGACGGGAGGCCGCAGCGAGGGCCACGCCGGTGATGGCGGCCAGCGGGGGGACCAGCTGCTGGTAGTAGTGCCCGAAGAACCGCAGGCCGATGGGCAGCACCAGCACCGAGACCCCGAGCCACACCAGCAGCACGGGATCGATCCGCACCCGACGGACCGCCGCCGCCCAGACGCCGTAGAGCACCGGGAGATGGAACAGGGCGAACACCACCGAGAGGCCGAGGCCCACCGCCAGGGCCCGCACCGTCGAGACCCCGCCGTTCAGGTAGTCGCCGTTGTCGGCCCAACCCCAGCGCCACATCCGCGATGGATCGACCAGGACCAACAGCGGCAGTGTGGCCATGACCACGCCGGCACCCACGGTGAGCGCTGAGCGCACGCGGACCGACGGGGCGCGCAGCGCCTCGAAGGTCACCGGCACCATCACCACGATGAAGGGCTGCTTGCAGTTCGCGGCGATGGCCACACAGGCCCCGGCCGCGAGCAGCAGCACCGGGCGCGGCCATCGGGAGGAGCGGGCCGACACAACGGCGAGCACCGCCGCGGAGGCGGGCAGCAGCCCCCACAGCTCGAAGTTGGCGGCCTGCGCGTCAGCGGGCAGGAACAACGCGGTGCCGAGCACGGCGAGCACACCGGCGGCCAGCGCGGCACGACGATCGGCGGTCAACCGCTGCACGAGCGCCACGATCACGACACCGCTGAGGAAGATGAGCAGCGCACACAGCAGGCGCACGTACCGCATGTCGACGCTGACCTGCTCCACCAGGGCGTAGAGGTACGGCACCACCGGCGGCTTGCGGTCGATGACGTCGACGTACATCTGTCCGCCGCGCCCGACCACATCGCCCATCACCTGCAGGAAGGCCTCATCACGATCGAACAGGCCGGTGTAGATGATGCCGGGGGCGCGGGCGATGAGTGTGGCTGCGCCCAGCACCCCGGTGACGACCCAGGACCACGGCATGGCGCGCACCCGGCGGGCGAGGCCGGTGAGACGGTGCTTGACCATGGGGACGGGTTGGATCATCGGGGCTCCGGGAGATGTGGACCACAAGCCTCACACATCGGCGCCGCTCCGTCGGACCGCTCGGTGGCGGGTTCTACGCTGTCAGGTGTGCCCGACCCGACCGACCACTCGACCGACGACGACCGGGCCATCAGGGAACTCCTCGACAAACAGGCCATCAGCGAGCTGATCCTGCGGTACTGCCGCGGCATCGACCGGTTCGACCGGGAGGCGGTGGCGGCCTGCTTCCATCCCGACGCCACCGATGTCCACGGTTCGTTCTCGGGATCGGTCGAGGAGTTCATGGACTGGGCCTTCGGTCTGCTGGAACGGTACGACGCAACCATGCATCTCGTGGCCAACCAGCTCATCACCCCGGCGGGTGATCGAGCGGTCGTCGAGACCTACGGCATCGCCCACCACCGCAGCGCCGATCCCGATCCGCGCCGCAACCTCACCGTCGGCTTCCGGTACATCGACCTGGTGGAGCGCCGTGCCGATCGTGTGTGGCGCATCGCCGAGCGGGTGGCCACCACCGAATGGGTCTCCGCGCCGACCGCCGAGCAGCGGTGGCCCATCCCGGCCGACTCCGCGGTGGGCACCCGCGACCGCACCGACCCGATCCATCGATTCCTGGCCCGTCTGCACGAGCGCCCGTGACACACTTCCCCCACCGCTGATCCGAGGAGTTCCATGCGCGCCATCCGTTGTCCCGAAGGTCGACCCACCGTGGTCGAGGTCGACGCCCCCACCGGCGCCGGTGTCCGCGTCAAGGTCGCCTCCGCCGGCATCTGCGGTTCCGATCTGCATCTCATGGGCATGGGGCTCCCGCTCACGTTCGGCCATGAGATCGCCGGCACCCTCGCCGATGGCACCCCGGTGGCCATCGAACCCCTGGCGCCGTGCGGGGAATGTCCACCCTGTCTCGACGGCACCTACCAGCGCTGTGTCCTGGGCCCCAGCATCGTGTTCGGCGTGGGTCGCGACGGCGGCATGGCCGAGGAGGTGCTCGCCCCCGAGTCCTCTCTCAGCCGTCTGCCCGCCTCGGTGGCACCCACCGACGGGTGTCTGGTCGAACCTCTCGCCGTGGCGGTGCACGGGGTGCGCCGGGGCGGCATCCGGCCCACCGATCGGGTGGCGGTCATCGGCGGCGGCACCATCGGACAGATGGCCCTGGTGGTGTCCCAGGCCATCGGCGCCTCGGTCGATCTCACCGCCCGTCACGACCGCCAGCGCGAGGCGGCGGCCCGGCTGGGAGCCGGCGAGGTCACCGAGGACGCCTATGACGTCGTGATCGAAGCGGCCGGCACCTCCTCGGCCCTCGCCGATGCGGTGCACCGCTGCCGACCGGGCGGGACCGTGGTGCTGCTGGGCAGCTACTGGGACGGCACCATCGAGATGCCCGGGCTGAGCGTCACCATGAAGGAGATCACCCTCGTCCCGGCCACCATGTACAACCGCGTCGGCCCATCGCGCGACATCGATGTCGCCGCCGCCATCCTGGCCGACCGACCCGAGCTGCCCGCTGCGGTCATCACCCATCGGTTCCCGCTCGACGCCGGCGTCGAGGCCTTCGCCGTGGCCGCGGATCGCTCGGCCGGCGCCATCAAGGTCGTGCTCGAACCCTGAACCGCGGCGGCTGCGCCGACTGCGGCTCTAGCCGAGACGTTCGAGCAGGTCGGTCACCGACGGGTTGACCAGGATGGCGTCGCCGATGAGCACCGAGGGCACGGTCTCGCTGCCGATGCGCTCGTTGAGCAGCGCCCGCGCCTCGGGGTCCTCCCAGATGTTGCGGGTGTCGTGGGCGATCCCGTGGCGTTCGAGTCCGGCGAACAGCACGCGACAGAACCCGCAGCCCGGACGCCACAGCACCGTGATGGCCGGTGGAACCGCAGCGGTGGCCTCGTTCACGAGAAGTCGAGCGGATCGCGCAGCGACCGCTTGAGCTCGGCGAACCCGGGGGTGCGAGCCAGCGCGACCACGGCGTCCCAGAGGGCCGCCGCGGCGGGGCCGGTCGGGGCCTTCGAGATGACCGGGCCGAACAGCGAGGCCTCGGTGTCGGTACCCGGGTCGAAGGTCAGGATGGGGGTGCCCACGTCGCGGCCGGTCCGGCTCAGCGCCAGCTCGGTCTCCTCGCGCAGCACCGCATCGAAGGAGCCGTCGACGGCCGCCGCGGCGAGGGTCGGATCGAGGCCGGCGGCGGTGACGATGTCGACGATGAGATCGGTGGGGATCGGTTCGCCGGTGAACACCGCCGCCGAGACCCCTCCCAGGTGCATCCGCTGCCCCGCTGCGGTGTAGAAGGCGGCCACGGCGTCGTTGCCGGCCTCGGCCCGGGCCGCGGCGGCCACCCGCAGCATGTCGCGGCCCAGCCCGTGCAGCGCCGGGTAGGCGGGCGGGAACTTCGAGTAGTCGGTGTCGACGTTGACGATGGCCAGCGCGATGAACCGCCACTGCACATCGAGGTCGCGCTGGGCGGCCACATCGGTGACCCACCGACTGGTGACCCAGGCGAAGGGACAGATCGGATCGAAGAAGAACTCGAGATCAGCATGGGTGGCCATGGTGGGAAGCATACGGGTCACATCACCGGCCTCCGATCCTGCCGCGGTGGTCGCACCGCCGATCCTGTGCGCCGATCCCGGTGGATCCAACCGGTAGCGTCTGCGGCGATGAGCGACGCGCTCCCGACCGAACTCCCCTCCGATCTCGCCTCGGCCCTCGAGCTGGCTCTCGTGGCCGGAGCCTCCTCCCCCAGCGGCGAGGCCGATGGCGTCGACGGCCGTCGCCTGCGGGCCGAGCGGGGCCGCTCGGCGGTGCTGGCCGCCGCGCTCGACCTCGTCGACAGCGGCAACCCGGCCCCCACCATCGCCGAGATCGCCGCCTCCAGCGGCATCTCCGAGCGCACCATCTTCCGGTACTTCCCCGACCGCGACGCGCTGTTCATCGCCCTGGTGTTCGAGGTCATCCCTCGCATCGCCGCGCTGCTGAGCTTCGACCGCCCCTCGGGGACCCTCGAGACGCGGGTGCGGAGCCTCGTCGCGCAGCGCATCGAGTTCGTGCGCGTCGCCGGACCCCTGGCCCGATCGGTCGAGACCCTCAGTCCCCATTCCCCGGTGGCGGCCATGATGCTGCAGCTGCGCCGCACCCGCCTGCGCGATCAGGTCGTGGCCTGGCTCGGACCCGAACTGGCGGCCGACGACACCGAACGCATCACCGTCATCGACGCGCTCCTGTCGCGTCCGGTCATCGAGTCCCTGCTCGCCGATCTCGATGAGGCCACCCTGCGGGCACTCACCGACTCGATCATCCGCATCGTCGGCTGATCCATCGTCGGCTGATCCATCGCCGGCTGGGGACTGTCGGCCGGGAGACCGGCGCCGACGCCTCAGAACGCGGATTCGACCACATCGATCTCGGTGCCCATCACGGCCACGACATCGAAGCGCACCTCGACCGCCGCCATCGGATGGGCCCCCAGCCACTGCAGAGCCAACCGACGGATGCGTCGCTGTTTGGTGGGGCCGACCGCCTCGGCCGGCGACCCGTAGGCCCGGCTGGAGCGGGTCTTGACCTCCGAGAACACCACGGTGCCGCCGCGGCGCAGCACGAGATCCAGCTCACCCTCGCGGCACCGCCAGTTGCGATCGAGGACCTCGTACCCGTTGCGTTCGTACCACTGCGCCGCGAGGCGCTCGCCGCGGGCCCCGAGGGCGCGACGACCGGCGGTCACCGACGACGGCCGCTCATTCGAGCCCCAACTCCTCGCGGGGGAGCTCCTCGATGTTGACGTCCTTGAACGTGACGACCCGGACATGGGTCACGAAGCGGTTCTGCCGGTACATGTCCCACACCCAGGCGTCGCGGAGATCGAGCTCGACGCGGGTGCGGCCGTTGTCCTGCACCACGTTCTGGTGCACCTCGTTGGCCAGATAGAAGCGTCGCTCCGTCTCGACCACGTAGCGGAACATCGGGCAGACGTCCTTGTACTCGCGATAGAGCTGCAGCTCGACGTCGGACTCGTACTCCTCGAGATCCTCAGCACTCATGGCAGCCCTCGGCGTGGGAGGTGGAGATCAGGACCGAACGCTCATCGCACCCACCAACGGGACGACGAGGATGGATCTCAGTAGCGCTTCTCTTTGATCTTGGCGGCCTTGCCGACGCGATCGCGCAGGTAGTACAGCTTCGCCCGGCGGACGTCGCCGCGGCTGACGATCTCGATCTTGGCCACGATGGGCGAGTGCACCGGGAAGGTGCGCTCGACGCCGACGCCGAAGCTCACCTTGCGCACGGTGAAGGTCTCGCGCAGGCCGTCGCCCTGACGACGGATGACGGCGCCCTGGAACACCTGGACGCGCTCACGGTTGCCCTCGACCACGCGGACGTGGACCTTGAGGGTGTCGCCGGCGGCGAAGGTGGGGATGTCGTCGCGGAGGCTCTGGGCGTCAATGAGGTCGATGGCGTTCATCTGCGGAAGTTCCTGACTGGGAGGCGGGGACCGCCTGCGGTGGGGAACCGACCGGCGCCCCGAGGACCCGTCATGGTACGCAGCCGGGGACCCCGACGGCAAAGCCCGACCGGATCGGGCCATCGGGACCACATCGAGGAGGCCGACCCCGGATCCGCACCCCGGCGATCAGGGGATGTCGAACTCCTCGAGCAGCGCCCGATCGACCGATGAGAGTCCTCCTCGGGCCTCGATGAGGTCGGGCCGGGCGGCGATGGTGCGCTGCAGGGCCCGGGCCCGACGCCATCGCTCGATCCGGGCATGGTCGCCCGAGCGCAGCACCTCGGGGACCTCCATGCCCCGGAACTGCGCCGGCCGGGTGTACTGCGGATACTCGAGCAGTCCGTCGCTGAAGGACTCATCGGCCCCGGAGGCCGCGTTGCCCATCACCCCGGGCACGAGGCGCCCGACCGCCTCGAGCACGACCATGGCCGCCACCTCCCCACCGCCGAGCACATAGTCGCCGATGGACAGCTCGTCATCGCAGAGTTCGGTGCGGACCCGGTCGTCGACCCCCTCGTACCGACCGCACAGCAGCGAGAACCCGTCGCCGGCGGCCAGCTCCTGGGCCAGGCGCTGATCGAGACGGCGGCCACCGGGACCCAGCAGGAACAGCGGACGCGGCGGATCGGCGGCCTCGACCGAGGCGAAGATCGGTTCGGGCCGCAGCACCATGCCGGCCCCGCCACCGAAGGGGGAGTCATCGACGGTGCGATGCACATCGGTGGTGTGCTCACGCAGGTCGTGGACGCGGACGTCGAGCAGCCCGCTCTGGCCGGCCCGCCCCAGCAGGCTCTGGGCGGCGAACTCGGCGACCATCTGCGGGAAGATCGAGAAGACGTCGATCCGCATGGTTCAGTCCCCGTCGAGCAGTTCGAACAGTCCCTCGGGCACCTCGACCACCAGACGATCCTCGGCGTCGCGGCCCACGAGGAACCGCAGTGGCACCAGGGCACCGGAGTCGAGCACGAGAAGGTCGCTGGCGGGGTTGTCCTGCACCGCCTCGACCACACCGCGTTCGGTGCCGTCGGTCTCGACCACCGAGGAACCGATCAGGCGATGCACCCACAGATCCTCAGGGTCGTCATCGGGCAGGGACTCGGCCCGCAGGACCAGCCCGGCCAGCTCCTCGGCCCCCTCGCGGCCATGCACCCCGTCGAAGTGCACGACGAAACGGTGCTGATGCGGGCGCGACCATTCGACGAGCAGTTGGCGTTCCCCGGCGAGGAGCACCGAACCGGCATCCACCCGGGAGGTCTCGGTGGTCGTGAGGGTCACGACGACATCGCCGCGCACACCATGGGGCTTGTCGATGCGGCCGACCTCGAGCAGGGCCACGACGTCAGTCGAGGAACTCGACCTCGACATCGCCGCCATCGCGAGCGGCGGCGGCGCGCACCACGGTGCGGATCGACTGGGCGACGCGACCGCGCTTGCCGATGACCCGCCCCATGTCACCGGGTGCGACCTTGACGTTCAGCACCGGGCGTCGACCACGGTCGTCGAGCTCGACGTCGACCGCATCGGGATGCTCGACCAGCTGCTTGACGAGGTAGGCCAGGACGGAGGTCGCAGTGACGAGATCGGGACCGGAGGTGTCCTCGGCCCCGGTGTCGGCGAGGTCGGTCACGACGCCGCGCCGGTGAACTGGTCCCAGGCGCCGGAGATCTTGAGGAGCTTCTCGACCGCCTCGGTGGGCTGGGCGCCCTTCTTCAGCCAGGCCACGGCCTTGTCGTTGTCGACGGTGATCGAGGACGGCTCGGTGCGGGGGTTGTAGTGACCCACGATCTCGATGAAACGACCGTTGCGCGGCGAACGCGAATCGGCGGCGACGATGCGATACGTCGGCTGCTTGGTCTTACCCATCCGCATCAGGCGGAGTTTCACCACGGCTGTTCTCTCTTCTTCTCGGAACGTGAGGCCCTCAATGGTGGCCGTTGGGAGCCATGAGGGGCAAGTCTGCTGGTCAGCGGAGGCCCGGACCGGGGTCGCCGAGACCCGGGAGGCCGAGATCACCGAGCCCGGTGCCCCGGGTCCTGCTGGGGTCGAGATCCGGCAGACGCAGCGGTGCCCTGGTGTTCGGAGCCACCCGTCCGCCGCCGGTGGTCCGGCCCCCGGGGCCCTTCCCCTTGGCCTTGCCGGCCTTGCGCTTGGACCTGGCCATCTTCTTCGAGCCCATGCCGCCCATGCGCTTCATCATCTTGGACATCTCCTTGAACTGCTTGATCAGCTCGGCGACCCGGGCCGGATCGGCACCGGCACCCCGGGCGATGCGCAGACGGCGGGACTGATCGATCAGATCGGGATCGCGCCGCTCCGCCGGCGTCATCGAGCGGATGATGCCCTCGATGCGGGCGATGTCGCGGTCGTCGATCTGGGCGTTGCGAACCTCCTTGGGCACACCGGGCATCATCCCGAGCACGCCGGAGAGCGGACCCATCTTCTTCAGCTGCTGCATCTGGTCGAGGAAGTCCTCGAGGGTGAACTGACCCTCGAGCAGACGGGCGGCGGCGGCCTCGGTCTGCTCCTTCTCGAAGACCTGCTCGGCCTTCTCGATGAGGGTGAGCATGTCGCCCATCCCGAGGATCCGTCCCGCCAGACGATCGGGATGGAACAGATCGAACTCGTCGAGCTTCTCGCCGGTGGAGGCGAAGGCGATCGGGCGACCCACGACCTCCTTGACGCTGAGTGCCGCACCGCCGCGGGCATCGCCGTCGAGTTTGGTGAGGATGACCCCGTCGAGCGCCAGGGCGGCATGGAACGCCTCGGCGGTGGTGACGGCGTCCTGACCCGTCATGGCGTCGATGACGAGGAAGGTGTAGTCGGGCTGCACCGCCTCGGAGATGCGCCGCACCTCATCCATGAGCTCGGCATCGATGGCGAGACGACCGGCGGTGTCGACGATGACGACATCGCGGCCGGTGCGACGGGCCTCACCGATGGCCGCCGCGGCCACCGCGACCGGATCGGAGTCCTCGGAGAACACCGGCACCTCGAGCTGACGGCCCAGGGTGCGCAGCTGTTCGACCGCAGCGGGACGCTGCAGATCGGCCCCGACGAGCAGCGGGTGACGACCCTGGCTGCGGAACCAGCGGGCAAGTTTCGCCGAGTTGGTGGTCTTGCCGGAACCCTGCAGGCCCGCCATGAGCACGACCGTGGGCGGCTTGGCGCTGTAGCTGATGCGGATGGTCTCGCCGCCCAGGGTGGCGGTGAGTTCCTCGTTGACGATCTTGACGACCTGCTGACCGGGGTTCAGCGCCTTCGAGAGCTCCTCACCGAGGGCGCGCTCACGGACCCGGGCGATGAAGTTGCGCACCACACCGACGTTGACGTCGGCCTCGAGCAGGGCGAGACGGATCTCCCGCATCGCCTCATCGACATCAGCCTCGGTGAGCCGGCCCTTGCTGCGCAGACGACTGAGGACACCTTCGAATCGATCGGAGAGAGCTTCGAACATGGGACGGATCCGTTCGCTGGGGGATCAGGAGAAGAGGGCGTCGACGAACTCGGCGGGATCGAACGGGACGAGGTCGTCGATGCCCTCGCCCAGGCCCACCACCTTGACCGGGATGCCGAGCTGCTCGTGGATGGCGATGACGATGCCACCCTTGGCCGAGCCGTCGAGCTTGGTGAGGACGACGCCGGTGAGATCGACGGCCTCGGTGAACTGCTGCGCCTGGACGAGACCGTTCTGACCGGTGGTGGCGTCGAGCACGAGCAGCACCTCGGTGACGGTGCCCGCCCCCTTGTCCGCCACCCGCCGCACCTTGCGCAGTTCGTCCATGAGATTGGTCTTGGTGTGCAGACGACCGGCGGTGTCGGCCAGCACGAGATCGGCGCCCCGGGCTGCGGCCGCGCTCACCCCGTCGAAGATGACGGCGCTGGGGTCACCCCCCTCGTCGCCGCGCACGAGCTCGGCACCGGCGCGCTCGGCCCACATGCCGAGCTGTTCGGCCGCCGCCGCCCGGAAGGTGTCACCAGCGGCCATGACCACCCGATGCCCGGCGGCGACCTCACGGGCCCCGAGCTTGCCGATGGTGGTGGTCTTGCCCACCCCGTTGACCCCGACGAACAACCACACGCTGGGACCCTCGGTCCCGCCGAGATGCAGGTCGCGGTCGAATCCGTCGAGTCGCTGGACCAGTTCGGCCTTGAGCGCGCCGAGAAGTTCGTCGCCGGTGCGCAGACCCTGCGCCCTGACCCGGGCGCGCAGGTCGTCGAGCAGAGCGGTGGTGGCGCTCATGCCGACATCGGCGAGGATCAGGGCCTCCTCGAGCTCCTCCCAGGTGGCGGTGTCGATGCTGGATCGACCGGCCACGGCGCCGAGATACCCCGACAGCGCATCACGGGCCCGGCCGAGGCGATCACGGAACCGGGGCCGCTCGGCAGCCCGTTCGGGGACCTCGACCGCCTCAGGTTCGACAGCCTCAGGCTCGGTCGGAACCGCCACGGGCGCAGCATCGGCCGGCGCGACGGGCGGCCGAGCGGCGGGCGGCGGAGAGGGCGGCTCGAGCCCGGACCCGCGCCGACGCGAGACGACAAGTCCGAGACCGGTGACGGCCACGAGGACGAGCAGGATGAGGATGAGCAGCACCGGGGACATGGGCGGCCCAGCCTAGTGGTCGCCCTGCGGCGCTCCATCGGGCCGGACGCGTCGATGGGGCCGCCGGAGCGGCCCCATCGGACGATCCCCTCGGATGCGGAAGGAGATCAGGGGGTCATGGGATCGACGACATCGTGTCCCGGATCGAGACTGCCTCGGATCAGCGGGTGCCGAGGGTGCCGAGGGTGACGCTCACCTGCGACTGCTGACCATCGCGCTCGATGGTCACGGTGACGGTGTCACCCGGGGTGTAGGCGCTGATCGTTCCCCGCAGCTCGTCGAAGGCGTGGATCGGCGTGTCATCGACGGCCACGATCAGATCGCCCGCCCGGATGCCGCCCTGATCGGCGGCCCCGCCCGGCGTGACGCTCTGGACGTAGGCGCCGCTGGCGCCGTTGGGCGTGGTGGTCGGACCGGTGAGGCCGAGACCGGCCTTGGCCACGGACTCGCCGGCCACGAGCTTGTCGGCGGCCTTCTTGGCGGTGGCGATGGGGATGGCGAAGCCGATCCCGTTGTTCTCACCGGTCTGCGAGAAGATCGCGGTGTTGATCCCGATGATCTGTCCCGCCCGATCGGCGAGGGCACCGCCCGAGTTGCCGGGATTGATCGACGCATCGGTCTGGATCATGTTGACGACCACACCCTTGTCGTTGTCCACCGGTCGGTTGACCGCCGAGACGATGCCCGAGGTGACCGACTGGGTGAGACCGAACGGCGACCCCACGGCGACGGTCATCTGCCCGACGATGGGCTTGGAATCCGCCAGGGTGGCCGCCGGCGCGCCGAGACCGTTCACGCGCACCACGGCGATGTCGGTGCCGGTGTCGGCACCGAGCACCTGACCGCTGTGGCTCTTGCCATCGGCGGTGCGCACGGTGACGGTGGTGGCGGAGCCGACCACATGGGCGTTGGTCATCACCAGACCCGAGGCGTCGTAGATGACACCCGAGCCGAGACCGCGGTCGGTGTCGATCCGCACGACCGAGGGCGACACGGTGAGGGCGACGGCCGCCACCGGCTCCTGTCGCGGATCGATGGTGACCGCCGGGATGGAGGTCTGGCTGGCACCGTTGATCACGGTGGTGCGGTTGTCGTCGAGCAGCGAGCGCAGGCCGAACCCGCCGCCGAAGAGTCCCAGCACCACCAGCAGCGCGACAAGTGTGCGCAGCGCCCGGTTGGGTCGGTGCGGCGTGCCGGTGCCGGCGGTGGGCAGCGGCGGAGGGGTCGGGGCTCCGGTCCCCCAGGACGGGGGGCCGACGGGCGGGACACCACCGGTCGGAGGGACCGGAGCCGTGGCCGGGGCAGGAGCACCCCAGGGCGA
>JAGWYK010000143.1 GCA_018969405.1 Acidobacteriota bacterium
CACCAGGCCGAGGTGGACGGTTGGGACAGTGAGAGCGCCTTCGTCAGCCGTGCCCACATCGCCCACTTCCATCGCAGCCGGGGCAACCACGCCGAGTCGGAGCTGATGTACGCAGCACTGATCGACGACAGCGCCCGAGTCCTCGGCGAGGATCATGCACTCACGGTGCGCTATCGATGGAAGTTGAGGGCGGTCCGAGCGGAGCGTCGGAAGGCGAACCGCAGATCGAAACGAGCCGAGCGCCGAGGAGGCCGACGATGAGCAGTGATGAACGGACCACACGGTGGTGGCCGGTCGGGGAACCACCGGCGGGTGTGCCCCATCGGGCGGGCGAGATGCTCGCCGCCGTGCTCGGTCCCGACACCACGGCGGAACTGATCGACGCTCTCGAGCTGCTCGAGTACGAGGAGACCTCCTCGCTGCCCCACCTGCTGGAGGATCTCCAGCAGGTCGACGGTCGGTTCCCGACGATGCTCGCGGCGCTGGCCACGGTGGTCGGAGCCGCCAACCGGTATTGGGAGAGGGGCCTGGAGTCGACCGGCGATGGACCCGGGGGTCCGGAGGAGCCATCGACGGTGGATCAGCTGCTCGGGGAGTCGCTGAAGTCGATGGGAGGTCTCCTGCACGACGCCTGGTATCGGTTCGGGTTCGACGATGAGGAGTTCGCGACCTGGTTCCGACGCCTCGATGGTCTCCACTTCCAGAGCCACGACTGGCCCCCGGCCGAGCTCGACCACATCGACGAGCGGCCCGCTTCCCGGGTGCGACTGCCGACGGCAGGACCGACCGAACCAGCGACCCCAGGGGTCCTCTCGACCCAGGACGCCCGTGGTCTGGCCCGACTCGTGGCCGCCGCCGTCCAGCATCTCCATATCGAGCTGGCCGGCCCGCCCGTCCCTTTCATCTCCGTCATCGATCCGACACCCGAGGATGATCCGTGCTTCTGGAACCACCGGAGCGACTATCGGTACGAACTGGACCTGCTCCGAGTGCTGACCGAGGCCCCCGAGGCGACCTGGTCCCGCCTGACCCCCGCCCGCCGCATCTGTCTCGTGGCCGATCTGGGTGAACTGCTCCGCCTCATGATCCACCTCGGGCAGGCGGAGGGGATCAGCGAGACGGCACGGGCGTTGGCACAGGTGTGTGATGGCGACAAGGATCTCGTCGAGGTCGCCCGGATCGCCGGCGAGTCACTGCACCACAGTGGGAGCCGGCAGGCCTTCGACAAGATGATCGATCGGGTCAGATCGTGGGAGCAACTGCTCTGATCCGGACTGCACCACAGGAAGGATGAGATGACGAACTACGACATCATCGGCGACGTGCACGGCAGGGGAGCCAAACTCACCGGCCTGCTCGAGGTGCTGGGCTGGCGGCCCGATGGGGACGGTGTGCACCGGCATGCGGAGCCCGATCGGCAGGTGATCTTCGTCGGCGATCTCGTCGACCGGGGCGAGGACCAGCGTCAGGTGCTGACCATCGCCCGGGCCATGGTCGAGGCCGGCACCGCCCGCATGGTCATGGGCAACCACGAGTTCAACGCCATCTGTTACGCCACCGAGCATCCCGACCGACCCGGCGACTATCTGCGCGCACACTCTCCGAAGAACACGAAGCAGTGCAGCGCGTTCCTCCAGCAGCTGTCGGCGGAGGAGCAGGCCGACTGGGTCGCCTGGTTCCGCACCCTGCCGCTGTGGCTCGACGAGGAGGAGCTCGGCGGACTGCGGGTCGTCCATGCCTGCTGGCATGAGGAGTCGATGCGGGTGGTGCGTGAGGCCTGCGGCGGCAACGTGCTGGGCGACGATGTGGCGCTGTATGCACGGGCGAGCGATCCCGATGACCCGCTCTTCACGGCGATCGAGGTGCTGCTGAAGGGTCCCGAGGTGAGGCTCGCCGACTACGACCTGCCGCCGTTCGAGGATCCGGAGGGTCATGCGCGCGATCACGCCCGCCTTCGCTGGTGGCGGTCGGGAGATCTGTCGCTCAAGGAGATGATCGACATCCGGTGCGGCACGAGGACAGCGTCAGGAGGTGAGTACCCGGATCTTGCGAGGATG
>JAGWYK010000144.1 GCA_018969405.1 Acidobacteriota bacterium
ACCGTCGGCGCGCGCCGCGAAGATCTCGTCGCGGAACACCGATTCCATGAGAGGGTCGAGACCGGCGGTCGGTTCGTCGAGCACCAGCAGTTCCACATCGGCGGCCAGTGCGGCGATGAGGGCCACCTTCTGACGGTTCCCCTTCGAATAGCCCCGAGCTCGCTTGCGCAGGTCGAGTTCGAACCGGCGCACGAGGTCCGCACGGCGGGCGGAGTCGACGCCTCCGTGCAGACCGCCGAGCACATCGAGGATCTCGCCCCCGGTGAGATTGGGCCACAGGTTCGTGTCGCCGGGCACGTATGCCATGCGTCGGTGGAGGGACACCGCATCGGTCCAGGGGTCGTGCCCGAACACCTCCACCCGGCCCCCGTCGCTGCGCAGCAGCCCCAGCAGGACGCGCATGGTGACGGTCTTGCCGGCACCGTTGGGTCCGAGGAAGCCGTGGATCTCCCCGGAGGCCACCTCGAGATCGAGTCCGTCGAGGGCGACGGTGGTCCCGAAGTTCTTGCGGAGGCCGCGGCAGGTGACGGCGTTGCCCATGGCGGCGACGGTACCGAGGGTCGCTCGCAACCCGTTCTCGGGCCGCTCGAACCCACCTCATCGCGGCAGCGCGATACGCCATTCGGACCGGTGGTGCCACCAATGTGTCAAGATAACTTGATCATGTGGACCCGATCATCCTCGAGAGCGCACGGAAGCACGGCGTCGCCGATGAGGACATCGAATTCATCGTCCATGCCATGACGGCACGACCGAAGTTCACGAGGTGATCATCATGCCCCGATCCATCCAGGACATCCTCGACCATGCCGAGGAACTCTCTCGCCGGTTCGAGGACCTCGACCCCGACGAGGCCACCCAGATCCCAATCGAGGAGTACCTACTGCAGCGCGCCGTCGTCGGTCGGGCGCGATCCGAGCAACAGCTGCTCGACGCCGTCGCCGGTGCTCGGGGAGCCGGGATCTCATGGCAGAGGATCGGTGCGCTTCTCGGAACCTCTGCACAGGCTGCGCAGCAGCGATATGGAGCGGTGCTCGAGTCACTGTGATGTGATTGATGGTCGAGGCGGAGGTGATGCATGAACCAGTGCATGAACTGTGGTGGCCCGGTCGGGGATCGGGATGCGCGATGCACGACCTGTGGTCTGCATCGCACCAAGGTGGTGTTCGGAGAGCGTGCCGCCACCGAACCCTGGGGCGGCGAGCTCGAGTGCCCGGTCTGCGGTGAGGTGATGGTCGAGCGCCCCCGGGGCCCGATCTGCGTGAACGCCGACGACTATGGCCATGAGCGCGCTCGGCAGGATGCCGAGGAGGAGAATCGCTGCGAGATCTGCGGCGGGCCGATCGACGAATCCACGGACGACACCTGGTGCGAGGACTGCCTGGCCGAGGAGCAGGGTCTGGTCTGAGCCTCCGACCTCTGAGCCTCCGACTCCAGAGTGGCCGCGTGCCCGGTCGACGGGCGATCCGGCTGCCCGACGACCATACTGATCGCACACGGTCCACTCCCCTCGGTGGCCGGGGGTCTGATCCTGAGGTGATACCGATGTCCCATCCCCGGAAACTCCTGCTGTCGATCGCCGGCCTCATGGCCCTGCTGGTGGCGCTGTTCCCGATGCTGCCCTCGGGCGCGGTCTCGGTCCCGCCGCCCACCATGTCGTTCGCCCTCGACGGCAACTTCGGCTCCTCCACCGGTGGTGCCACCCTCACGCCGGTGGCGAACTGTCCGCAGGCCTCGGGGACACCCTGCAACTCCTCCACCGGCTGGGGTTCCGATCTCGAGGGTGACTACTGGACCTGGCGCTCGACCGCCAGCGTGGGTGGCGGGCTGCGCCTCACCAGCAGTGCACCGGTGGGCAGCACCTACACCATGGCGATCAAGTTCTCGTTCTCCTCGGTCTCGCAGTCGGCCACCGGCTACTCGAAGATCATCGACTATGTGAACCGCACCACCGACGACGGCTTCTACTTCCAGAACGGCAAGCTCAAGTTCTATCCGGGCGGCACCACCAGCGCCTCCACCTATGCCGCCAACCGCGTGCTCGATCT
>JAGWYK010000145.1 GCA_018969405.1 Acidobacteriota bacterium
CCGCGCTCCACGACCTGCGCCGGACCCGTCGCCACAACCGGCTGTCCGAGGTGCACTGGATCGACGCGCTCTACCGCGTCTACATGGTCGGCCTCGCCACGGTGATCTTCGTGCTGTTCGCGTCGAGCCAACTGCCGAACGACCGCCTCAGCACCGCCGAGGCCGTCGACTTCGCCGGCCACGCCCCGATCTGGCTCGGTCTGGCCTTCGCGGTGGCGGTCGGGGTCGGCCTGCGCTCGGGCGGCCGCGGCGGTCCCCTCGTGCTCGAAGCCCCCGTGGTGGTCCATGAGCTGAGCGCCCCGGTCCCGCGGGCCGCGGTCGTGCGCGGTCCCGCCATCAAGCAGCTGCGCTTCCTGGCCTTCGCCGGTGCGGTCGTGGGCGCCATCATCGGCGAACTCGCCGCCCGGCGCCTGCCGGTCAATCCGGTGGCATCCATCGTCAGCGGCGCGGCGACCTTCGCCCTCGCCGGCGTGCTCGCCTCGGCCACCGCCATGGTCCTGTCGGGACGCCGCGTCCGCTGGTTGCCCGCCAACGCCCTCGCCGTGCTCGTCATCGGCTGGTCGCTCGTCGACATCCTCACCGGGGTGCGCACCTCACCGCTCACCCTGCTCGCCGATCTGGCCTTCTGGCCCATCACGTTCCGCCCGCTCGCCATCATCGCGGTGCTGCTGGTGGCGCTCATGGTGGTGCTGGCCCTGCGCCGCATCGGCGATCTCTCCATCGAGCACGCCCTCCGACGGGCCGGCCTGGTGGCCCAACTGCGCTTCGCCGTCACGCTGCAGGACGTCCGCACCGTCGTGCTGCTGCGTCGTCAGCTCTCCCAGGAGAACCCTCGCCTGCGCCCCTGGATCCGCATCGGTCGGGCCCGTCGACGCTCGTTCATCCCACCGGTCTGGAAGCGGGACTGGCAGAGCTACCTGCGCTTCCCGCTGCCGCGTCTCGCCCGCATGGTCGTCATGGCCGCCGCCGCCGGGCTCGCCATCGCCGCGGTGTGGCGCGGCACCATCCCCGCCATCCTCCTCGCCGGTCTGGCGCTCTACATCGTGGCCTACGACGCCGCCGAGCCCACCGCACAGGAGGTCGACCACCCCACCCGCTGGGAGAGCTATCCGGAGGCCCCGGGCGCCTTCCTGCTGCAGCATCTCGCCGCCGCCTTCGCCGTCATGGTGCTGATGAGCGTGGTCGCCGGCGCCGCCGCCTCGATCCTCGTGCCCTTCACCGTGGTGTGGCAGATCGGTCTCATCCTCATCATCCCGGTGTCGCTGGCCGCGGCGGTGGCCGCCACCATCAGCACCGCCATGGGCGCCCCCGATGTGGCCGGACTGTCCGGTCTGGGCCCCGACGTCATGGGCTGGGTGATGCTGGCCCGTCTCGTCATCCCCCCCGTCATCGTCGTCGTCGCCCTGCTGCCCATGCTCAACGCCGGTTCCGACCCTGCGGCGCTCAACACCACCAAGGTCGGCAACGCCACGGTGTACGCACTGTTCGCGGTCGGCGGCGCCATCCTGTATCTCCGAACACGGAAGCCGAAACACCTGTGACCTCTGCCTTCAGACTCCCACCGCAGCCGCCCACCCCCGCCACCGAGCCCCGGCTCGACCCGAACGCGGCGCTGCAGACCCTCGACCTCACCAAGGACTACGGCGACGGCATGGGTCTCACCACCGCGCTCGACCTCACCATCGGGGCGGGCGAACTCATCATGCTGGTGGGCCCCAACGGCGCCGGGAAGTCCACGTTCCTCGGTCTCGCCTCCGGCATGCTCGAGTCCTCGAGCGGCTGGGCGTTCATCCAGGGTCATCCCGCCGGAACCGTCGAGGCCCGCGCCGCGCTGTCCTATCTGCCCGACAACCCGGTGCTCTACGACGACCTCAGCCTCGCCGAGCACATCGAGTACGTCGCCCGCCTGCATCAGACCGTCGACTGGGAGGAGTACGCCGACGATCTGGTCGAGATGTTCGGTCTCACCGATCGGGCCGACGATCTGCCCTCGCGCTTCAGCCGCGGCCTCAAGCAGAAGACCGGTCTCATCCTCGGT
>JAGWYK010000146.1 GCA_018969405.1 Acidobacteriota bacterium
CCGGCGGTGGGGCTCGGCACTGCCGAGGCCGTCGAGCATCGGGCCTTCGGGGTGCAGCGCACCGAACGCGGCCGCCGACATGACGAGATGCTGGCGCTGATGCGGGCCTGCTGGACCGGCGAGGTCATCTCCCATGAGGGCGAGTTCCACACCGTGTCCGATGTGCAGGTCCTGCCCCGGCCCGTGAAGGGCGACCTCGACGTGTGGCTCGGTGGCGCGGCGCCGAGCGAACTGCGCAGGGTGGGACGCGTCGGGGACGGTTGGCTCCCCTCGTTCTGTTCACCCGAGGATGTCGCCGAGGGACTGCCGATCATCGAGGCCGCAGCGGCCGCCGCGGATCGGTCGATGGACCCGCAGCACATCGGCGCTCTCATCGCCTACTGCGACGGCGAACTGCCGCGTCGCATCATCGAACTGGTGCAGCGGAGACGACCGGATGTCGACCCGCGACGAGTCATCCCCACCCGTGCCGATCTCCCCCGGGTGATCGGCGAGTTCATCGACGTGGGTGCGTCCAAGTTCGTGATCCTGCCGCTGGTGGGCGACGCCGATCCCGATCGCGAACTGGGCGAGCTGGCCGAGGCGCTCCTGCCAC
Source organism: Acidobacteriota bacterium (assembly GCA_018969405.1). Classification (GTDB taxonomy): domain Bacteria; phylum Actinomycetota; class Acidimicrobiia; order Acidimicrobiales; family Acidimicrobilacustridaceae; genus Acidimicrobilacustris. The sequence continues at coordinate 596 of JAGWYK010000146.1, forward strand.
TCGAGACCTGAGTCCGACTGGTGCACTGAGGGCCAGGGGCGATCCGTCCCGCCGGTCCGCTGATCACATTCCCGACCTAGCGCTGTCGGACGTCATCGGGCATCCCACCCACGCGTGTTCCGATCTGTTCGATCTGTCGTCGTGGGTCGCCCTGGCGATCCCGCTCGTGAGGCTCAGATCACGATGAGCCCTCTGGCCGGCAGGATTCAGCCTGCGGCCAGAGTTCGACGAGGCCGGCGGACCAGCTCGCCGCCACAGTTCGGGCACCGGTGCTCGAGTTCGCCGCCGCAGCCGACACAGAACGTGCATTCGAAACTGCAGATCACCGCATCGCCGTCCTCGGACAGTGCGGCATCACATCGCTCGCAGATCGATCGCATCTCCAGCATGGGACTCCTCAGATCTCTGTCGACCACAGGTCGTCGATGAACCTCTGGTCCTCGTCGAACAACCAGCACTCACGCAACTTCTCGTCCTGCACCCGATAAAGAAGAACCCGGCGCACGCGTCGTGATGGATCACCCAGATCCTCGATGGCGACGAGCGCTCCGAGCGACTCGCCCACCAGCACGTCCTCGACGGCCACGAGCGTGCGCGAGGTGCGCAGCGAGGCCTGACCGAGCGCAGCGAACGCAGCATCCCGGCCGACATGGTTGCCGGCCAGGGGGCTGTTCCCCATGTAGTGCAGCTCGATGTCGTCGTGGTACGAACCGAGCACGACCTCGAGATCACCGGCCAGCCACGCGGCCGAGTAACGCTCCAGCACCCGTCGAGTCTCGTCCGCGTCGGCCACGTCGAGGATGGTACTGCTCCGATGTCCGGATCAGATCGAGTGACGACGGGTGCCCGGGGAGGGTTTCGAACCCTCACGACCCTCGCGGGTCAGGGGGGTTTAAGCCCCCTGCGTCTTCCAGTTCCGCCACCCGGGCCGGTGGGGCGCACGGTAGTTGCTCCTCCCCCGCCGAACCTGCGGGTCCAGGGATCAGGCCACGTGCGCGGCGACCACCGCTTCGGCCTCGATCGCCTGCCACAGCAGTGTGCGCAGCCGGGCGGCATCGGCACCGCGGAGGTCGTTGGCGGCCACGACGCCGTCGACCATGTCGGCCAGCACCGCCACCCAGGGACGATCGCGCAGGCGGATCGACACCAGCGGTGGACCGACCCGGCGACGACGGATGGAGCGGTCGATGCCGAGCACCCGGGGTGGGCTGCGGAAGCTGGGTGCCACCAGACCCTCACTGCGGGCCACCTGCGCCATGGTGCGGGCGGCGGTGGCGAATCGGAGGGAGGTTGCTTCCATGGCGATGAGTATGGCGACCCACTGTGACAGTCCCCGGCGGTGTCGGTGGCGCTCCCTACGATCGGCACCGTGACCGATGCGCCCATCATCCCGGTGCCGCTGAACCCGG
>JAGWYK010000147.1 GCA_018969405.1 Acidobacteriota bacterium
CGTGCTCGCGGATGCCGCACCTCGGCTGTGGGCGCTGGAGCATCTCGAGCGCGCGGCCCAGCTCACCGCCACCCCGACCTATCTGCTGGTGCGGCTGTGGCCGGTTCGACTGCTGGCCGCAGGACTGATCGGTGTGGCCAACCTGCTGCTGCCCGGTCGGGCGTCGACCGAGAGCCAGTACGTCTCCGAGGACGAGATCCTGGCGTTGGCCGACGCCGCGGTCGAGGAGGACGTCATCCAGGCCGAGGAACGGGAACTGATCGAACAGATCATCGAGTTCGGCGACACCATCTGCCGCGAGATCATGGTGCCGCGACCCGACATGATCACCGTGGACGCCGATGTCACGGTCTCCGACGCCCTCGAGGTGGCGCTCGCCGCCGGTCGCAGCCGGGTGCCGATCTGCGGCGAGGGCATCGACGACATCATCGGTGTGGCCTATGCCAAGGATCTCATGCGCGCCGACCGAGGTGATCGCGGCGACGAGGTCGTCACCGGGATCATGCGCCGGGCGCACTTCGTGCCCGAGACCAAACGCATCGCCGAGCTGCTGCCGGAGATGCAGGCCCGCAAGTTCCATCTCGCCGTGGTCATCGACGAGTACGGCGGCACCGCGGGCATCGTCACCCTCGAGGACGTCCTCGAGGAACTGGTGGGCGAGATCGTCGACGAGTTCGACCGCGAGACCCCGATGGTGCAGCGACTGCCCGGCGGTGCGGTGCGGGTGCAGGCGCGCATGTCGATCGATGAGGTCGAGGAACTGCTCGGGGCGCAGCTGCCCGATGGCGACTGGGACACCATCGGCGGGCTCATGTTCCACCTCCTCGGCCATGTCCCGGTCTCGGGCGAGACGGCGCGGTGCAACGGCTTCACGCTGCGGGCCGAACAGGTCGACGGCCGTCGCATCGGCGCCGTGCGCATCGAACATCTTCCCGAGGCCACCTCGGAACCGAACGGATCGGCGGACACATGAGATCAGGTTTCGTCTCCATCGTCGGGCGCCCGAACGTGGGCAAGTCCACCCTGCTCAACCGCATCCTCGGCACCAAGGTCGCCATCACCTCCGACAAGCCCCAGACCACCCGCTCGCAGATCCGCGGGGTGCTCAACCGGCCCGAGGTGCAGGTGGTGTTCGTCGACACCCCCGGCATCCATCGACCCCGCACGCTGCTCGGCGAACGCCTCAACACCACCGCCACCGATGCAGCCACCGGGGTCGATGTGGTGTGCATGGTCGTCGATGCCACCGCCCCCATCGGACCCGGCGATCGGTTCGTGGCCGAGCAGCTGCCCGCCGATGCCATCGTCATCGTGAACAAGATCGACATCGCCTCGCCCGAGCAGGTCATCGGGCAGTTGGCCCGGGCCGCCGAGCAGCTCGATCGCTCCGCCTACTTCCCGGTCTCGGCCACCACCGGTCGCGGCATCGACGCCGTGCTCGACGAGATCATCTCCCGCCTGCCCGAGGGGCCGGCCTGGTATCCCGATGACACCGTCACCGATGTGCCCGAGGCGTTCTGGGTGGCCGAGCTGGTGCGTGAGCAGCTGCTGGCGGTCACCCATGACGAGCTCCCGCACTCCATCGCCACCCGGGTGGTCGAGTGGGAGTGGCCGCGCATCCGGGTCGAGATCCTCGTGGAGCGCGACTCGCAGAAGGGCATCGTGATCGGCCGCAAGGGTTCGGTGCTCAAGACGGTGGGCACCAAGGTGCGTGAGCAGCTGCCGCCGGGGGCGTTCCTCGAACTGTTCGTCAAGGTGGATCGCGACTGGCAGCGTCGGGCCGAGGCCCTCGACCGCCTCGGGTTCTGAGCCCGGATCGGCTCAGCGCAGCGCCCGCAGGAACGCCTCGACCTCGGCGCGCTCCTTGGTGCGCGGCATCGGTGGCAGCGCGGCGATGAAGTCCCAGCGGTAGCGCGCGTTGGTGGCCATGCGGGGATCGAACACGGCGATCGCCCCG
>JAGWYK010000052.1 GCA_018969405.1 Acidobacteriota bacterium
CCGCCGGACGGGCGGCGCTCGCCTGCGCCGGTCTCACCGGTGCCGACATCGACTTCCTCATCCTCGCCACCACCAGTCCCGACTACCAGATCCCCTCCACCGCCTCACAGGTGCAGGACGAGCTCGGCATCGGCGGCGGCGCCTGCGATCTGAACGCCGCCTGCTCGGGGTTCGTCTACGGACTCGTCCAGGCCCACGGCCTCATCGCCATGGGCCACAGCCGGGTGCTGCTCATCGGGGCCGAGACCCTCAGCGGGCTCACCGATCAGGAGGATCGCAACACGGCGATCCTCTTCGGCGACGGCGCCGGTGCCGTGGTCATCGAGGCCTCCGAGCGCGACCAGCTGCTCGCCTTCGATCTCGGTTCCGACGGCAGCGCCCGCCCCCTGCTCGACGCACCGATCGGTGGACACATCCGCATGAACGGTCGGGAGGTCTTCCGCCGGGCCGTCACCGTCATGGTCGACAGCGCCCGAACCTCCTTGGCCGACGCCGGCATCACCAGCGAGGACCTCGCCCTCGTCGTGCCCCATCAGGCCAACATCCGCATCATCGAGGCGGCCTGCTCGCGTCTCGACATCGACATCGCACGCGTCTCGATCGTGCTGGACCGGACCGGGAACACCTCCTCGGCATCGATCCCGCTCGCGCTGGTGGAGGCGATCGAGGACGGACGTCTCGCCGCCGACGACCTCGTGCTGCTGGTCGGCTTCGGCGCCGGAATGAGCTGGGCCAGTGCGGTGCTGCGCTGGACCGGTCGAGACCCGAAGGGAACATCATGAGTCGAGTCGTGCTCGTCACCGGCGGCAACCGGGGCATCGGACTGGCCTGCGCCCGGGCCTTCCTCGCCCGAGGTGATCGGGTCGCCGTCACCCACCGCGGCGAACCGCCGGCCGACACCGACGGGATGCTGTGGGTGTCCTGCGACGTCACCGATGCCGAGGCCGTCGATGCGGCGTTCACCCGCATCGAGCAGGAGCTCGGGCCGGTCGAGATCCTCGTGTCCAACGCCGGCATGACCGCCGACAAGTTGGTGCTGCGCATGAGCGACACCGACTTCAGCTCGGTGCTGGATGCCAACCTGGTCGGTGGATTCCGCGTGGCCTCCCGCGCCGTGCCGAAGATGATGCGGGCCCGCTTCGGGCGCATCGTGTTCATCGGTTCGGTGGTCGGATCCACCGGGCAGGCCGGTCAGGCCAACTACGCCGCCTCCAAGGCCGGGCTCATCGGCCTCGCCCGCTCCCTCGCCCGCGAGTTCGCCTCCCGCGCCATCACGGTCAACCTGGTGGCCCCCGGTCCGGTCGAGACCGACATGTTCGCCGCCGTCGCCGCCGACACCCGGGCGGCCATCGCCGGCGCGGTCCCGCTCGGACGCCTCGCCACTCCCGAGGAGATCGCCGCGGCGGTGGTGTTCCTGGCCTCCGACGAGGCCGGCTACATCACCGGCGCCGTGCTGCCCGTCGACGGTGGACTGGGCATGGGCGCCGTCTGAGCGGATGCATCGGGTCCACCCCGCGTCGGCGACCTGTCGAGCTCGCCCCACCGGACCGCCCGAGGCCGCCCCGAGGGCCACTAGCGTGGGGGGCGATCCGCATCCCCAAGGAGTCCCCATGAGCGACGAAGCGTTCGAGAAGTTCAAGGCCTGCACCGTGAAGGTGCTCTCGGTCAGCCCCGATCAGGTCACCATGGAGGCCCGCTTCGGTGACGATCTCGACGCCGACAGCCTCGATCTCGTCGAACTCGTGATGGAGCTCGAGGAGGTCTTCGAGGTGAGCGTCGACGAGCGCGAGCTCGAGGGCATCGAGACCGTGGGCCAGGCCTTCGAGTTGGTCACCTCCAAGCAGTGATGTCCACCCGTCGCGTCGCCATCACCGGTGTCGGCGTGATCAGCCCCTGCGGACTGGGGGTCGACGCCTTCTGGGAGGGCCTGCACGCCCCGGCCCCGGAGGGACTGCGACACATCGCCGAGTTCGACCCGCTGCCGTACTTCGACAATCCCAAGGACGCGCGACGCAGCGACCGTTTCACCCAGTTCGCCCTCGCCGCCGCCGCCGAGGCCATGGCCATGGCCGGGCCCATCGGGGGCGATCCCACCCGACAGGGCGTCTGGATCGGCACCGGCATCGGCGGTCTGACCACCCTCGAGGACCAGGTCCTCGTGCACGACCACAAGGGGGCCCGACGGGTCAGCCCGTTCCTGGTGCCCATGCTCATGGCCAACGCCGCCTCCGCGGCGGTCTCCATGCGCTACGGCTGGCAGGGTCCGTGCGAGACCACCTGCACGGCCTGCGCAGCGGGCACCCATGCCATCGGGAACGCCTTCAACCTCATCCGTCAGGGGCGCTGCGACGCCGTCATCACCGGTTCCTCCGAGGCGGCGATGACCCCCACCGGCATCGCCGGCTTCACCAACATGACCGCCATGTCCGGCAGCCTCCTGTCGCGCCCGTTCGACCGCGACCGCGACGGCTTCGTGCTCGCCGAGGGCGCCGGGGTGCTGGTGCTCGAGGACTGGGAGCGCGCCGAGGCGCGGGGAGCGACCATCCTCGCCGAGCTGCTCGGCGCCGCCTCCAACGCCGATGCCCATCACATCACCGCACCCTCACCGGGCGGCGCCGGTGCGGTGGCCTGCATGCGCATGGCGATCGCCGATGCGGGGCTCACCCCGGCCGACATCGCCCATGTCAACGCCCATGGCACCTCGACCCCGCTCAACGACGCCGCCGAGGCAGCCGCCATCGAGACCGTCTTCGGTCCCGCAGGACCGCCGGTCACCTCGATCAAGGGCGTCACCGGTCATTCGCTCGGTGCCGCCGGTGCCCTCGAGGCGGTGGCCGTGGTCATGTCCATGCGCAACGCCGCACTCCCGCCCACCGCCGGGTTCGCCACCCGCGATCCCGAGATGGCCCCCATCGACATCGTCACCGGGTCGGGCCGACCCTGGTCGCCCGGTCCGACACTGTCGAACAGCTTCGGGTTCGGCGGTCACAACGGCTGCATCGTGATCGGCCCCGCCGCCTAGATCGACCCCTCCAGTTCCAGCAGCCATCGCTTGGCCGCCGGACCGGGTCCGTACCGACCCAGATCCCCGCCGCGGCGCACCACCCGATGACAGGGCACGATGATCGGGATGGGGTTGGTGGCCATCGCCGTGCCCACGGCCCGCGCCGCGCCGGGGCGACCAGCACGGGCGGCCAGATCGCCGTAGGTGATCAGCTCGCCCCTCCCGACTCCTTCGAGCGTGTCGAGCACCACACCCCGGAAGCCCCGTCGGGCCGAGCGGTCCAGAGCCACGGTGAACGGGCGGGTCGAGCCGTCGAGATAGGCGCGCAGCTGCTCGAGGGCGTCGTCGAGATGCATACGGGCCGCCGGTGACGCGTCATCCTCGCCGGCGAGGATCGCCGTGGGGTCGACATCGATCCGCCACACCCCGAGCGCCGTGGTCGTCACCACCAGCTCGCCGATCGGTGCGGTGAGCGACGTACGGGCCATCGGAGTCTCCTCAGCCGGCCGCGTCGGCGAACACGAACAGCACCTCGGCCTCACAGGCCACCTCACCGTCGACCAGCGCCCGGCCCGCCCCGCGACCGGCCCGGGCCGACATCCGCCCGAGGGTGATCTCGAGGGTGAGGGTGTCACCGGGAACGACCTGGCGGCGGAACCGGGCCCGATCCACACCGCCGAACAGCGGCAGCTTCCCGGCATGGCGGGCATCGCTCAGCACGGCGTAGGCCCCCAACTGGGCGATGGACTCGAGCATCAGCACCCCCGGCAGCGTCGGGCGGCCCGGGAAGTGCCCGGTGAAGAACTCCTCCTCACCGCTGAGATGCCATCGACCGACCGCGCCCTCACCGAGGCGCAGTTCGGTGACCTCGTCGAGCAGCAGGAAGGGCGCACGGTGCGGGAGGACCTCGGCCGGCGCGGGGAGCGTCATCCGGCGAGGGCGGCCAGCAGGTTGGTCGGCGTGTCCTTGGGGCTGACCTTGTACCAGACCTGCTCGAGCTTGCCCTTCTCGTCGATGAGGAAGGCCGAGCGCACGATGCCCATGTACTTCTTGCCGTACATGCTCTTCTCGGCCCACACCCCATAGGCCTCGGACACGGTGTGCTCGGGATCGGACAGCAGCGTGAAGCCGAGTGCGTACTTGTCGTCGAATTTGCGGAGCTTGGGCGGGAGGTCCGGGCTGATGCCGATGATGACCGTGTCACCGACCTGGTCGGCGATGTCGCGCAGCCCGCAGGACTGGGTGGTGCATCCGGGGGTGTCGGCCTTCGGGTAGAAGTACACGAGCACCTTGCGACCCTTGAGGGCGCTGAGTTTGACGGTGTCGCCGTTCTGGTCGAGCAGGGAGATCGAGGGGGCCTTCGCCCCCGGTGTCAGATTCGCGGTCATGACCGAACGCTAGCGGGGCCGGACGCGCCGAGGGGGCGCCCGAGGCGCCCCCTCCCGTCAGATGTCGCGTGCTGCGAGGCCCTACTTGGCGCCCTTGGCCGAGGCCTTGAGCTTGGAACCCGCGGTGACCTTGGCGGCCTTGGAGGCCGGGACCTGGATGGTCTCACCGGTCTGCGGGTTGCGGGCGGTGCGGGCGTTGCGGTGGGTCTGCTCGATGCTGAGGAAGCCCGGGATGGTCAGCTTCTCGCCACCCTTGGCCACCACCTCGTGGGCGATGTCCTCGAACGACTTCAGGGTCCGCTCGACATCAGCCTTGGACTGACCGGTGCGCTCAGCGATCTCGGCGATGAGTTCACTCTTGTTCATGACATCCTCCTGTTGGCCCTGGCGGGCATCTGGTGACCCTGGTCAGGGATCATCCCCGAGATCCCCGGGGCTCGGTATCGAACTCGGACGAATCCGCCCGATGCGCAAGTCTCGCGGCATCCTGACCGCCGTTGGTGGATGGACGGACCGATGACGAATAACTATGCAGATGACTCGATCAGATGACCGCGGCCGGGATCATCGGTCGGCCCGGAGCCGGAGTCCCCCGCTGTTGATCATGTGATCGGCCGCCATCACGAAGTACTCGAGCAGTCGGGCCCGATCGGCGTCATCGATCTCGTCGGCCCGTCGCGCCGCATCCACCGCGGCGGTCATGTGAACGAGCCACCGGTCTCGCTCGGTGGTGCCGATGACGTAGGGCGCATGACGCATGCGCAACCGCGGATGGCCCCGCTCCTCGTCGTAGGTGGTGGGACCACCCCAGTACTGCATCAGGAACAGCGACAGTCGGTGCCGGGCCCCGTCGAGGTCATCGACCTCATAGAGCGGGGCGAGCACGGGATCGTCCATGACCCCGGCGTAGAACCGATCGACGAGCCGGATGAAGAACGCCGCGCCGTCGACCCGATCGAACAGCGGCTGGTCGTCGGTCATCGGAAGGCGTCGTCGAGGGCGGCGCGGACCTCGGCGATGAACGCCCCCGCACCGACCGGACCAGCCCCCTCGAGCACCCGCCGCATGAGCGCCGAGCCGATGACCACACCATCGGCCTCGGCACAGACCTCGACCGCCTGAGCCGGCGAGGAGACTCCGACCCCGACCAGCACCGGCATGTCGGTGACCGCCTTGAGCCGCCGGGCGATGACCAGCGAGGAGGCCGCCAGGGCATCGCGCTCTCCGGTGACCCCGAGCAGGCCCACCGCGTAGACGAACCCGCGCGCCCGGGCGCACACCACCGGCAGGCGATCATCGGGAGCGGTGGGGGCGGCGAGCAGCACGGTCTCGACCCCGGCGGCATCGGCGGCGGTGGCCCAGGGGCCGACCTCCTCGAGCGGCAGATCGGGCAGGATCGCCGCACTCACTCCGGCGGCGGCCAGCGACTCGGCGAAGCGTTCGAGACCCATGTGGAAGGCGAGGTTGTAATAGGTCATCACCGCGATGGGGACGCCGGCATCGATGGTGCGCAACTCGTCGAACACGGTGACCGGGGTGGCACCGGCGCGCAGCGCCAGTTCACTGGCCTCCTGGATGACCGGACCATCCATGACCGGATCGGAGAACGGGATCCCGACCTCGATGGCGTCGGCACCGGCATCGGCCACGGCCCGCACGATCTCAGCCCAGTCCTCGCCCAGACCGCCGGTGACGTACGGGACGAGCAGTTTGCGGCCCTCGGCGCGCCCGGCGCGCAGGGCGGTCTCGAGGGTTCCCGGCTCGGAGGGTGGGGCGGGGATGGTGAGCCCCTCGTCGACGACGGCTGCCATCAGCCGAGGATCTCCATCATCTGGGCCACGTCCTTGTCACCGCGGCCCGACATGTTGAGCAGCACGGTGCGACCGGCGAGCAGATCGCGGTCACGACTGATCCAGGCCAGTGCGTGCGCCGGCTCCAGGGCCGGGATGATGCCCTCGGTGCGACTGAGCAGCTGGAAGGCGTCGACGACCTGCTCGTCGGTGACCGCCTCGTAGCGGGCCCGGCCGATGGAGGACAGGAAGGAGTGCTCAGGACCGACACCGGGATAGTCGAGACCGGCGGAGATGGAGTGCGCCTCCTGGACCTGCCCGAACTCGTCCTGCATCAGATAGCTCTTCATCCCGTGCACCACACCGGGCACACCCCGACCGACCGCGGCGCCCCCGGCCGGTTCGACGCCGACGAGTTCGGCCTCGGTGTCGGCGAACCCGGAGAAGATGCCGATGGCGTTCGAACCACCACCCACACAGGCGGTGACCACATCGGGCACACCGCCGTCGAGCAGGGCCTCGCACTGGGCGCGGGCCTCGACCCCGATGACGGTGTGGAACTCGCGCACCATCCACGGATAGGGGTGCGGACCCATGACCGAGCCGAGGCAGTAGTGGGTGGTCTCGACGGTGGCGACCCAGTCGCGCATGGCCTCGTTGACGGCGTCCTTGAGGGTGCGACTGCCCGAGACCGCCGGCACCACCTCGGCACCGAGCAGCCGCATGCGGAACACGTTCAGCGCCTGGCGGGCCATGTCGACCTCGCCCATGTAGACCATGCACTCCATGCCCATCAGTGCCGCCGCGGTGGCGGAGGCGACACCGTGCTGACCGGCGCCGGTCTCGGCCACCAGGCGGGTCTTCCCCATCCGCTTGGCCAGCAGTGCCTGCCCGAGCACGTTGTTGATCTTGTGGCTCCCGGTGTGGTTGAGGTCCTCGCGCTTGAGCAGCACGCGAACACCGAGCTCCTCCGAGAGCCGATGGCATTCGGTCAGCGGCGAGGGTCGACCGGCGTAGTCGGCCAGCAGACCGTCGAGCTCGGACCGGAAGGTGGGATCTCCCCAGGCGCTGCGGAACGCCCGTTCGAGTTCCTGACAGGCGGGCACGAGGGTCTCGGGGACATAGCGACCCCCGAACTCGCCGAAGCGACCTGAGGATGACGGTTCGGCCAGTGCCATGGGAGGAGCCTCTCTGCAGCGGGGGCTGCGGTGCCCGGTCGGGTACCAGAAGGCTAGGCGTGCTTCGGGTCGATGGAGAACTCGGAAAGCGCGTCGGTGGCGGCGTTGATGAAGTGCCGCAGCTTCACCGGATCCTTGCGACCGGGCTCAGCCTCCACCCCGCTGGCCACGTCCACCCCCCAGGGCCGCACCGCCTCGACCGCCCCCCGCACGTTCTCGGCGGTGAGTCCACCGGCGAGGATGACCCGGTGGCGATGGGGCAGGGTCCCGACGAGATCCCAGTCGAAGACCTCCCCCGATCCCGGCGTGGGCGCATCGAGCAGCACCGCATCGACGTCGTAGTCGTCGACCTTGGTCAGACGGGGGTCATCGGCGGCGAAGGCCTGGACCAGGAACGGCACCCGTCGCCGGAGCAGCGCCGCCTCACCGGGCATCTCCTGCCCGTGGAGCTGCACCCCGGTGAGCCGGGCGATCGACGCGATCTCGAGGATCTGCTCGGTGGGCTGGTTCCGGAACACCCCCACGGCGGTGACGTCATAGGGCAGCTGCTGGATGATCTCGCCGGCCAGCTCCGGCGCGATCTGACGACTGGACTCGGCGAAGATGAATCCGAGCACCTCGGCACCCATGGCCACCGCCAGCAGCGCATCGGCGGCGTTGGTGATCCCGCAGATCTTGACGAACACGTCCGAACGCTACCGCCGGGCCTGGCGAAGGGCGGCGACACCGGCCACGGGATCCCCGGAGGTGACCAGATGCTCGCCGACGAGCACGGCGTGGTAGCCGGCCCCGGCGAGCGCCGCGGCATCGGCCGGTCCGGTGATGCCGGACTCGGCCACTCGCACCACGCCGGCGGGCATCTGCGGCGCCATGCGCAGCGCCCGTTCGGTGTCCACGGCGAAGGTGACGAGATCGCGCTGGTTCACACCGATGAGATCGGCGCCGGCGTCGACGGCGCGGTCGAGCTCGGGTTCATCGTGGATCTCGACGAGGACGTCGAGTCCGACGCGCCGGGCCAGCGCCAGCAGGGACTCCAGTTCGGACTGGGTGAGCGCGGCGGCGATGAGCAGCACGCAGTCGGCGCCCATGAGGCGGGCGTCGCAGACGTCATGGGCGCTGACGGTGAAGTCCTTGCGCAGCACCGGCAGGGCACAGGCGGCCCGGGCGGCGGCCAGATCGGCGGGCGAACCTCCGAAGAACTCGACATCGGTGAGCACCGACAGACAGGCCGCACCCCCCTGCTCGTACTGTCGGGCCAGCACCGCCGGATCGAGATCGGCGGCGAGTTCACCCTTGGAGGGTGACCGGCGCTTGACCTCGGCGATGACCGCGACGTCGCCCTCGGCGGCGATCCGGCGCAGCGCGTCGCGGAAGCCCCGGGTGGGCGGACAGGCCGCGGCGCGCTCGACCAGGGCGTCGAGGGGTCGGACGTCGAGGGCGGCCGCCTCGCGGTGGGCGACGAGGATCCGATCGAGATAGGTGCTCAGGCGGGAAGACCCTTGCTCTTCGGCGTGGGCGTGGCCATGACCATCATCGGGGGTTCGGCCAGCATCGGACCGAGGAGACCGAACAGCGCGGCCATGGCCTCACTGCCGCCATGGACGCCGAGCGCGTCACCATCGGTGTAGAGCTCGAACACCCACACGGTGTTGGCATCGTCGGCCTGACGATGGAACGAATAGACGAGCGTCCCCTCCTCGGCCTCGACGGTGGGCAGCATGGTCTCGAGGGCCGCCACGCCCTCGTCCCGCTTCCCCTCCTGGAACACCATCTTCACGAACAGCGATGTCTGCGTCATGGCCGCAGACCTTAGGCGACGGCATCCACCGGCCGGTGGTTCAGCGGGGTCGTTCGTGGCTGCGACTCCGAGCGATGGCGAGCGCCGGCGAGGCCAGGAATCCGAGCCCGCCGAGCACCATGCCGATCAGGCCGAGCGAGAGCAGGACCGAGAGGTTGACCATGACGCCGAGGATGATGCCGGCGATCCCCCCGAGCAGCAGCAGCACCGGCAGCAGCTGCATCCAGGCGGGGACACCGGTGCCCTCCACGGCGTCGTCGATGAGCGCCGCGTAGTCGGTGTCGTCGTCATCGAAGGGGACGAAGGTGTAGTCGGCCGGGGCCGGCCGGAACCGCTCCTCGACCATCGGGGTGCGGCGCTGCTCGTCATAGCGACGGCGGCGGTCGGGATCGCTGAGGACGGTCCAGGCCTGATTGATGCGCTGCATCTCCCGCTCGTTGGCCGAACGCGAGGCCGCGTCGGTGGACTCGTGGAAATCGGGGTGATGGGTGCGGGCCAGACCGAGATAGGCGCGACGGATCTCGGCGGTGGAGGCCGACTCGGCGACACCGAGCACGGCGTAGTGATCGGTGTCGCCGGTGCGGGTCATGACCGCGACACCGCCGGTGGTCCGACGACCACGGCGCGATGGCGACGCGGGCCGTCCACGATGTCGACCTCGGCTCCGAGGTCCACCGCCCGGGCCAGCGGCGCCAGCACCAGTGCGGGATGCTCCGAACCCAGCGCGGCGGCACTGCTGGTCACGGCGCCCACGACGGTGCCGGTGTCGGTGCCAGTTCCGGTCTCGGACTCGGGGCGTCGGATCTCGGCCCCGATCGGCGGGGCGTGACCGACCTCGGCGTCGAGGAGGCGCAGGAGCCGGATCGGCCGCGGGACCTTCCCGACGCGACTGTGGATCCTGGTCACCAGTTCCTGTCCGGTGTAACAGCCCTTGGTGAACGACACCGAGGCCTCGATCACCCAGTCGCCCGCCTCGCCGGGGATGGTCTGCTCGGTGAGCTCGGCGCCCATCGCCGGCACCGCATGGGCGATGCGATGGCGCTCGAAGGCGGCCGGAGGGACCGGGTCGAGACCGAGGCGAGCGACGACCGCGTCCGGCGCGCCGGGCAGCAGCAGATCGGAGCCGGCGACACCGGGACCGACCGGCGCGCCGATCAGCACCTCCTCGGTCGCCTCCTCGGGAGCCTCGCCCAGTCGCAGCAGCCCGGGGGCGTGGCGCCGGGCCACCAGGGTCCACGGCTCGGGGTCGCCGATGACGGCGTCGGTGCGCAGCAGGAAGCGCCGGAGACGAGCGATGAGATCCTCGCCGTGACCGGGTTCGATCTCGAGGAGGTACTCGTCGTCGGCCCGACGATGCACGCGCAACCAGGCCGTGACCCGACCCGAGGGCTGCAGGATGAACGACCACGCGCTGGGCCCCGCCATGGCGACGACGTCCTGGCTGAGCTGACCCTGCAGGTAGCGCCCGGCATCGGGACCCTGCATGCGCACCATCTCGCGGGCGACGGCGGCGACCGCACCCTCGCCCTCGAGCGCGTCGGTGGCCCCGCGGAGAAGCTCGAGAGCGGGCTCGGTCATGCGCCCCGTCGCTGTGCGGTCATGCGCCGAGCCCCCGGCACGGCGCTGAGCAGCGCGCGGGCCTTGTTGTGGCACTCGAGGTCCTCATGCTCGGGAACGCTGTCGACGACGATGCCGGCCCCGGCCTGCACATGGGCCACACCGTCGGCGCCCACCACGAGGGTGCGGATGGCGATGGCGGTGTCGATGGTGCCCGAGAAGTCGATGTAGCCGACCACACCCGCGTAGGGGCCGCGCTTGACCGGTTCGAGATCGTCGATGATCTCCATGGCCCGCACCTTCGGCGCGCCCGAGACCGTGCCGGCCGGGAGCGTGGCTCGCAGCACGTCGATCGGCGTGCAGCCCTCGGCCAGTTCGCCCGACACCTGGGAGGTGAGATGCATCACATGGCTGTACCGCTCGAGCACCATGGTCTCGTCGACCCGTTCGGTGCCGAAGCGGACCACACGACCGACATCGTTGCGGGCGAGATCGATGAGCATGACATGCTCGGCGATCTCCTTGGGATGCTCGCGCAGCTCGGCACCGAGCCGGCGATCCTCCTCCTCGGTGCGGCCCCGCCGACGCGTGCCGGCGATGGGTCGTGAGATGACCCGGCCATCGACCAGCTTCACCATCGGCTCCGGCGAGGAGCCGGCGAGACTCACGGTGTCGGTGCGCAGGAAGTACATGTAGGGGCTGGGGTTCACCTGGCGCAGCACCCGGTAGAAGTCGAACGGATCGGCGTCGAGCTCGAAGCTGAACCGCTGGGACAGCACCACCTGGAAGATGTCGCCGGCGAGGATGTGCTCCTTGGCGGTCTCCACGGACCGGGCGAACTGCTCGGGACTGACCGACCCGCGTACCTCCGGGAGCTCAGGATCGGGTGCCGGAGGGTCGACCATGGGCTCGTCGAGGGGTCGGGCACCGTCGGCGGCCAACCGGTCGAGGCGCTCGATGGCCTCCTCGTAGAGGCGATCCAGCGTGGCGGCGTCGGCATCGGCGGGGACGAGCACGTTGTCGATGAGCGTGACCCGCTGCCGGAAGTGGTCGAAGGCCGCCATCTGCCCGATGATCGAGACCACGGCGTCGGGATAGCCGGTGACGTCGGCAGGGATCTCGGGGAGATGCTCGACCTCCCGCACCACGTCGTAGCCGAGATAGCCAACCACCCCGCCGTGCAGCGGTGGGAGCTCGTCGAGCTGCGGCGAGCGATGCCGCTCGAGCAGGAACTCGATGGCGGCGAGGATGCCGCGGTCGCGCGGCATGTCCTCGGGCACCTCACCCTCGACCTCGACGACCCCATCACGCAGCACGAGGGTCGCATGGGGATTGCGACCGACGAAGGACCAGCGGCTCCACCGCTCGCCATGCTCGACCGATTCGAACAGGAACCCGGGCTGGTCATCGCCGCAGAGCCGGGCGAAGGCGGCGACCGGGGTGATCAGATCGGCGAGCAGTTCGCGCCACACGGGCACGACCGAATGGGAGGCCGCCAGCCGATGGAACTCGTCGCGGCTCGGTCGCAGCACGGGATCAGCCGTCGGCCGGGGCGCTGCGGTCGGGACCGAACGCGGTGAAGAAGCACG
>JAGWYK010000053.1 GCA_018969405.1 Acidobacteriota bacterium
TCGTCGCATGATCGCGGAGCCGACGAGCCCGGCATGGCCGGCGACGAAGATCGGGGCGTCGGTGGGGACCTGCGCCATCAGCGTGGCCTGCCGGTGCGACGGGGCGACATCACGACCGGCACGGTAGCAGCGCGCCCATGATGCCCACCGGTCTCACCGAGCGAGTGTCACCAGCCCGGGCGTGATGCGGATGACGAGCTCGTGCAACTGCTCGGCGACCGTGTCGAACTCGCTCTGCTTGCCGCCATGGGGGTCGGCGATGTCGTCCTCGGAGGAGGATCCGAGCATCGAGGCCCCGGTGCGACCCTTCGAGAGGTGTTCGACCCGCTCACGCAGATCGCCGCCCGGGATGGGCGGGATGGCGTCGCCCAGTCGTCGGCTGAACTCCTTGACCGTGAACGAGCGGCGGTAGGCCGACCCGTCACGTTCCACGATGCCCCGGACATGCTCCCGGGTCATGGTGAGGACCAGATCGAACCGACCCAGATCGAGGGTGGAGACGGGCCGGCTCCGGTGCCGGGAGATGTCGATGCCGTACTGGGCCGTGGCCCGGACACTTCCGGGATCGACGGGAGTGTCCCAGTCGAGCAGGCCCGCCGAGAGGACTCCGACGGGGGCTCCGGCATCGGCCAGGCTGCGGGCCAGCATGCCCTCGAGGATGGGGGAGCGGCAGATGTTGGCGGTGCACACCACCAGGATCTGGGGATCTCCCTCCGACCGGCTCACGACCGCACCCTACCCAAGGACCGCAGTGGTCGCGTCGGAACGGTGGTCCGAGAGGGCTCCGGCGGGCCCGGAGGCCCCATCTCCCTTGGGGTGAGTGGACTCCGGGGGCTCCATGGGCCATACTTTCCGTCTACTGGTCCCGTCGATCGAGGAGACGTCCATGGCCCAGATGATCCCACAGTCCATCGCCGCCGCAGCCACCCCCACGCGGGCGCTGCGCATGACCCTGGCGGCTGCCGTGGCCATCGTGCTGATGCTCTCCCTGACCGCTGCCCGCGCCGGTGCGGCGCCGTCCACGACCTATCCGCCGGTCACCGAACCGCCCTCCACGATCATCATCGATCCCAACGCCAATGATGACGACATCGTCGAGGCCGGCGAGACCGTGAACTTCACCGTCGGCGGCTTCAAGCCCGGCACCGAGGTCTGCTTCTACGTCGAGGATCAGCTCGTCGGTTGTGACATCGCCGATGAGAACGGGTTCGCCGAGTACGACTGGACCGTCCCGGCCGGCACCGCCTCCGGCGACTACGACCTGCAGGTCGAAGGTGTCGATCCCTCGGGCGCGCCGCTCACCCTCGACGGCACCTTCCATGTCGAGACCTCCGGCGCCTTCGTGCCCGGTGACGGCTCCGGCGGTCCGCTGCCCTACACGGGCTCCGATTCGGCCACCTTGGTGCGCATCGCCGTGGTGCTGCTGCTCGCCGGTGGCGTGTCGGTGGTGGCCATGCGCCGCCGCGGTGCTCGCACCAACGCCTGAGCCCATCCCCATCGCCCTGATCGACCGCATCCCTCACCTCGGTGAGGGATGCGTCGCGATTCGGCCATGACCCGACGACTCCTCATCGGGCTGCTCGCCGCGGCCACTGCGGTGCTGGCCGCGGCGATGGCACCGCAGTTCACCGCGTCGCCCACCGCCGATCGCCTCTGGGTGGCCGGATCGGTGCTCCTTCTCGTGCTCGCCGCCGCCCGGGCCCGACCGCTGGCCCTGCTGTGGTGGGCCGGCCTGGGAGTCGCCGCCACCATCGGATCCCCGTGGATCCTCGCCGCCGCGTTCGCCGCCGCACTCGCCCTGATCGCCCTGCGTTCCCCTGACACCCTCCGGGTGTCCGGAGCCCCCATCGCCGCCCTCGTCGTGGCCGCCCTGCTCCATCCCCCCGAGTCCGAATCGGTCCTCATCGTCGGCCTGCTCGCCCTCATCGGGGCCGCACCGGTGCTGATCTCGGCCCGGCGCGACATCGACATCGCCCGGCGGCGTCCCGTACGCATCGCCGCCGGGATCCTCGGTGGACTGCTCAGTGTCGTCGTGCTCGGCGCGATGGTGCTGGGACTGTTCACCACGCCATCGCTGCGCCGAGCCGTCGACGCCTCGCGCGATGGCATCGCCGCCACCCGAGCAGGAGACCTCGAGGCCGCCGCCGAGGCGTTCGCCCTCGCCGATGCCCGCTACCGCGAGGCCGCCGGCAAGATCGACTCCCCGGTGATGTCACCGGCGCGTTTCCTGCCCGTGCTCGGCGCCAACATCGAGGCCGCCCGCGCCGCCATCGGTGCCGGCGGCGATCTGGCCGCCAGTGCCCGCACCGCCGTGGTGGCGGCGCCGTACGACAAGGTCCGGCTCACCGGTGACGGCATCGATCTCGACCAGATCACCGCCATGCAGGCCCCGGTGGCGGCGCTGAACCTCGAGGTCGACGCCGTGCAGCAGGATCTCTCCGCCATCCCCCGCCCCTGGCTGCTGCCTCCGGTGGCGTCGCGCATCGAGGATCTCACCGACCGGGTCGACACCGTCGCCCCCGAACTGCAGACCGCCTCCATCGCGCTCGGGGCCCTGCCCGACATGCTCGGAGCGACCACCCCGCGCACCTATCTGGTGGAGTTCACCAGCGAGTCCGAGTCCCGGTTCCTCGGAGGATTCGTCGGCTCCTACTCGGTGCTGCGCGCCGACCGCGGGCGGCTCTCGCTCGACCGTTCCGAGAGCGTCGGTTCGCTCAACCGGCGACTCGGTCCCGAACTGACCTATGTCGCCACCCCGGACTTCAAGAACCTCTACAGCCGGTTCAACCCACAGATGTTCGCCCAGAACTGGACCGTGGCCCCCGACCTGCCCAGCGATGTGGCGATGGTGGAACAGCTCTATGCCAAGGCCACCGGGGAGCGCATCGATGGCGTGATCGTCATCGACCCGTTCGGTCTGGCCAGCCTGCTGCGGCTCACCGGCCCGATCCGGGTGGACGGGATCGACACACCGCTCAACGCCGACAACGCCGCCGAGTACCTGCTGCACGGCCAGTACCTCGAGTTCGCCGGTCAGACCACGCAGCGTCGCGATGTGCTCGCCGCCGTGGGCGACCGTGCCTTCGATGCGCTGCTGCGTTCCTCGCGCACCAACTACCGCGACATCGCCCGCGCACTGGGTCCGGCGGCCTCCGAGGGTCATCTCATGTTCTCGGTACTCGATCCGACGGCGCAGTCGTTCCTCGATCGCCTCGGCCTGACCGGCCGTTTCGAGTACCCGGTCGACGCCGGACTGTTCTCGTTCCGGAACTCCGCCTCGTTCGCCAACAAGATCGACTACTTCCTCCACCGATCGTTCACCATCGACGCCACCGTCGACCCCTCCCGGAGCCGGTTCGAGGGCGACGTCACCGTCGAGCTGCGCAACGACTCCCCCGCCGGCGGACTGCCCGGCTACATCATCGGCAACGACAACGGTGAACCGACGGGCACCAACGGCATGTACTTCTCGATCTACACCTCGATGCGCATCAGCGATGCCACCCTCGACGGTGAACCGATCGAACTGGGGCCGCTCACCGACCGCAGTCTGCTGGTGTACTCCAAGGGCATCACCATCCCCCCGGGCGGCACCAGGACCCTGCGCTTCCGCCTCACCGGCTCCATCCCGCTCACCGCCTCGGGTCTGCAGCTGCAACTGCCCCATCAACCCACGGTCAACGACGACCTGCTCCGCCTGAGTGTCCGCTCCACCGATCCGAGCACGAGACTCACCGGGCTCACGGGCCTCGGTGATGCCACCGTCACCGACGAGGGCGGCACCCTGCGCACCTCCACCACCATCGACCGGAACCGGACGCTCGACATCGGCGTCTCCCGCAGATCGCGCTGAACCGTCGACCGGACCCCGGCCCGGATCGGCGCGGGACCCATGGCTCCCGACCGCGACGCCCGGCCCCGCCTCCCTACACTCCAGGCATGGGAATCCGACGCCTCGCCGTGGCCGCACTGGCGAGCGTCCTCGTGGCCATGACCCTCGTCGGGACCGTCCTCAGCACCGCGTCACCCGCCAGTGCCTACCCCGGCGCTCCCTGGTTCCGGCCGGGGGTTCCCTACACCCAGAACTTCCCCGATCCCACCGTGGTGCGTGACGGCTCGACCTACTGGGCCTACGCCACCTCCACCGGCGGGTCGCTCATGCCTGCGATGTCCTCGACCGATCTCGTCACCTGGATCCCCCGTCCGGCCTACGCCCCCAACCCGTACAACAGCGATCCCTACTTCAACGACTCGTTCCCCGTTCCCCCGCGCTGGTCCAAGGGCGGGGTCTCGCGCACCGGCAAGGCCCAATGGGGTCCCGGGGTGGCGAAGTTCGGCAGTACATGGGTGGCGTTCACCTCCTGGGAGGTCAGCGACACCCGACGCTGCATCTCCATGGCCACCGCGCCCTCCCCCGCCGGTCCGTTCACCGACAGCGCGGACGCGCCGTTCCAGTGCGACGTCGATCCGGCCGGCAGCATCGATCCCGAACCGTTCATCGACGTCGACGGCAGCGCGTATCTGCTGTGGAAGTCCGCCGGCGTACCCGGATCCACCCCCACGCGACTGTGGTCGCGCCGACTCTCACCCGATGGCCGGAGCTTCGCCTTCCTCAGTTCCCCGCAGCTCCTGCTGGCCACGAATCCAGGCACCATCATCAACGACATCCCTCAGGAGGACACCTGGGAGGGTCATGGCATCGAGAACCCCTCGATGGTGCATCATGGTGGGGCCTACTGGCTGATCTACTCGGCCAACGAATGGCGCAGCGGCGACTACCGCATGGGTCAGGCCCGCTGCGCTGGTCCGATGGGACCCTGTACGCGTTCCTCGGCCGTCCCACTGCTGGACAACACCGCCACCGAACTCGGACCGGGGGGCGGCTCGATCCTCACCGACGCCGCCGGACGCCTGCACCTCGTGCACCACTCCTGGAACGCGCCCTACACCGACTACCCGCCCTATCCGGCCTGCACCGGAAGCGGCACCTGCACCACCCAGGGCCAGCGCCGAGCCCATCTGCTGCCGCTGCGGGTGGGGGACGGCGCGCTGCAGATCGAGGCGGAGCCCACGGCACCCTTCGCCGGCCCCGGCGGTCTGGTGACCTCGACACCGGTGCGCGCCCTCGACACCCGGGAGACCGGACGCTGCGTGGACGGAAACGGACAGACCATCCGCATCGCGGCGCGCAACAGCGTGCCCTCCACCGCATCGGCGGTCGCCCTCAACGTCACCGTCACCGGACCCGGCGCCCCGGGCTATCTCACCGTCTGGCCCGCCGGGCAACCCCGGCCCACGGCGTCGAACCTGAACTTCACCGCCGGCCAGACCATCGCCAACATGGTCACCGCCAAACTCGGCGCGGGCGGGTCGATCAACCTCGTCACCAACCAGGGCTGCCCGCAGGTCATCGTGGACATCGCCGGGTACTACGTCGGGGGGTCGGCCGGAAAGGGCGGCTTCGTCGGCATCACTCCCGACCGCGTGCTCGACACCCGCACCGATGGTCCGTGCGTGTCCGCCACACCGCGACGCCTCACAGTTGCCGGTGTCGGGGCGGTGCCCAGCGGTGCTGCCGCGGTGGTGCTCAACGTCACCGTCACCGAACCGAGCGCCGATGGCTATCTCACGTTGTGGCCGACCGGCGCCGCCCGACCCACCGCCTCGAACCTGAACTTCACCGCCGGCCAGACCGTGCCGAACATGGCCACGGTGAAGGTGGGCGCGGGCGGCACCATCGACCTGGTGAGCAATCAGGGCTGCCCGCAGGTGATCGTCGACATCGCCGGGTACTCCAAGGGTGGAACTCCCGTGGTCGCCGGCGGATTCGTCGGCCTGACCCCGGCCCGCGTGATCGACACCCGTACCACCGGCCCCTGCGTGGGATCCGCCGGGCGCACCGTGACCATCGCCGGACGGGTCGGCGTGCCCCAGAGCACCGACCCCGGTGGCGCACGATCGGTGGCGCTCAACGTCACCGTCACCGGCGGCAGCGGCGACGGCTTCCTCACGGTGTGGCCCTCGGGGCGCCCGCGTCCGACGGCGTCGAACATCAACTTCACCGCCGGCCAGACCATCGCCAACATGGTCGTGGTCGGTCTCGGCGCCGGTGGGTCGATCCAGGTGATGACGAACCAGGGCTGTCCCGACGTCATCATCGACGTGGCCGGCTACTTCCGATCCGCCGTCGACTGACGTCTCGGAACACGATCGCCCCGTCGCCCCGGAGGGCGGTTCCGCTGCCTCCGGTGAGGGGAACCCGACTCGGATCCCGCCCCGCGTTCCTATGGTGCCGCCATGACGAACCCGGAGAGCACGACGGACGAGGGGATCGAGGAGGAGACGGCCTCAGGTCAGTGGCCGTTCCGTGTGCTGGCGGTGGGGGCGGTGATCATCGCCATCATCGCCCTGCTGCTGCACGGCTGCGAGGGACGACAGTCGGCGGTCGAGGCACCGTGCACCACCACCCCCGATGGACGCTGCGTCATCAGCGCGTACGACGCATGGCTGGCGGCGGGCAACACCGGCGACGTCGATACGTTCCTCGAATCGCTGCGGGGGGCGCAGGGCATGCGCGGCGGTCCCGGGGCGGTCGGCGCAGCGGGTGCGGTCGGACTCGCCGGCGCAGCGGGCGCGTCAGGACCGCCGGGAAGCGATGGCGCCGCAGGGGCGACCGGCGCCACGGGCGACACCGGACCGGCCGGAGCCAGCGGTGCGACCGGACCTGCAGGGGGGACCGGAGCCACCGGCGCCACCGGACCAGCTGGCGCGACCGGCGCGGTGGGCGCCACCGGTGCGACGGGCCCTGCCGGTGCCACCGGTGCGACGGGAGCGACGGGCCCCGCAGGGGCGACCGGCGCCACGGGTTCCGCTGGCGCCACGGGCGACATCGGACCGGCGGGCGCGACCGGAGCCACCGGTCCGACAGGCCTCATGGGCGCGACCGGCGCCATCGGACCGGAGGGTCCCACCGGCCCTGCCGGCCCCACCGGACCGACCGGGGCCACCGGTGCGACGGGACCCGACGGCCCCACGGGACCAGCCGGACCCACCGGTCCCACCGGGCCCACCGGGCCCACCGGCGCCACGGGCGACACCGGCCCGACCGGCCCTCCCGGACCGACGGGGCCCGCCGGGGTCAGCGGGTTCGGCGATGTCGGCTCCTTCTGGGACGAGACCACCCAGGGCGACGTGAGCGTGAACCCCGGCTTCCTCGCCGACACCACCTATCCGATGCTGTTCGGGCAGGCCGACACGGCCAACAACGTCGGGGTCTCGATGACCGACGGCTCGCGCATCACCTTCACCCGTGCCGGGTTCTACAACATCCAGTTCTCCGCCCAGCTCACCCGCTCCCAGGGCGGTGGCTCCAGCGCCGTCAGCATCTGGCTGGCCATGAACGGTGTGAACGTCCCCCAGACCAGCACCGATGTCTCGCTGCAGTCCAACGCCGTGCGTCTCGTGGCGGCCTGGAACTGGTTCGTCCCGGTCACCTGCAGCGCGCCCGGGGTCTGCGACTCGTATCAGATCCTGTGGTCCTCGCAGAGCCCGTACATCTCGCTGCTGGCGGCTCCGCCCCAGACCGGTCCGGACCGACCGGCGATCCCCTCGATCATCCTCACGGTGAACCAGGTGCGATGAGGTCGTGGGGGTGACCAGTAGCAGGTCCCTCCCCCGTGGTGACCCCACCGTTACCGTCGGACCCATGACCGACACCATGACCGAACAGCGAGGAGCCTCTGGGGCCGTCCTCGTGACGCTGGCCGCCGCCGCCTTCCTGATGACCCTCGACAGTTCCGTCATGAACGTGTCGATGGCCACGGTGGCCACCGACGTGCACACCTCGATCACCGGCATCCAGACCGCCATCACCCTGTACACACTCGTGATGGCCACCCTGATGATCACCGGCGGGAAGGTCGGTTCGATGATCGGCCGCCGGCGGGCCTTCGCCATCGGCTGTGTGATCTACGGCTGCGGCTCCCTCGTCACCGGTCTGGCCACCTCGCTGCCAGTGCTGCTGCTGGGCTGGTCACTGCTCGAGGGCATGGGTGCGGCACTCATCATGCCCGCCACCGTGGCGCTGGTGGCCACCAACTTCGCCCCGGCCGAACGACCCCGCACCTACGGCCTGATCGCGGCCGCCGGGGCCATCGCCGTGGCGGCGGGACCCCTGCTCGGCGGTGCTGCCACCACCTACGGATCCTGGCGCTGGGTCTTCTTCGGCGAGGTGGCCGTGGTCGGGTTGATCCTCGTGCTGTCCCGGCGGGTCGTCGACGCCCCCGTGACCGCCCGGGTGCAGCTCGATGTGGTCGGCACCCTGCTGTCGGTGCTGGGACTCGGCCTCGCCGTGTTCGGGGTGCTGCGCACCAGCGAGTGGGGCTGGATCTCCCAACGACCGGGCGCTCCCGCCCCTCTGGGACTCTCGGCCTCGTTCTGGCTCATCCTCGCCGGTGGTCTGATCGTGTGGATGTTCATCCTGTGGCAGCAGCACCGGATCGCCCGCAGTCGCGAGCCGCTCATGCGTCCCTCCATGTTCGCCAATCCTCAGCTCACCGGGGGCCTGGTGATGCTGCTGTTCCAGTTCATGCTGCAGGCCGGGGTGTTCTTCATCATTCCGCTGTTCCTCTCCGTCGTGCTCGAACTCTCCGCCATCGAGACCGGACTGCGGGTCATGCCGCTGTCGATCGCCCTGCTGGTCTCCGCGATCGGGGTGCCGCGCATCTGGCCGCAGACCTCACCCCGGCGGATCGTGCGGGTGGGTGTCCTGCTGCTGCTGGGCGGCATCGTCGCACTCATGAGCGGCATCGAACTCGACGCCAACGCCGCCGTGGTGGGCGTGCCGCTGCTGCTGGTCGGGTTGGGGATGGGCGCACTGTCGTCACAGTTGGGTGCGGTCACGGTGTCGGCGGTGCCCACCAGCGAGAGCGGCGAGGTGGGGGGCCTCCAGAACACCGCCACCAACCTCGGCGCCTCGATCGGGACCGCCCTGGCTGGTTCGATCCTCATCGGCGCGCTCAGCGCCTCCCTGCTCACCGGCATCCAGCAGAACCCGGCGGTGCCCGACTCGGTGAAGTCCACCGCGACGGTCACCCTCGCCCCCGGGGCGCCGTTCCTGTCCGACTCCGACCTGCGCGCCCGGATGGACGACGCCGGGGTCGATCCCACCGTGACCGATGCCGTGGTGGCCGAGAACCGTCGGGCCCGAATCCAGGGTCTCGATGCTGCGCTGGGGTCACTCGCGGTTCTCGCCGTGGTCGCCCTGATCCTCACCGGCCGAGTGCCCCGCCGCTCCACCATGGACACCGTCGACCCAACGACGGAGTGAATCCGGACCCGCCGAGTTTCGCGGGTTCGACCGTCCCCCGTACGATGCCCAGTGAGGGGGAACCGTGCTCGTCTCGCTGATGCGAAGCCATCTGCTGCCGTACCGGAGACTGCTGCTGGCGGTGATGGCCCTGCAGATCGTGGCCGTGGGCGCCACCATGACCCTGCCCACCCTCAACGCCATGCTCATCGATCAGGGCGTGCTCACCGGCGACACCCGGTACATCCTGCGGATCGGAGCGGTGATGCTCGGTCTGTCACTGGTGCAGGCGGTGTTCGGTATCAGCGCCACCTGGTTCGGCTCGAGGGCCGGCATGGGCTTCGGCCGAGATCTGCGCGACGACCTGTTCCACACCGTCACCGGTTTCTCCACCCACGAGGTCGACGGCTTCGGCGCTCCGTCGCTCATCACCCGCATCACCAACGATGTGCAGCAGGTGCAGACACTCGTGGTCATGCTCTGCACCACCTTCATCTCCGCACCCATCACGATCGCCATCGGGATCTTCCTCGCCGTGCGCGAGGACGCTCCGCTCTCGGCGATCCTCGTCATCGCCATCCCGGTGCTGCTCGCCAGCATCGGCACCATCGTGGTCCGAGTGGTCCCGCAGTACCGCACCATGCAGGTGCGCATCGACCGCGTGAACCAGGTGCTGCGCGAACAGATCATCGGGATGCGCGTCATCCGCGCCTTCGTGCGCGAACCACTCGAGACCGAGCGCTTCGGTGAGGCCAACGACCGACTGACGCGCACCGCGACACTCACCAGTCGCTACATGTCCTCGATGTTCCCGACGGTGATGCTGGTGCTCAACGTGTCGAGCGCAGCGGCGGTCTGGGTGGCCGGCGGTCGCATCGGGTCCGACGACATGAAGGTCGGCGCACTCGTCGCGTTCCTCACCTATCTGGTCCAGATCCTCATGGCGGTGATGATGGCGACATTCGTCGCCGTCATGTGGCCCCGCGCCTCGGTGTGCGCCGAGCGCGTGCATGAGGTGCTCAGTACCTCGTCGTCGATCGCTGCTGCGGTCACACCGATCACCAGCACCGACGGTCGCGGCGTGCTCGAGTTCCGTGAGGTGAGCTTCTCGTACCCGGGAGCCGAGACGCCGGTGCTGTCGAACATCTCGTTCACCGCCCGACCGGGGCAGACCACCGCCATCATCGGCTCGACCGGATCGGGCAAGACCTCGCTGGTCAATCTGATCGCCCGCCTCATCGACTGCTCCGATGGTGCGGTGCTCGTCGACGGGGTCGATGTGCGCGACCTCGATCCCGAACTGCTCTGGCGCACGGTCGCCATCGTGCCCCAGAAGCCGTATCTGTTCTCCGGCACCATCCGGTCCAACCTGCTCTTCGCCGACCCGGCGGCCGCCGAGGCCGATCTCTGGACCGCCCTCGAGATCGCCCAGGCCGCTGATTTCGTCAACGCCATGCCCGACCGGCTCGACGCCCCCATCTCCCAGGGGGGCACCAATGTGTCGGGGGGCCAGCGCCAGCGGCTGGCCATCGCCCGGGCCCTGGTGCGCCGACCCCGCATCCATGTGTTCGACGACTCGTTCTCGGCCCTGGATCTGGCCACCGACTCCCGGCTGCGCACGGCGCTGGTGCCGGTGGTGGCGGACAGAACCGTGATCATCGTGGCCCAGCGGGTCTCCACGATCCGCCACGCCGATCAGATCCTCGTGCTCGAACACGGTGAGTGCGTGGGACTGGGCACCCACGAGGAACTGCTGGCGACCTGCCCGACCTACGCCGAGATCGTGGCCTCGCAGCTCACCGCGGAGGAGGCCGCATGAGCGAGCGCGCCGCCCCGCCCCGCTCCCCCGCCGCCGAGGCGCGGGCCACCGTCGGTCCGCGCATGACCATGGCCACCATGCCGGTCGAACGGTCGAAGGACTTCCGCAACTCGACCCTGCGGCTGATCTCGCTGCTGCGCCCCGAGCGGCTCCGGATGATCCTCGTGCTGCTGTTCGCGGTGTTCAGCGTGGTCATGTCGGTGGTCGGGCCGAAGATCCTCGGCAACGCCACCACCACCATCGTGCGTGGAGTGCTCTCGCCGACCGGCATCGATTACCTCGCGCTCCATCGCACCCTGCTCATCGTCACCTCGCTCTATCTCGGATCGGCGGCGCTGGCCTATGCGCAGGGGTTCCTGCTGGCCGGCGTGGTGCACCGCACCATGCGGCGGCTGCGGGCCGCCGTCGAGGACAAGATCAACGCCCTGCCGCTGGGCTACATCGATCGGGCCCCGCGCGGCGATCTGCTGAGTCGCGTCACCAATGACATCGACAACATCGCCCAGAGCCTCGCCCAGACCCTGAGCATGCTGTTCATCTCGCTGCTCACCGTGGTGGGTGTGCTGATCATGATGCTCACCATCTCGCCGCTGCTCACGCTCGTCGCCGTGGCGACGGTCCCGGTCACGATGTTCACCATCCGGTTCATCGCGGCGCGCTCGAAGAAGCGGTTCATCGCCCAGTGGTCGCACACCGGTTCGCTCAACGCCCTCGTCGAGGAGACCTTCGCCGGTCACTCGCTGGTCAAGGTCTTCGGTCAGCAGCGCGCCACCGAGGAACGGTTCGAGTCGCTCAACGAGAAGCTCTTCGACGCCTCGTTCGGTGCTCAGTTCATCTCCGGCATCATCCAGCCGGCGATGATGCTGGTGAGCAACCTCAACTATGTGGCCATCGCCGTGATCGGCGGTCTGCGGGTGGCATCGGGGAATCTCAGCATCGGCGACATCCAGGCCTTCATCCAGTACTCCCGGCAGTTCACCCAGCCCATCAACCAGTTGGCGTCCATGGCCAACCAGCTGCAGTCGGGCATCGCCTCGGCGGAGCGGGTGTTCG
>JAGWYK010000148.1 GCA_018969405.1 Acidobacteriota bacterium
ACATCACCTCCGAGGCGGACATGGGACGGATCATCCCCGCAGACTTCCCGATGGACCAGCTGGCCAACGATGCCGAGCGCACCGTGGTCAGCTCCTTCATCACCGGCCTCTACAGCAACTGGCTGATCATTCCCAGCGTCGGCATGCGCGACGAGCAGGGCCCGCACGAGACCGACATCGTGCTGGTTCACCCCGACATGGGCGTGGTGCTCGTGGAGGTCAAGGGCCACCGGGTCTCCATCCGTGAGGGCATCTGGCACGGCCAGGAGCGCACCCCGCTCAACCCCCAGCCCATCAAGCAGGCCCTCGACAACTCCAAACGGCTCGAACGGCTCATCCGGAAGAACGTCGAGGGTCTCGAACGACTCGAGGTGGTGTTCGGCCTCGCCTTCCCCAACACCCGGGAGATCACCGGCGACCTCACCCCCGACATCAACCCCGCCCAGGTGCTGCTGGCCGCCGACCTGCTGGATCCCGACGATCCCATCGAACGCCTCGCCCACACCCGCACGGCCTGGAACCGGGCCCTCACCGCCACCCAGATCGAGGGGATCGTGGCGCTGCTGCGGCCCGACGCCGAGTTCCGCTGGGACGCCGAGGCCCGCACCACCGCCACCCGCACCGCCCTGCAGCAGCTCTGCGACGCCCAGATCTCCTCGATGGTGTCGCTCTCGCGCAACCGCCGGGTGCTGGTGCGCGGCGGAGCCGGTACCGGCAAGACCCACCTCGGCGTGCGCTGGGCGCAGCAGGCCTGGCGGGAGAACGACCGCGTGCTGCTCACCTGTTACAACGACCCGCTGGCCGATTGGCTGACCGAGTCCATCGGCTTCGACGCCGACGAGTCGCTCACCATCGGACCGTTCATCCGCACGGTGCTGTCCATGCCGGGCATGCCCGAGCTCGTCATCCCCCCCGATGCGCCCCAGCACTGGTGGGAGACCGAGGCGCTCGGTCATCTCGTGCGGCACTGGCCCCTGATCAGCGCCCGCTTCGACACCATCATCATCGACGAGGCCCAGGACTTCTCCCCCGCCTGGATCGCGCTGCTGCAGGCCCTGCTCGACCCCGACGGTCGTCGTCGGGTTCTGGTGCTGGCCGATGAGGGCCAGGGCATCTACGAGCGCGGCTTCGTGTTCCCCGAGGCCGACGACGGTTGGGTGCAGGTGGAACTGGCCAGCAACTTCCGCAACGCCCGTCCCATCGCCCGCCTGCTGCGCAACCATCTCGGCGGCGCGCCCGCACCTCTGCAGTCCCCCGAGGGACTGGGCGTGGTGTGGATCGAGACGAACGACATCGATGCGGTGGAGGATGCCGTCGATCGGGAGCTGGAGCGCATCGTGGAGAACGAGGGCCGCAGCAGCGCCAGCGTGTGCGTGGGCACGGTGCGGTCGAAGGTGCGCGACCACCTGCGCAGCGCCCTGCATCTCGTGCGCTGGGAGGACCGCGAGCGCGGCGCCGTGCTCTGCGAGAACGTGCACCGACTCAAGGGTCTGGAGTTCGACACCGTGATCCTCGCCGCCACCGGCGACATCAAGCCCGACGAGGAGGCGCTGCTCTATGTCGGCGTGAGCCGGGCGGTGAGCGAACTCATCGTGGTCGGACCCCGTGCGTTCGCCGACCGCCTCGGCCTCGTGCGCGACTGAGTCAGACCCGCACTGCTCGACGTCGCAGCGCCACCAGCGCACCGCCGGCGGCCAGCAGCACCAGGCCCAGCGCCAGCAGCGGCCGGGTGTCGGTCCCGGTGTAGGGCAGCTGACCGGCGCCGCCGACACCCGAACCGTCGACGGGGGTCCCCGTGGTGAAGGTGATGGGATCCGACGGCACCCCGGCGCCCTCGGCGTTCACCGGACGCACACTGATGGTGTACTCGGCGTCCTCCTCGAGCTCGCCGACGGTGAAGGTCGTGCCGGTCGGACG
>JAGWYK010000054.1 GCA_018969405.1 Acidobacteriota bacterium
TCGAGTTCCTGCAGAACCCGACGCGGTGACCGATCCGTCCCGACCTTCTCGACCCATCCCATCGGGAATCCGCAGGGGAACCGTCGTCGGGGACCGCTACGCTGCGTCTGTCGCCGGAGACAAGGCGGCGACGATCAGGGGCTGATCGGTTTCGACGTTGGGACCGGAGGCTGGATCGTGCGACCAGAGTTGCCTCAGACTCTTTAAACGGGGGCAACCAAAGAACCGCCGATGGCGAGTTCGCTCTCGCGGCCTGATCAGTCAGACCGATGAGAGACACAGTGACCAGCAATGGCGCACGGGGCCAGCTCACTGCAGCCCGGCAACAGAAGCAGGGAGTGACAGCCTGAAAGAAGGCTGACGGTGAGAAAGACCACTGGCATCGGAGGAAGATCCGGCGGCGGGACCTCGGTCCCACCCGACCCGGCGGTGTGGCAGCCGTGAGCCACGCATCTCGGGAATGGTCGTAGCGCGGACAGTCATCACTCAGCGGACGGGGGTTCGATTCCCCCCAGCTCCACCGAACCAGGAGGGCGCCGAGGGCGGGACCCTTCGGCTCAGCCGAAGTACGACCGCTTCAGCCGTTCGTAGGTGCCGTCCTCGCGCAGTCGCAGCAGCGCCCGGTCGATGGTCTCCTTCAGCGGACTTCCCTCCGCCACGGCGATCCCGTAGTTCTCCGGCTGGATCACCGGCCCGGCGGCCTCCACCCCACCTCGGTTGGCCACCAGCCACTGGATGATCGAGGCATCGAAGACGAACGCATCGGCGGCACCGGATCGAACCTCGTCATAGGCGAGATCGATGTCCTCGACCGGACGCGGATCGAGACCGTTGCTGCGCAGGTAGTCCCAGGAGGTGGTGCCGGGATAGGTGATGACCTCGCGCCCGGCCAGCTCGGAGACCGAGGTGATCCGCGACTGGAGTTGCTCCACCGTGAGCGATGTGGTCACCTGCGCGGTGATCGCCGCCACCATGAGCACCCCGAAGAAGATCCACACCATGGTGACGATCCGGGTGAGCACACGCCGCGGCACCATGTCGCCGTACCCGATCGTGAACAGCGTGACCGTCGCCCACCAGATCCCGTCGAACACACCGCGGACGCCTGGGTTGGTGAAGTGCTCATTGCCATGGTTGCGCTCCAGTGCCCATACGAAGGTGCCGGCCAACAGCGTGCCGGCCACGATCAGCCCGAAGAGGATCAGCAGGATCGGCGTGAAGATCTCAGCGAGGATCCCGGTGAACGACACGCCTCCCGCCGAGCTCGACACCATCACCTGGATCCCCGATTCGAACATGGAGGTGCTGAAGTCGACGGTCTCCTCACGGCCCGAGGTGATGCTGATCGCACTGATCGCGGCGTCGGCCCGCCCGTCGCGCACCACATCGAGCTGGGCGGTGACCGAGTCGACCTCGACATAGTCGACCTCGAATCCTGCATCATCGGCGATGTCGCGGAGCAGGTCGATGCTGAAGCCGCTGAATCTGCCGTCCGCTGACTTCTCGATGAACGGGGGGACGGCCCAGACCGCCACCCGGACCACGGGCCTGGTCACCGTCACCGTGCTCGGGATCGCCGTCTGCGCCGCTGCCGGTATCGAGAGGGCCACGACGGTGACGAGACCGACCATGACACCCATGAGCAGAACTCGCGGTGTCCTGAAGATCTGAGACCCGAGTTCCACGGGCCAACGGTAGTCGGACGCTCATCTCCAGCGGGGTCCCCGTTCGACTGCACAACCGGAGACCGCCCGATCCCTTCGGGGGCCGCAGGAGGTTCGGACCAGTCCGCGACCATCAGCACCACGAGCGCGGTGCGCAGGTTTCCGATAGAACCCCTGTATGGAAGCAGAGCGCCTCTCGACATCCGCCAATCGCTATCTCGTGGGGAACTACGCCCCGGTCACCGAGGAGGTCACGGCCCTCGACCTCGAGGTCATCGGCGAGCTGCCCGCCGAGCTCAACGGTCGCTACCTCCGCAACGGTCCGAACCCCATCGGCCAGGTCGACCCCGCGACCCATCACTGGTTCCTCGGCGACGGCATGGTGCACGGCATCCGCCTGCGGGAGGGACGGGCCGAGTGGTATCGCAACCGATACGTCGGCTCCCGTGCCGTCAGCGCCGCCCGTGGCCTTCCCGACATCAGCGGTCGCAACTGGAACGACAGCCCCACCGGCCCCAACACCAACGTGGGCGGTTTCGCCGGGACCACCTGGGCCATGGTCGAGGCCGGCGGCTGCCCGGTGGAGCTCACCTACGAACTCGAGACCATCGGCCGCAACGACTTCGGCGGCACGCTTCCCGGTGCCTTCACCGCCCATCCGAAGGTCGATCCCGTCACCGGCGAGATGCACGCCATGGTCTATGCGTGGGCCGAGTGGATGGACCACATCCAGTACGTGCGGGTCGGCACCGACGGACGCGTGAACCGCACCGTCGACATCCCCCTGCCGGGCATGTCGATGGTGCACGACCTCTCCATCACCGAGCGCTACGTGGTGGTCTACGACCAGCCGGTGCTCGTCGATCTCGATCTCGCCGTCGCCGGGCGGAACTTCCCGTTCCGCTGGTTCGACGACTACGGCAACCGGGTGGGGCTCATGCCCCGCGAGGGCTCAGCCGACGACATCATCTGGGTCGACGTGCCGATGGGCTACGTGTTCCATCCGATGAACGCCTACGACACCCCTGAGGGTCGGGTGGTGCTCGATGTCTGCTTCTACGACGTCATGATGCGCAGCGATCTCAACGGCCCGTTCGGCGATTCGGTCCCCCGTCTGGAGCGCTGGGAGATCGACCCGGTCGCACGTACCGCCAGCGCCACAGTCATCGACGAACGCGTCAACGAGTTCCCACGTCATCGGGGAGCCCTCACCGGCCGCCCGTACCGCTACGGCTACTGCGCCCAGGTGGACCCCGACTCCATGCACTGGCCCACGGTGAAGCACGACCTCCACACCGGTGAGCGCCTGGTGTTCGACCACGGCATCGGCCGGGCCGCGGGAGAACCGGTCTTCATCGGGCGCCCCGGCAGCACCGTCGAGGACGATGGCTGGCTGGTCACCTTCGTCCACGACGACACCAACGAGTCCGCCGAGTTCGTGGTCATCGACGCACAGGACTTCGATCGGGGCTACGTGGCCCGGGTCAAGCTCCCCCAGCGCATCCCGTTCGGCTTCCACGGCAACTGGGTCCGCGACCCCGACTGAGCGAGCCCCTCTCGGCATACTGGGTCGGTGTCCTCACCTCGACCTCGGAGATCATCCGCAGCGCTGCTGCTGCTCGTCGGTCTGCTCGCCGTCGGTCTGAGTTCCTGCGGATCGAGCGAGCCCCGTGATCTGTCACGGCTCTCGGGTCAGGTCGACCTGGCCCCCGTCGCCGAGGTCGCCCGCCCCACCGCCTTCGCCATCAGACCGGGCGACCCGACCTCGGTGGTCTATGTGGCCAGTCAGGACGGCGTCGTGCACCGCATCGACACCACCGATGGCTCCTCGACCACGGCGGCCTCGTTCGCCGATCTCACCGAGGCCGGCGGCGAGCGCGGTCTGCTCGGTCTCGCCTTCTCCCGATCGGGCGAGGAGATGTACGCGCACTACACCGATCTCGCCGGCGACACCACCGTGGTGGCGGCGCCGTTCCGGGACGGGCGGGCCGACACCGAGGCCGCCCGCGTGCTGCTGTTCGTCGACCAACCGTTCCCCAACCACAACGGCGGCCAACTGGCCGTCGACGCCGACGGGAACCTGCTCATCGGCCTGGGCGACGGAGGCGCCGGTGGCGACCCGCTCGGCAATGCGCAGAACCGCAGGAGCCTGCTCGGCAAGATCCTGCGCATCACGCCGAGTCCCGCCGGGGCTGACCGGCCGTACACCATCCCGGCCGACAACCCCTTCGTCGGCTCCTCGACCACCGCTCCCGAGATCGCCTTCCTCGGGCTGCGCAACCCATGGCGGTTCTCGATCGACTCGGAGACCGGGGACTACTGGATCGCCGATGTGGGCCAGAACCGCATCGAGGAGATCGACCGGGTGGGGACCGGCGAGTTGGGTGCGAACTTCGGATGGGATGTGAAGGAGGGTTCGGAACCGTTCGAGGGATCGAGCAGCGAGACCCTCACCGACCCGGTGCACGAATGGCGAAATGTCGGAGGCTCCTCGGCCATCGGCGGCTTCGTCTATCGCGGCTCGGCCATCGCCGGGCTGCGAGGCATGTACGTGTTCGCCGATCTGGCCCGACCGGGTCTGTTCGTCCTCGATCCGGCCGATCGCTCGGCCTCGGCGATCGATCTGCCGGTCGAGTCGGTGGTGGGCTTCGGCGTCGATGCCGATGGCGAGCTGTATGTGCTCTCGTTCAGCTCCGGACTGTCGAGACTCGTGCCGCGCTCCTGAGGGCCGACCGGCGGCGTGCCATGCTTTCCGATGGCATGACGCAGGAGTTCCCAGGGTGATCCGAACCACGCAACGACTCGCTCCGGTCCTCGGCATGGTGCTGTGTGCCCTGCTCTCCATGACCGCAGCGATGATCTCTCCAGCGCGGTCCGGCGCAGTGACCGCCTCCTCCTGCGTTCCCGCCCGCCCCACGTCCTGCACCTTGCGGGAACTCGCCACCCTCAACGGCATCCGCATCGGTGCCACGGCTGAGGCCTCGGAGACCACCGACGCCGACCACGCAGGCACCCTGGTCCGCGAGTTCGACTCGGTCACTCCGGAGAACGCCATGAAGTGGTACGCCACCCAGGCCGACCCCGGTGTGTGGACCTTCACCGATGCAGACACCGTGGTGGCCCATGCCGCCGCGCACGACATGGAGGTGCGCGGTCACACCCTGGTGTGGGCACAGGACAGCTACACGCCGGCGTGGGTACGGGCCATCAGCGACCCGGCCGTGCTGCGCGCCGCCGTCGAGACCCAGATCACCACGACGATGAACCACTTCCGAGGTTCCGTCCACCGCTGGGATGTGGTCAATGAGCCACTGGCCAGCCTCGGCACCGGACGCTCCACCAGCGTGTTCTGGTCGCTCGGTGACGACTGGATCGCCGAGGCGTTCGCACTGGCCCACTCCATCGACCCGACGGCGGAGCTGTGGCTCAACGAGTACGGATCCGACTGGGTGCCCGGAAAGCATGAGGCCCTCGTGGCCCTGGTGCGCGAACTCATCGATCGTGGTGTCCCGATCGATGGGGTCGGACTGCAGACGCATCGACTGCCCGGTGATCCGCTCGATGCTGCGAGATTCACCGCCCAGCTCACCGACTTCACCTCCCTCGGGCTGCAGGTGGCCATCACCGAACTCGATGTCCCGGTCTCCCCCACCGATCCGGATGCCTTCGCCCGACAGGCCGTCGAGTACGGCGCCATCACCGCAGCCTGTCTGTCGGTCAGGGGATGCGCCGAGATCACGATCTGGGGTGTCAGTGATGGGTCGACCTGGCTCGACGCCCTCGGAGTCTTCCCGACCCCGACTCGACCTCTGTTGTTCGACACCGCATTCCAGCCCAAGCCGGCCTACGAGGCCGTCCGAGCTGCACTGGCGGCTCCGCTGGTCGCGGCGTCGCCGGTCGTCGACACCTCACCACCGACCTCGTCTCCGGAGATCCTGCCGATCACCGGAGCGGAGACGACAGCAGCGGCGACGGTCGCGTTCCTGCTGATCGGACTGGGCCTGCTGCTGCGACGGTCGGCCGGCCACCGCATGCGGCCGAGCGACTGAGGTCTCAGCCCCGGAACGGGCGCAGGCCACCGGCCGGGACCGAGCCCATGCGACCGGCGCGGAAATCCTCGAAGGCCGTGAGCAGTTCCTCACGGGTGTTCATGACGAAGGGTCCCTGGGCGGCGACCGGTTCACGGATCGGCTCGCCGCCGAGCAGCAGGACCTCGAGGGTCGAGTCCTCGGCGGCCTGCAGCACGATGGTGTCACCCTCGCCGAACAGGGCCAGTCGACCCTGCCCGAAGCCGGCGAGTTCCGCTCCGACCGCACCCACTCCCTCGAGGCCGTAGGCCAGTGCATTGAACTCGCGATGCCACGGGAGCACCACCCGGGCGCCGGGAGACACCGTGACATGGGCGAGCGTGATCGGTGTGTGCGTCGAGCCCGGTCCCTTGTTTCCGTCGATCTCGCCGGCGATCACGCGGATGATCGCGCCATCATCGGCGGAGGCGAGCAGCGTCACATCGGACGCCTCGAGGTTCTGGTAGGCCGGCGACAGCATCTTCGAGCGGCTCGGGAGGTTCACCCACAGCTGGATGCCGTGGAACAGTCCGCCGCGGCGCACGAGTTCCTCAGGGGGCGTCTCGATGTGCAGGATGCCGCTGCCGGCGGTCATCCACTGGGTGGCGCCGTCGGAGATGACCCCGCCACCCCCATGGGAGTCCTGGTGCAGGAAGGTGCCGTCGACGATGTAGGTGACGGTCTCGAACCCGCGATGGGGATGCCAGTCGGTGCCCTTGGCCTGCATCGGTGGCCAGACGATCGGCCCCATCTGGTCCATGTGGATGAACGGATCGAGATCGGCCAGTGACACCCCGGCGAAGGCTCTGCGCACGGGGAACCCCTCGCCCTCGAAGCCCTCGGGGGCGGTGGTGACCGACCGAAGCGTCCGGGGTGCACCAGCGGGAGCGGCGAGGTGGGGAAGGGTCGTTGGATCAGCGGTCACAGCGGGCATGGAGGCCTCCTCGGTTCAGGGCTCAGGTTATTGCGTCCGCAACCATCCTCCACCCCGGGCTTCGGATCAGGACCTCACTCGCCGGTCTCGACCACCGAGCGGAACCCATCGCCGTCGGGATAGGGGAACCACTCGGGATCGGGCTCGGCCCGAGGCGCCACCATCACCATCTTCGACCGGCGGAACTGCTCGAGGCCCTCGGCGCCGAGCTCACGACCCGAGCCGGTGAACTTGCGGCCACCGAACGGCACGGCGTCGTTGTCGTTGAGAGGGGTGTTGACCCACACGATCCCCGACTCGATCTCCTCGATCGCCCGGAAGGCCTCGTCGAGCCGGTCGGTGTAGATGTTCGCACCGAGACCGAACTGTGAGTCGTTGGCCAGCGCGATCGCCTCGTCGAGACTCGTCACCCGACACACCGGGGCGATCGGCCCGAAGCATTCACCATGCATGATGTCGAACGAGTGCTCCACCTCGAGCACCGTGGGTTCGAGGAACCAGCCCGTCGACGGCGCAGTCGGTCGCCGACCACCACAGACCACCCGGGCACCTTGGGCGACTGCCCGAGCGATGATGGCCTCGACACGATCGCGTTCGCGCGCCGATGCGAGCGGTCCGATGTCGACGTCGTCGAGACCCGAGCCGATGCGCAGCGCCGTCGCCTCGGCGGCCAACCGCTCCACGAAGCGGTCATGGACGTCGGCATGCACGTAGAACCGCTCCGCCGAGGTGCAGACCTGGCCGCAGTTGAGGAAGGCGGCGAAGGCGGCACCACGTGCGGCGAGCTCGACATCGGCGGAGGGCATGACGATGAAGGGATCATTGCCCGAGGCTTCGATGAGCGTGGGCTTGAACCGCTCAGCGGCAGCCCGGGCCACCGCCCGGGCCGCCGGCACACTGCCGGTGAAGGCCACCCCGTGGGTGTCGGAATGAGCGACGAGCGCCTGACCCACCGCTGCGCCACCGGTGAGAGCCTGCACGAGACCGACGGGCAGGTCGGCGAAGGCGTCCATCACCATGAGGATGGTCAGCGGGGTCAGCTCGGAGGGCTTCACGATGATGGCGTTGCCGGCGGCGAGGGCTGCGGCGGCCTGCCAGCCGAACAGCAGCACCGGGAAGTTGAACGGCACGATCGACACGATGGTGCCGAGTGGTTCCTTCATTGTCATGTGCACCTGGCCGGCGATCGCCGGACCGGCGATGCGACCCTGGTCGTGACGGGCCAGCTCGGCGTAGTACCGGAAGGCCGAGGCAGCGGCCCCGCCCTCCCAGTGCGACTCCCGGAACGGCTTCCCCATCTCGCGGGTGAGGCACTCCCCCACCTTCGCGGCACCGGCCTCGAGACGCGCCGCCACATCATGGAGCGCCACCGTGCGTTCGAGGGCGCTGAGGGCCCACCACTCCCGCTGCGCGACTCCAGCGGCGACCACCGCCCGATCGATCTCCTCCGCCGTCGCCTCGGCGAACTCACCACAGCGAGCCTCGGTGGCGGGATCGACGATCGGGACCCGCTCCCCGGCCCCGACCACTCGTTCACCGGCGATCAGGTGCGTGCCCGAGAGCACCTGCATCTGGAAGACCACATCAGAGGACATGATCCGACAGTAGGACGGTGGAGCACCTCGGTGCTCAGTACCCCCTGCCCGATGCGTCAGTGATCCATCTCCGTGCCGTGGCTCGGGTCACCGGCGGGGACATCGGGAAGGTCGAGCGCCGGGAGGGAGTAGCCGAGCCTCGCCGCCCGCTGGGCATACTCACGGACCTCGACCGACTGGTAGCGCGCCATCCGGTCCGCCAGCGCCCGCACCTTCGGATCACGGGCGTGGTCGGCGGCGTACTGCGCCATCTGCACGCCCCCCACGTGATGCGCGGTCATCAGTTCGAGGAACAGCCGGTCGGACTCGGCGCCCCGGGCCGCCTCGAGCTGCGCCAGCTGCTCGTCGGTGGCGAGACCGGGCATGGAGCCCGCCGGGGTGGACATCGACATCCACGCCATGGCGGGACGGTCCGGATCGAGATCCGGGCGCGACGTCCCGTGATCGGCCAGCAGCACCTCCATCGACCCCAGTTCGGACCTCTGGAACACCACCACATCCTGCGCGAACCCGCGCACGGTGGGATCCTCACCATGAGCCATCTCCATCAGGGCCATGCGCACCGCCTGGTCATGATGCTCGGACATGTCGATGAGGAATCCGACATCCACCGCGCTGCTGGGTTGCGCCGAGCTGCGCGAGCCGATCACGTAGCCGACGGCCCCCGCCAGGAACAGCAGCGCGGCGATGAGAGCACCGATCTCCATCGGGCGACGCCTCGAGGGCCGTGGCAGCCCGTCGGCTGAGCCCTCGCCCTGAGGTTCCTCGCTCCCGGCGCTCATGGGTGAAGGCTACCGGCGGCCATACCCACCACAGACGTCGGGCTGTGCTGTGATGCTGCGGGACGACGACGAATGGAGACCTCCATGCGGCTCGATGCGATCTGGCGCTATCCGGTGAAGTCGATGGTGGGCGTATGTGTCGAGCGCGCTCGGATCACCCCGACGGGTCTGGACGGCGATCGACGCTGGGCTGTGCGCGATGAGGTGCGGGGCGGCATCCGCGGCGCGAAGCGATTCGGGGCGCTCATGCGCGCCACCGCCATCGACACCGACGACGGCCGCACGATCATCCTGCTGCCCGATGGATCCGAGATCGCCGCCGCCGACCCGGCCGTGCACGAACGCCTCTCGGAACTCGTCGGCTCTCGGGTCACCCTGCAGGCCCTCCCCGGACCGGAGGACCTCGATCACTTCCGGCGCGGCGAACCCGGCAGCGACGACCTGCTCACCGAACTTCGTTCCGTCTTCGGTCGCGAGGAGGATGAGCCACTGCCCGATCTGTCGATCTTCCCGCCCGAGATCATCGAGTTCGAGTCGCCGCCCGGCACCCATCACGACGCGTTCCCCCTCATGCTC
Source organism: Acidobacteriota bacterium (assembly GCA_018969405.1). GTDB lineage: Bacteria > Actinomycetota > Acidimicrobiia > Acidimicrobiales > Acidimicrobilacustridaceae > Acidimicrobilacustris. The sequence continues at coordinate 9,619 of JAGWYK010000054.1, forward strand.
ATGACCACCACGGCGCTCCGCTCCCTCGAAGCGGCGCTCCCGGAGTCGGTCATCGACGTGCGTCGCTTCCGCCCCTCGCTGCTCATCGACACCGGCGAGGCCACCGACCACCCGAGCGGTCACCCGGAGTTCTCCTGGGTGGGTCGCCATCTGCGCATCGGCGAGGCCGAGCTGCGCATCGGCGTCCCCTGCCCCCGCTGTGTCATGGTCACTCGGGAGATCTCCGCCGCCATCCCCGCCGACCGAGCCATCCTGCGCCACATCGTGCGCGACCTCGACCAGAACGTCGGGGTGTACGCCACGGTCGTCACACCGGGCGCGATCGAGGAGGGTGACCCGGTCACCCTCCTCGACTGAACGATCGAACCCCTGCGGGACCCTCCGACCGAGCGGCGGCCCGGACCGGGGATCAGGCGTCGATGGTCGGCACCGACGCCATGGCTGCCGCGATGGCCTCGGTGCTGAGGTCGAGATCGATCATCTCGCCGTGCAGGTACTTCTCGTAGGAGGCCAGATCGAGATGTCCGTGTCCGCACAGCGCAGTCAGGATCACCTTCTCCTCACCCGACTCCTTGCAGGCCTGGGCTTCGCGGATGGCGGCGGCCAGAGCATGGGTGGGCTCCGGGGCGGCCACGATGCCCTCGGTGCGGGCGAACTTCAGCGCGGCGTCGAAGCACTCCAGCTGCGGGATCGCGATGGCCTCAGCCAGACCCAACTCGTAGATGTGTGACACCAGCGGCGACATCCCGTGATAGCGCAGACCGCCGGCGTGGATCGGATCGGGGATGAACTGACTGCCGAGCGTGTGCATCTTCATCAGCGGCGTCATGCCGGCGGTGTCGCCGAAGTCGTAGCGGTACTCGCCCATGGTGAGGCTCGGACAGGCCGCCGGCTCGACGCAGCGGATGGTGGGGTCCATCCGACCGGCGAGCTTCTCGCGCAGGAACGGGAAGGCGAGCCCACCGAAGTTGGAGCCACCGCCGGTGCAGCCGACCAGCACATCGGGGGTCTCCCCGACCTTGGCCAGCTGCCGGAGGGCCTCCTCACCGATGATGGTCTGATGCATCAGCACATGGTTGAGCACGCTGCCGAGCGCGTAGCGGGTGTTGGGATCGGCCACCGCCATGGCGACCGCCTCGGAGATGGCGATGCCGAGACTGCCGGGATGATCCGGATCGGCGGCGAGCAGTGAGCGTCCGTAGTCGGTGACGGTGGACGGACTCGGGTGCACCGTGGCGCCCCAGATCTCCATCATCGTGCGGCGATGGGGCTTCTGCCGGTAGGAGGCCGCCACCTGCCACACCTCGCACTCCATGCCGTACTGGGCGGTGGCGAAGGCCAACGAGGTGCCCCATTGCCCCGCGCCGGTCTCAGTGGTGAGCTTGGTGATGCCCTCCTGATGGTTGTAGTACGCCTGCGGCACCGCCGTGTTCGGCTTGTGCGAGCCGGCGGGACTCACGCCCTCGTACTTGTAATAGATGCGCGCCGGGGTGTCGAGCAGCTGCTCGAGACGACGAGCACGGAACAGCGGACTCGGGCGCCAGATCTTGTAGATGTCGAGCACGGCACCGGGGATGTCGATGTAGCTCTGCTGGCTCACCTCCTGCTCGATCAGCGCCATCGGGAACAGCGGCGCGAAGTCCTCGGGACCGGCGGGCTGCAGGGTTCCCGGATGCAGAGGCGGCGGCGGCGGGGCCGGCAGGTCGGGGATGATGTTGTACCACTGGGTGGGGATCTCGTCCTCGGTGAGAAGGATCTTGTGCGGGGTGTCTTTCGGCATGGCCGAAATGTAGAGCATCCGTCTCGCGGCGTGTCGCGTCCCCGGAGCTGCGGATACCGAGATCATGGGATGGGCGCCGCACCCCGATCTCGGTACCTTCGCACCACTCATCCGGGGTAGCCCGGAGAGGGTGGACCCGATGAGGGAGGGGCGCGATGACCACCAGAGATCTGCGAACCAGGAGGTTCCTCGCCGTCGGCGCGGCAGTGCTGATGGTGGCGGTGATCGGGAGCACCGGGACGAGCGGCGCTCGGTCGACCCGGATCGCCGGATCAGCACGCCTCCGGACCACCACCACGTCGAGCTCGACGTCGACGACCGTCACCTCGACGGCACCGGGGTCCACCACGGTGCTGTCCCAGTCCTTCACCCGACCCGACGGCCTGATCACCAACGAGTACGCCTTCTGGAACCCGCAGGCCTCCGATGCCGTGACCGATCCGGTCTGGGTGGTCACCTCCGGCTCGCTGTTCGTGCGGAACGGGGCCGCCTGGTCGGGCCGCCCCGACGACATCGCACCGAACGCCACCTCCTCGAACGAAACCGACTCGGCGATCCTCCGGGCCATCACCCGGCGGCGGGACCTCACCGATGTCACCGTGTCGCTCCGCCTGCGCCATGACAGCTTCGTGACCACACCGTCGACCCCGGCCACCGCCTGGGACGGTGAGCACCTCTTCCTCCG
>JAGWYK010000008.1 GCA_018969405.1 Acidobacteriota bacterium
GCCCATCCCCAGTGAGGTGGCGTTCACGATCAGTTCCGCACCGGCCATGACCGATGCGAGGTCGTCCGGGCCGACGACCCGACCGACGGGTCCGAGCAGCGCAGCGACCTCGTGAGCCCGCGAGGCGGTGCGGTTGACCACCGCCACCTCGCCGGCGCCCGCCCGGGCGAGGGCCAGGGCGATGGATCGGGCGGCCCCACCGGCGCCGAGCACCACGCAGCGACGACCCGCGGGGTCGAGATCGAGCTCCGCGGCGAGCGCGGCGAGGAAGCCGTCTCCATCGGTGTTGTGGCCGATGAGCCGCCCGCCGTCGTTCACCACACAGTTCGCGGCCCGCAGCGCCGCGGCCTCCTCGGTGAGCTCGTCACAGGCCGCCGCCACCGCCTCCTTGTGGGGCATGGTGACCGAGAGCCCGGCGATCCCGAGGGTGCGCATGGCGTCGAGCGCGGCGGCGGCTCCGCCGGGTGCGACCTCGAGAGCCACATAGACCCAGTCGAGATCGAGGGCGGCGAAGGCCGTGTTGTGCAGCAGTGGCGACAACGAATGGCGCACAGGATCACCGATCACGGCGGCGAGACGCGTGGAACCCGATGGTGGGCGCATCAGAAGATCCCCCGAGCCTTGGCATCGGCCACGGCGCGCTGGAAGTCGGCGGCACTGCTGGTGAAGTAGTGATGACCGTCGCTGTCGGTGAGCACGTAGTAGAGCCAATCACCATCGGCCGGATTGAGCGCGGCATGGATGGATTCCTGTCCCGGGGAGTTGATCGGGGTCGGGGGCAGACCGTTGCGCAGCCTCGTGTTGTAGGGCGAGTCCACCCGCAGATCCGAGTTGGTGAGGGTGCTCTTGCGCTGCTGCAGGGCGTAGAGCACCGAGGCGTCGATGCCGAGCATCTCGCCGCGCGCCATGCGGTTGTAGATCACCCGGGCGATCTTCGGTCGGTCCTCGGGGACCTTCGCCTCGGACTCGATGAGTGACGCCACGATGAGCGCCTGATAGGGGGTGACGGTGACGCGTCCGGCGGCACCGGCGAGCTTGGTCGACGCCGAGGGGAGTCCCTCCTCGGCGCTCACCCGGTCGAAGGCGGCGATCATCTGATCGACGATCTTCTGGGCGTTGCCCACATCGGTCTGGGCCACCTCGTACTTCGCCGGGAACAGGAACCCCTCGAGGTTGGTCGAGCCCGCCGGCTGGAGCGAGGGATGGGTCGAGGCCAGGACCCCGTCGAGCGCGGTCGGCGTGATCTCGGGGAAGGTCTCGAGGATGAGGGCGCGGGTCTCCGACAGCCAGAGCCCCTCGCGCACCAGGAAGCTCACCGTCCGGGGCGGTGCCGGTCCCTTCTCGAGCACCTGCACCACCGATCCCATCGAGGAGTTGCGGCGCAGCCCGTCGTACTCCCCCGCCTGGAAGGGCCCGCCGCCGGTGACCCGCAGGTACCAGCCGAACACGGTGGCACTGGTGATGATCCCCTGCTGTTCGAGGGAGCGGCCGACGTCGCTGGTGGTGGCTCCCTTGGCGATGGTGAAGGCCACCGGATCGCCCGGCGACCCGGGGTCGATCTGGGTCCTGAGCCACCAGCCGGCACCGATCAGCACCACCAGCACCAGACCGAGGGCGATCACCGGAGGCCGCCGGTACCACCGCCGACCCGCGCCGGGCGCGGCGTGACGCGGGCGGGCACCCGCAGGACCGGGGGTCGGATCGGGCGCGGTGGCGTCGGGGTCGAGCCCGAGGATCTCGAGGGGATCTGGCTGCTCCGGCACGTTCAGTCACTCACCTGGGGATTCAGCGGCTCGGGAGTCGAGCCAGGCCTGCAGCAGGACTGCGGCGGCGACCTTGTCGACGACCTGACGTCGGGACCGGCCACCGACCCCTCCGTCCTGGAGGAGTCGATGTGCGGTCACCGTGGTCAGGCGCTCATCGTAGAGTTCGATCGGGATCGAGGTGGTGGCGCGGAGCGCATCGACCTCGGCGGCGATGGCCTGCGCCGCGGGACCGAGCGAGCCGTCGAGGGAGTAGGGCAGCCCGATCACCAGCATCTCGGCCTCCCACTCCCCCGCCACGGCGAGGAGCCGACGGTGGTCGAGGGCCACATCACCCGATCGTTCGATGGTCTCGATCGGTGATGCCACCGAGCCCGACGACACCGCCACGCCGATCCGCCTGCTCCCGAGATCGACGCCGAGGGCCCGCACGGTCAGCCGAGGCCGGCCGCCGACCGGGCGAGATCGAGCGCGGCGTCGAGGGCGGAGGGATCCTTGCCGCCGGCCACCGCCAGATCCGCACTCCTGCCGCCGCCGCCCTTGACCGCACGGGCGGCTTCCGCGATGAGCTCGGAGGCGTTGAGACCGGACTCCGCGGTGACCGCCGCGACGATGGTGACCCCGCCACCCTCGGGAGCCGAACCCAGCACCACGGCACGGACACCGGCGCGGTCACGCACCGCGACGGCGAGATCGCGCACACCGTCGCGGTCGAGACCGTCGACCCGGGCGACGACGACTCCGTCGACGGCGAGCGCCAACAGTTCCTCCGACCGACCGGCCGCCGCGGCCCGCTCGAGCTCGCGCACCCGGGCCCGCAGCTCCTTGATCTCGGCCACCCGACGTTCGACGGCGTCGACGAGTTCGTCGGCGGAGACGCCGAGGGCATCGGTGGCGGCGCGGATGCGATCCTCATCGGTCCGGAGCAGTTCGAGAGGACCGGTGCCCGACACCGCCTCGAGGCGACGGATGTTGGATCCGATGGAGGCCTCGCTGATGATCTTGACGGGACCGATGTCGCCCAGGGCGCGCACATGGGTGCCGCCACAGAGCTCGATGGAATGGGGCCCGGCCTCGAGCACCTTGACCACATCGCCGTACTTGTCGCCGAAGAAGGCGATGGCTCCGAGTTCCTCGGCCTCGACCTTGGTGGTCTCGAAGTGCCGGGCCGGAGCATTGGCCAGGATGTCGGCGGCGACGAGGTCCTCGATGCGCCGGATCTCCTCCGCGGTGAGCGGCCCGTAGTGACTGAAGTCGAACCGGAGACGATCGGGGGCGACCAGCGAGCCCTGCTGTTTGACATGGTCGCCGAGCACCTCGCGCAGCGCCCAGTGCAGCAGATGGGTGGCGGTGTGGTTGCGGCGGATGGCATCACGACGTTCACCATCGATGGCGGCGCGCACCGTCTGACCCACCTCGAACTCCCCGTCGATCTGGCCCATCACATGACGCACCACCCCGGGAGCGCCATAGACGGTGTCGACGATCCGGGCCCGCCCGGTGGCCGAGACGATCTCACCGGTGTCGCCGATCTGACCACCCGACTCGGCGTAGAACGGTGTGCGGTCCAGCACGATGGCGTCCTCGGTGACCGCCAGCACGGTGGCGTCGATCTCGTAGGTGTCGCCGCCGACGAACCCGGTGGCACCGGACTGCTCGGCGATGGCGGCGAACACGGCGTCGCCCTCGACACCGCCACCTTTGCGTGCCTCCTTGGCCCGGCGACGCTGCTCGGCCATCTCGACGTCGAAACCGGCCTGATCCACATCGTGACCGCGCTCGAGGCCGATCTCCCGGGTGAGTTCGAGGGGGAACCCGTGGGTGTCGTGGAGCAGGAAGGCCACCGAGCCGCCGATGACCTCGCCGTCGGCCAGACGATCGAGCTCGGACTCCAGCAGCGCGGTGCCCGAGCGCAGCGTGGCCCGGAACCGCTCCTCCTCGCGGGCGACCACATTGCGGACGAAGTCATGCTGACGCACGAGATCGGGATAGGCCTCCCCCATGACCTCGACGGTGGTGTCCACGAGCTCCGGTGTGACCAGATCAGCGACCTCGAGCAGATGGGCCTCACGCACCGCACGGCGGATGATGCGGCGCAGCACGTACCCACGGCCCTCGTTGGAGGGGAACACACCGTCGCTCACCAGGAAGCTCATGGTCCGGGCGTGCTCGGCGAGGATGCGCAGGGAGATGTCGGCGCGGGGATCAGCGCCGAGCCGACGTCCGGTGAGCTGCTGGGCACGGTCGACCAGCGGGGCCAGCACATCGGTCTCGAACACCGAGTCGACGCCCTGGAGCACCCCGAGGATCCGCTCGAGCCCGGCGCCGGTGTCGATGTTCTTCTTGGGCAGTTCGGTGTCGGTGCCGTCGAGATCGCGGGCGTACTGCATGAACACGAGGTTCCAGATCTCGAGGAACCGCTCGTCGCCCCCGAGCGCCGGACCGCCGTCGGGACCGTAGGCGGCCCCCTTGTCGACATAGATCTCCGAGCAGGGACCGCAGGGTCCCGGAGGACCGCCGGGGGGACCCCACCAGTTGTCGGCGTCGAGGCGCTGGATGCGGGACGGGTCGACGCCGACGGCATCGCGCCAGATCTCGGCCGCCTCGTCATCGGTGACATGACAGGTGATCCAGAGCCGGTCCGGATCGAGCCCGAACAGATTGGTGACCATGTCCCAGGCCATGGGGATGGCCTCATGCTTGAAGTAGTCACCGAAGCTGAAGTTTCCGAGCATCTCGAAGAAGCTCAGGTGCCGGGCGTCGCGTCCGACCTCCTCGAGGTCGCTGTCCTTCCCACCGGCCCGGACACACTTCTGCACCGTGGTGGCTCGACTGAAGGCGGGCTGCTCCTCGCCGAGGAAGTACGGCTTGAACGGCACCATGCCAGCCACGGTGAACAGCAGATCCGGATCATGCGGGATGAGGCTGGCCGAGGGCACGACCGTGTGCCCGCGCTGCTCGAAGAATTCGAGGAAGGCGCGTCGCAGTTCGTTGGCGGTGGTCGGAGCCATGGTGGAGTCAGCCTACAGATCAGTAGAGGCCGGCTCGTTCGAGCTGGCGCCGCAGCAGCGACTCGGCCTCCCGGCGGGTGCGTCGGGTCTCGGCCACGGTGTCGCGCCATCCGTCGATGGCCACTCCGGCGCGCTCGGCGATCTCCCGGACCTCGGTGTCGGTGCGTCGCACCACCCGGGCGGCGGCGTCCTGCACCGAGTCGGGGACATGACGCCGGGCCAGCTGTCGGGCGCGCAGGTATCCCACCACCGTGCCCGAAGCCCCCGCCACAACCCCGACGGTGAACCAGCGCGTGCGTCGCAGCATCAGCCCACCCGCCGGGGACGGCGACGCGACCGGTTGCGATCGTCTCCGATCACGACACCATCGGATGGCTCCTCGGCCGCCCGCAGCGCTCGCGGTGCCTCGGTGGCCCGCGCCGACGATCCACCGGCGAGACGACGAGCCGCCCGGTCACCGGCCACCGAGGCCGAGGCGAGCTTCACCAACGGATTGCGCATGACCAACCAGGCCAGTCGGGAGGTCGCCTCGACCCGGGCGCCGACCTCCTCGGCGGTGTCGAGCAGGGAGTCGACCCGAGCGATCTCGCCGTTGGCGGCATCGACAGTGGCCCGCAGCTCGGCGATGACCGGCAGCGTCTCCCGACGGAGATCGTCGACGGTGCGGCGCAGTTCGCGCAGCGTCACGATCAGCGACTGAACCGCCATGGCCACCACCACGAGGCCCACCACCGCCACGACGATCAGCACCACTGCGGTGGCGGTCATGCGTGGTCCTCGCCACGGCCTGTGCGCTGCTCCATCCGAGACCTCACTGCGTCCTCCGCTCCGTTGGACGATGGTTCGTAGTACACCCGGTCCTCGAGCTCGGCCGGTCGGTACTGCTGATCGACCCAACCTCCGGGATGGTCATGAGGGTAGTCGTAGCCCTGCCCGTGGCCGAGTGAGGCTGCGCCTCTGTAGTGGGCGTCGCGCAGATGCATCGGCACCTCTCCCCCACCGATCTCGCGGACATCGGTCCGGGCCCGCCCCAGGGCCACGGTGACCCGGTTGGACTTGGGAGCCGTGGCCAGATGCACCACGGCGTGGGCCAGAGTGAGCTGCGCCTCGGGCAGACCCACGAGGTCCACGGCCCGGGCTGCGGCCTCGGCGATCAGCAGGGAGAACGGATCGGCCATCCCGATGTCCTCACTGGCGAGGATGACGAGCCGCCGGGCGATGAACCGCGGATCCTCGCCGGCCTCGAGCATTCGGGCGAGCCAGTGCAGACCGGCATCGACATCGGAACCGCGGATGCTCTTGATGAACGCCGAGACCACGTCGTAGTGGTCGTCGCGTCCGTACCGGAACGCCTTGGTGCCGAGTGCCGCCTCGACATCGTCGAGGGTGACCCGCACCTGTGCATCGAGGGCATCGCCGGGTCGGTCCCGGGCGGCGACGTCGGTGGCCGAGTCCGGACGACCATGGGCCAGCGCCATCGCCACCTCGAGGCTGGTGAGCACATGACGTCCATCACCATTGGCCCGCTCGACGAGCAGGGCGAGGGCCTCGTCATCGATGATGGCCCGCTCGGCGGCGAGACCGCGCTGCACCAGCCGGGTGCAGGCATCGACGGAGAGCGGTTCGAGCCGGAACAGGGTGGAGCGGCTGAGCAGGGGCGGATTGACCTCGAAGAAGGGGTTCTCGGTGGTGGCACCGATGAGCACCAGCAGCCCGCTCTCCACGCTCGGGAGCAGGGCGTCCTGCTGCGCCCTGTTGAACCGATGCACCTCGTCGAGGAACAGGATCGTGCCCTGCCCCCGCTGCCCGAGGCGATCCTGGGCCCGAGCGGCGACCTCGCGCACGTCCTTCACGGTCGCAGTGACCGCCGAGAGCTGCTCGAAGGCCTTGGCCGTGGTGTTGGCGATGAGCTGGGAGAGCGAGGTCTTGCCGGTGCCGGGAGGACCCCAGAGGATCACCGAGGAGAGACGATCAGCCTCGATCAGCGCCCGCAGCGGACGACCGGGGCCGAGCAGATGCTCCTGCCCCACCACCTCGTCGAGCGAACGCGGCCGCAGCCGAGCCGCCAACGGGGCCTGCCGGGACAGGCGATCCTCGGCGGCGGCGGCGAACAGATCCTCGGCCATCGGCCGAGGCTAGCCGTGGCGCCGATCAGTCCTTCATTGACGGCAGCACCCGGAGCCCGAGCTCGGCCAGCTGCGCCGCGTCGATCGAGGTGGGTGCATGGGTGAGCGGATCATGCCCCGACTGGGTCTTCGGGAAGGCGATGACCTCGCGGATGTTCTCCTCGCCGGCGAGCAGCGCCACGAGGCGATCGATGCCGAAGGCGAAGCCGGCGTGCGGCGGCGCCCCGAAGCGGAAGGCGTCGAGGAGGAATCCGAACTTCTCCTGCGCCTCCTCGGCGGTGATGCCGAGCAGCGAGAACATGCGCTTCTGGATGTCGCCGCGATGGATGCGGACGCTGCCGGATCCGAGTTCCCATCCGTTGAGCACCAGGTCGTAGGCCTGCGATCGCACCTTCAGCAGATCCTGCGGATCAGCCGAGTCGAGCAGAGCGACGTCATCGGCATGGGGCATGGTGAAGGGATGATGGGCCGGGATGGGATTGCCGGCATCGTCGAGGTCCTCGAACAGCGGGAAGTCGACCACCCACAGGAACTGCAGCCCACCCTCGGTCACCGGCGGTCGACCGAGCTCGAGACGCAGCAGACCCAGCACATGACACACGGCGTGACGCTCGTCGGCGACCAGCAGCAGCAGATCACCCTCCTCGGCGGCGGTGGCGGCGACCAGCGCCGAGAGCTCGGCGGGGGCGAGGAACTTCGCCACCGGGGAGTCGAGCTCGCCCTCGGCACGGACACGCATCCAGACCAGCCCCTTGGCTCCCCACCGCTTGGCCCGATCGGTGAGATCGTCGAGACGCGAGCGGGTGAACTCGGCGCCACCGGGCACCCGGATCCCCTTGATGCAGGGAGCCTTGAAGGCGTTGAACTCGGTGGCGGCGAACACCTCGGTGAGTTCGATCAGCTCGAGCCCGAAGCGGGTGTCGGGCTTGTCCGAGCCGAAGCGCTCCTGGGCCTCGTGCCAGGTCATGCGAGGGACGTCGCCGAGCTCCTGCCCGGTCACCTCGCGCACCGCAGCGGCCACCGCCACGGAGATGAACGAGAGCACCTCCTCCTGACTGACGAAGCTGGCCTCGGCGTCGAGCTGCATGAACTCGAACTGCCGATCGGCACGCAGGTCCTCATCGCGCAGGCAGCGGGCGATCTGGTAGTAGCGGTCGATGCCACCGACCATGCAGAGCTGCTTGAACAGCTGCGGGCTCTGGGGCAGTGCGTAGAAGCTGCCGGGTGAGAGACGGCTCGGGACGACGAAATCGCGGGCTCCCTCGGGAGTGGACGCGATCAGCATCGGGGTCTCGATCTCGACGAAGCCCTGGTCGTCCATGGCCCGTCGCAGCGCCCCGTTGACCTTGGCCCGGATGCGCAGGTTCCGCTGCATGCGGTCGGTCCGCAGATCGACGTAGCGATGGGCGAGCCGGACCATCTCGTCGACCTCGACGCGCTCGTCGAGCTGGAACGGCGGCGGCTCGGCCACGTTGAGGATCTCCACCTCGCACTCGCCCAGCTCGACCTCTCCGGTGGCCAGGTTGGCGTTGACCGTGCCCTCGGGCCGGGCTCGCACCACGCCGGTGATGCGCACGACGAACTCACTGCGCAGATCATGGGCACCGTCGACCACACACTGGACCAGGCCGGTGTGATCGCGCAGATCGATGAAGGCGAGGTGCTCGCCATGCTCGCGGCGACGGGCGACCCAACCACAGACCGAGACGCGTCGGTCGATGTCGGCGGCGCTGAGCGTTCCGCAGTGGTCGGAACGCATGGGCAGAGGTTCGGTCACGGGTGGTCCTCGGACGGGGATGGGAGTGGATCGGAGAGCAGGGTCCGCAGTTCGGCGACGAGGTGCTCGCGGGCGACGGTGCGCTGGGGCTGATCCTCGCGCAGGGGGCGCACCGTGACGATTCCGGCGGCGAGCTCATCGCTGCCGATGATCAGGGCGATGCGGGCCCCGGAACGGTCGGCGGTCTTCATCTGGGACTTCATCGACCGGGCGTCGTAGGCCCGTTCGACCCGGAATCCATGACGATGGAGATCGACGGCGATGTCGCGGGCGGCATCGCCACCGGTGGTGTCCACGACATAGAGATCGATCGCCGCCGCCGGTGCGGGGAACACACCTTCGGCCTCGCAGGTGAGCAGCACCCGCTCGATGCCGGTGCCGAACCCGATGCCCGGCGTGGGTGGACCGCCGAGCGATTCGACGAGACCGTCGTAGCGACCGCCACCACCGATGGTGGACTGGGCGGCGTCGAGGGCATGACTGATGAACTCGAAGGTGGTGTGCGTGTAGTAGTCCAGCCCGCGCACGAGACGGGGCTCGACGCGGTACGGGATGCCGAGGGCGTCGAGCCCGGCCCGCACGCGGTCGAAGTGGGCCACGGCCTCGGGCGAGAGGCTGTCGGTGATGCGCGGGGCGTCGACGATGGCGGCGATGGTGACGGGCCGCTTGGAGTCCAGCACCCGCATCGGATGGTCGGCGACCTTGGCCGCATCGGCCGGGTCGAGCTGATCGATGCGGTCGCCCAACCAGAGCCGGATGCGATCGACATGGGCCCGGCGATCCTCGGCGGTGCCCATCGAGTTGATGACGAGTTCGATCTGACGGAGACCGAGCGCGGCGTAGAAGTCCCACAGCAGGGCGATGACCTCGACGTCGAGATCGGGATCGGCTGATCCCAGGGCCTCGACCCCGAGCTGGTGATGCTGCCGGTAGCGGCCCGCCTGAGGCCGCTCGTAGCGGAAGCTCGGGGCCGCGTACCAGACCTTCCACGGCGTGGTCGGTCGATGCTGGACGAAGGCGCGGGCCACCGAGGCGGTCCCCTCGGGGCGCAGCGCCAGATGACGCTCACCCTTGTCGAGGAAGTCGTACATCTCCTTGCGCACCACATCGGTGCCCTCCCCCACCCGGGAGAACACGCCGATCTCCTCGAACATGGGGCTCTGCACCAGGCCGTACCCGGCCCGGCCGACCCGGTCGGCGAACCGAGCGATCAGGGCCTGCCAGCGGGAGGACTCCGGCGGCAGCACATCGTGGGTCCCGACGGGCGCCTTGAACGGCTCGGGACGCGACGGGGACTCGGACACGACGCAGGATCCTACCGGTGGGGCATCTGCGGCCACGAACCTGTTGCGACCGACCGCACGACCGCCCGGCCGCCGTTCCGCGCCCCCTCAGGCCGGCGGCGGCGCCGGACCGATGGCGGCGGCGACCAGACCGGCGAGCGCCTGCTGTCCCGGTCCCTGGAGGTGGAGTCCGTCGCCGCCGGTGTAGCCCGGGGTGCCGGCCACGGCCGCCCAGTCGATCACCTTCAGGTTCGGATGGCGGCTCGGAAGCGCCCTGATCGCGGCGTTGGCCTCGTCGATCTCCCCGACCCAGGGCACACAGGTCGCCCAGACGATGCGGTCGACGTCCCGCAGCAGCGCGATGAGCTCATCAGCAGCGGCGCCGTAGTCGGTCCCGAACCAGTTGGTGCACAGATGCACCACCACCACACGCCCCAGTGCACCGCCTCGGGACCGGACGAGATCGATCCCCTGATCCATGCGTCGGCTGACCTTCGCATCGAGGGTGACCTTCCATCCGGCCAGGGTGGCGTCGATGACGTACTGCGTGCCGAGGATGACGGAGTCACCGAGGATGTACACCGTGTTGGCTCCAGGCGGCAGCGGACGATCGACCGCCGGGATGGTCGTGGTCGGGGGCAGAGTGGTCGTCGACTCGGTGCTGGCAGGACCCGTCGCCTGTGCCTGTGAACAGGCACCGACCGCGCCAACGAGGAGGACGAGCAGCGCGACCAGCAGCACCGGGATGGGGCGCCGCTCGGGGGGCGATGAGCACCGCATGGGATCCGACGCTAGCGGCCCTGCTGCGGCGGATCGGATCAGCCCGTGTAGCTCGGCTCGATCGGACCGGGGGCCGGTGTGGTCTCCACCACGGTGAAGGAGATGGAGGTCGCCGAGGTGGGCAGGCCGAGGGTGGCGTTGATGGCTGCGGCACTGGCCGGGCCGCAGGTGGTGGAGCCGACGGTGCCCACCGCCGCGGGCACGGTGTAGCCGGAGGCGGTGACGGTCCCGGTGAGGGGCGACCCGGCGAAGGGTGAGCCGCCGGGACCGCCGGAGGAACTCGTGGAGGTGATGGGTCCGATCGTGCAGGTGGCCGGCAGCAGCGGCACCGCGAGGGTGGCCTCGAGGGTGACGGTCATCGAACTGACGCCGGTGACGGGGTCGAGCACACCGGTGGCGGCTCCGATCTGGGTGAGGGTGATCTCAGCCTGTGGACCGGACACCGCACCGCGGTCGAAGGTCGGGATGGACAACTGCCCATCGGAGAACGCACCGGAGGTGGGATCGATGGTGGCCACGAGCGTGGAACCGGCCGGGAGCGTGAGCGCCGGAGGTCCGCCCACCTCCATGGTGCCGCTGAGCGAGAAGGTGCGCTGGACCCCGGCGGCACGGGCCGGAGCGCCGAGGGCCACCATGGAGAGGGCGATCAGCGCCACCGTCAGCAGGGCCAGCACCGGGCCGCTGATCGTGGAGCGCAGGGGACGGAACGAGATGGTCACGCCTCAGAGGGTATCGGCGAGTTCCTCGCTGCGCTCGACCTCTCCATTGCCGGGCAGGACCCGATAGGCGTCGTAGATCCCGTCGATCTGCTTGATGGTGCTGAGGAGCCGATCGAGATGGGAGACCTCTCCGAGTTCGAAGTCGAACCGCATCTTCGAGATGCGATCGGCGCCGGTGATGGTGTTGCAGGCCACGATGTTGACGTGATGATCGGCAAGGGCGGCCGACACGTCGCGCAGCAGACGGGAACGGTCGAGCGCCTTCACCTCGATGGAGGCGACGAACACCGCGGCGATGTCGGTGTCCCATTCGACGTCGATGAGGCGATCGCCCTGTGCATCGGCGAGGGACACCGCGTTCGAACAGTCGGAGCGATGCACCGAAACTCCGCGGCCACGGGTGACGAACCCCATGATCTCATCGCCGGGCACCGGGGTGCAGCACCGCGACAGACGCACCATGACATCATCGAGGCCCTCGACATGCACACCGGACTTGCTGCCCGAGGCCTGTCGGGATCGACGTGGAGCCCGCACAGTGGTGGGCAGATGATCCTCATCCACCTCGCCGGAGTCCTCGAGGCGACGACGCACCCGCTGAGCCACCGACTGGGCCGAGATCTGGCCGGTGCCGATGGCGGCGTGCAGGGCGGCGAGGTCCTCATGCTTCGACTCGACGGCGATCTCGACGAGGAGTTTCGACTGTTGGATCTTCTGCACCGGGAGGCCCTCACGTCGGAGGGCGCGGATGAGCTCCTCGGCGCCGTTCTCGATGGCGTCCTCACGACGCTCCCGCGAATGCCAGGCCCTGATGCGATTGGCGGCTCGCTGGGTGCGAACGAATCCGAGCCAGTCCTGCGATGGCCCCGACCCCCCGACCTTCGAGGTGAAGATCTCGACGGAGTCGCCCGACTGGAGCTCGGTGTCGAGCGACACGAGCCGACCGTTGACCCGAGCACCGATGCAGCTGTGGCCGACCTCGGTGTGGATGGCGTAGGCGAAGTCGATCGTGGTGGCACCCTTGGGCAGGGTGATGACCTTGCCCTTCGGGGTGAAGACGAACACCTCGTCCTGTTCGAGATCGATCTTGAGATTCGCCATGAACTCGTCGGGATCGGAGGTCTCCTGCTGCCAGTCGACGATCCGGTTCAGCCACGCCAGGTCGGCGGAACTCTCATGGTTGTCCTTGTAGTTCCAGTGGGCGGCCACCCCGAACTCGGCGCGCTGGTGCATCTCGAGAGTGCGGATCTGCACCTCCACCGGTTTGGCCCGAGGACCGATGACCGTGGTGTGCAGCGACTGGTACAGGTTGAACTTCGGCATCGCCACGTAATCCTTGAACCGTCCCTGCACGGGCTTCCAGGTCGCGTGGATGGATCCGAGGGCGGCGTAACAGTCCTTCACGGTCTCGACGATCACTCGGATCCCGATGAGATCGAAGATGTCGTCGAAGTCGCGACCCTTCACGACCATCTTCTCGTAGATGCTCCAGAGGTGCTTCGGCCTCCCGGTCACATCGGCGACGATGTGGAGCTCGTCGAGCCGGGTGCGCACCTGGGTGAGGACATCGGCGAGCAGGACCTCACGCTCGGGTGACCGGGTGGCGACCATGTGATCGATCTCGGCGTATCGCTTCGGATGCAGCGAGGCGAACGAGAGGTCCTCGAGCTGCTGTTTGAGATCCTGCATCCCGAGGCGGTGGGCCAGCGGGGCATAGATGTCGAGGGTCTCCTGCGCCGTGCGCTCCTGTTTCCAGGCCGGCATGGCAGCGATGGTGCGCATGTTGTGGAGCCGATCAGCCAGTTTGATGATCAGGACGCGGAGATCCTTGGCCATGGCCACGAGCATCTTGCGCACCGTGGCGGCCTGCTGGGCCTCCTTGGAGTCGAACTTGATCCGATCGAGCTTCGTGACGCCGTCCACGATGGCCGCCACATCGACGCCGAAGTCGCGTTCGACCTCCTCGAGGGTGAGACCGGTGTCCTCCACGGCGTCGTGGAGCAGCGCCGCAGCGATGGTGACGTCGTCCATGCCCAGCTCGGCACAGATGCGGGCCACCGCCACCGGATGGGTGATGTACGGCTCACCCGACTTGCGGCTCTGGCCGGTGTGCGCCTCGGCGGCGACCTGATAGGCCCGCACGATGCGGGCGGTGTCCTGCCGGGCATGGTGCTGCCGGAACGCTTCGACGAGCGGAGCGACCTCCACCGAGGGGGGCGCGCTGTGACGGCGCCAGGGGAGGACCCGATCGACGGTGGGCATGGACTACCTCACCGACCGGGCGACTTCGAGCCCGCCGGGACGACCATGAGGGCCATCGGGCTGAGGGCTGGATCCGACGACGACCATCCCGTCACCGTACAGCCCGCACTGCGGCATCACCCCGGATCGGATCAGCGCCGCTTGCCCTTCTTGCGCGGTCGGGGCGGGATGACGCCGGAGGAGACCGCCGCGCCGGCGCCCTCGGTGCCGGTCACACCGGTGGTGGCGGAGGTGCCGGTGCGACGGGAGCCCTGGGTGGCCTGCGCGGCGAGGGCGGCCCGATCGACCGAGGCCGTCGTGTCGACACCAGCGGCGGCGAGGCGTTCGTTGATGGCCCGGTTCTTGGGCTCGCGGTCCTTCAGGAAGACCAGCACCGGGGCGGCCACGTAGATCGAGGAGTAGGCACCGACCAGGAGACCGACCAGCAGGGCGATCGAGAACTCCTCGAGGGTGACGGCACCCATGATGCCGGCGCCGACCACGAGCAGCGAGATCACCGGGAGCAGTGACACCACCGAGGTGTTGATCGAGCGGAGCAGGACCTGGTTCATCGAGAGGGCGGTCATCTGGGCGTAGGACATGCGGCCACTCACGCTGACCAGACGCTCGTTCTCCTTGATCTTGTCGTCCACCACGATGGTGTCGTAGATCGAGAAGCCGAGGATGGTGAGGAAGGCGATGACCGTTCCCGGGGTGACCTCGAACTGGAACACCGAGTACACACCCACGCTGATGATGACGTCGTGGAACACGGCGACGATGGCGGCCACCGCCATGCGGAACTCGAGACGGATCGTCAGATAGATCAGGATCGCCACGAAGAAGAACACAAGCGCTCTGATGGCCGACCGGGTGACGTCACCACCCCAGGAGGCGCCCACGGTGGACACGCTCACGTTGGTGGCGTCGGTGCCGGCGAGGTCACCGAGCGTGCTGCGGACCTTGGCCACCTGCTCAGGCGAACTCTCGGGGCCCTGGACCCGAAGGGTGTCGGTGCCGACGATCTGGATCTTGGCACTGCCCTCACCGACGGTCTCGAGCGCACTGCGGGCCTCATCGACCGAGACGCCCGGAGCCTTGACCTCCCAGGACACCCCGCCCTCGAAGTCGATGCCGAGGTTGAGTCCCTGCACGAACAGCGAACCGATGGAGATGAGGATGAGGACTCCGGAGGCGATGAGGGACCGTCGCCACCAGGTGATGAAGTCGATGTTCGTCTCGCCCCGGTTGAGGCGGCCCAGACCACTCATCACTTCGCTCCTGTCAGCACGGGTTCACCGGCGGCACCGGCGTCGGAGGCGCGTCGCTCGGCCGGGAGGCCCAGAAGGGCCGGACGCCGCAGCAGCGAACGACGCGAGGTGGCGAACTTGACCACCGGGCGCATGTACGCCCAGGAGGTGACCAGATCGAGAAGGGTGGAGAGTCCGAGGTAGAAGGCGAAGCCGCGCACCGGGCCGACGGTGAGCCACCAGAGGATGCCGGCGCCGATCAGCGAGGCCACGTCGGCCTTGACGATGGTGGAGAAGGCTGAGACGAAGGACCGGTCGGTGGAACTTCGGATCGACCGGCCGTTCTGGATGTCCTCCTTGAGGTGCTCGTAGTACACGACGTTGGAGTCGAGCGAGACACCGATGGACACGATGATGCCGGTGATGCCGGCGAGGGTGAGGGCGAGGCCGCTGCTGGTGCCGAGGTAGGAGATGACGGTCCACAGCAGCGCACCCTCGACCCCGAGCTTGAGCACGGCGAACAGCCCGAGCACCCGGTAGAAGGCGATCATGTAGACCGCGGCGAGGAGGAGTCCGACCAGACCGGCGATGAGGCCGGCGTGGAGGGCGTCGCGACCGAGCGTGGCCGAGACGATCTGGGCCTGCTGCTTCTCGAACTCGACCGGCAGGGCGCCGTACTTCAGTGCGGTGGCGAGATCCTTGGCGGTGCGTTCGTTGAACGAGCCGGAGATCTCGATCTGATCGGCCTTGAAGCTGGCGGCGTTGATGCTCGGAGCCGAGATGACCTGGCCGTCGAGGACGATGGCGAGCTGACCCGAGGGGCAGGTCGCCGCCTTGGAGAAGCACTGGCTGGCCGCACCGTTGAACTTGCCGATGCCATCCGCGTTGTCCTTGAACACCGGCTGCACCACCCACTGCCCGCTCTGACCGAGATTCGCCCGGGCGGTGTCGAGGGCGCTGCCGGTGAGACCCACCGGACCCACCTTGTAGGTGGCGATGAGCACACCGTTGCGGCACTGGGGCAGCAGGGCGTCGCCGGTGGGATTGAGCTGATCAGCGGCCAGGGCGGTGCTGCAGGCGGCATCGGTGAGCCCACCGGTGGCGGGATCGATGGCGAGCGGATCGACCGCGTCGCCGGCGGTGGTCGCGCCGGTGGCCGAGGCGTCGGTCGCCGTGGCATCTGCGGCAGGGGCGTCAGCGACAGGGGCGTCGACGGCTGAGGTCGACGGGTCGGCCTGGGCGTACTCGTCGGCCCCGTCGGTGAGGGTGGTGGGCGTGGAGGATCCGAGGGCCAGTTCGCCCACCGATGCTCCCATGCCGAGTTCCTTCGCCGTGGTCGAGGGGGACTCCGGCACGGTCGTGCTGGCGTCGGGCGTGGTGGTGCTGGAATCACCGCCTGCCTGGGTGCTGGTGGATGTGGTGTCGGGCGCCGGTGCCGCCGCGGGCAACGAGGCCAGCACGGGACGGAACTGGAGTTCAGCGGTCTGACCGACGAGGTCGATGGCCCGTTCCTTGTCCTTCACGCCGGGGATCTGGATCAGGATGTTGTCCCCCTGCCGGGTGATCTCGGGCTCGGCCACACCGAGAGCGTCGATGCGTTGACGGATGATGGAGATCGCCTCGTCGATGGCGCTGCTCTCCGGGGTGCCCTTGGGCTTGAGCACGACCGACACACCGCCCTGCAGATCGAGACCCAGCAGTGGCTTGTTGCCACTGGCGAAGGTGTAGATCAGCGATCCTGCGGCGATCACGAGGATGACGATGAGCGAGGTGAACGCTCGGAACCTTCTCATGGACGGGATCCTTCCGAGGAATCCTCATCGTCGATGCTCGAGGTGGCATCGACGGGGGCGACCTTCGCGGCGACGGCGCGACGGGCGAGTTTGATCTCCACATGGGGCGCGATCTGGAGCAGGACCGTGTCGGAGTCGATCTGCACGATCGTGCCGTACAGCCCCGATCCGCTCATGACCTCATCGCCGACCACGAGGGAGTCGACCAGGGCGTTGTGCCGCTTCAGTTCGCGCTGCTTGGGCAGGATCAGCACGACCCAGGCGATGGCGAAGAGGATGACGATGAACAGAAGGGACATGGATCGGCGCTTCGGGAGTGGATGGGACGGTGGAACAGTAGCGGTCGGGACGGCTCCCCCCGGTGCAGCGGCCGATGCCCCGGCGATGTGTGGACCCGGTCCCGACCTCAGGCCCAGTGCTCGGCCACCTCGGCCCGCAGGCGATCGAAGGTGCCGGCGGCGATCGCCGATCGTGCCTGCGCCATGAGGCCGAGCAGCCAATGCACGTTGTGGATGGTGGTGAGCCGGGCGGCGGTGGGCTCCCCCACGCTCAGCAGATGCCGGAGGTAGGCCCGGGACCAGCGAGCACAGGTCGGGCAGGCGCAGCCGGGTTCGAGCGGTTCCGGATCACGGGCGAACCGGGCGTTGCGGAGGTTGAGCCGGCCCTGGGAGGTGAGGATGGTCCCGTGGCGGGCCAACCGGGTCGGCAGCACGCAGTCGAACATGTCGACCCCGAGCGCCACCGCCTCGACCAGACTGCGCGGATCGCCGACCCCCATGAGATAGCGGGGCTGGTCGGCTGGCAGCACCGCAGTGGTGGCCGCCAGCGCCGGAAGCATCTCCTCTCGGGTCTCCCCCACCGACAGACCGCCGATGCCGTACCCGTCGAAGTCGATCGCCACGGTGCGTTCGGCACTCTCGGCGCGCAGCGCCACATCGATGCCGCCCTGCACGATTCCGAACTGGGCCTGGGTGGAGCCGGCGGCTCGTGCTGCGGCGTTTGCCGCCTTGGCCCGGGTCGCCCACATCGCCGACCGATCCACCGCGCCGCGGATGACGCCGAGAGGCGAGGGCAGGGGCGGACACACGTCGAGCACCATCATGATGTCGCTGCCCAGGAGCTGCTGGACCTCGACGCTGCCCTCGGGGCTGAGATGGTGGTACGAGCCGTCGTAGGTGGATCGGAATCGAGCGCCCTCGTCGGTGACCTTCGGTTCGAGGGAGAAGATCTGGAAGCCGCCGGAGTCGGTGAGCACATGTCCGTGCCAGTCGGAGAACCCACCGATACCTCCGAACTCGGCGATCAGCTCGGCGCCCGGTCGGAGCATGAGGTGATAGGTGTTGCCGAGGATGATCTCGGCCCCGAGCGCCTCGAGATCAGCCGCCGACAGCGTGCGCACCGAGGCCCGCGTGCCCACCGGCATGAAGCAGGGCGTGGCGAACGATCCACGGGCCGTCACCACCCGGCCGGTGCGGGCGGCGCCGTCGGTGGCGGTGCTGGTGAGACTGAGGACGTGGTGATCGTTCATCGTTGGGTGTGCAGATCGTGGCGGGTGAGCAGCATGGCATCGCCGAAGGAGAGGAATCGGTATCCCGAGGCCAGTGCCTCTGCGTAGATGGTGCGCCAGCGCTCGCCCACGAAGGAGTCGATCATCACGAGCAACGAGGAACGCGGGAGATGGAAGTTGGTGAGCAGCCGATCGACCACGCGGAACGGATAGTCGCCGTTGATGTAGAGGTCGGTGCGGCCCGAGAGTTCGCCGGTGCGCGCCGCGCTCTCGAGGGCACGTACCGCGGTGGTGCCGATGGCCACCACCTTCCCGCCGGCAGCCTTCGTGCGTTCACAGGCCTCCATGGTGGCGGGCGGGACGTTGTAGCGCTCCGAGTGCATCACGTGGTCCTCGATCCGCTCGGTGGCGATGGGCCGGAAGGTGCCGAGTCCGACCACGAGTTCGACGTCGACGCGCTCGATGCCGCGGGCCGCACAGTCGGCGAGGACCGTGTCGGTGAGATGCAGTCCCGCCGTCGGCGCCGCCGCCGAACCGGGACGGTCGGCGTAGACGGTCTGGTACCGCGATGGCTCATCCAGACGGGCGGTGATGTAGGGCGGAAGGGGCATCTCCCCGAAGCGATCGAGGGCGGCGAGCTCGTCGCCGAGGACCCGGAGTTCGACGGTTCGGCGACCCTCGCCGTGGTCCTCCCCCACGATCACCGTGAGGTCCGCACCCCCCTCCGCCGGGGTCAGCTCGGCACCGACGGGGAGCTTCCGGCTGGGTCGCACCAGCGCCTCCCAGCGGGATCCGCCGTCGACCTCCCCCAGTCGTTCGAGCAGCAGCACCTCGGCGGCGCCGCCGGTGGCTCGTCGCAGCGGCAGCCGCGCCGGCAGCACCCGGGTGGTGTTCACCACCAGGAGATCGCCCGGATCGACCAGCGACGCGAGGTCGCGCACGGTGCGATGGTCCAGCGATCGGTCGGAACCCCGGTCGACCAGCAGGCGCGCCGCGTCTCGCTGGGCGAGAGGATGCTGCGCGATCGCCGCCTCCGGCAGGTCGTAGTCGAAGGCCTCGGTGTCCATGGCGCCGACAGGCTAGAGCCACACCGTCGGCAGGCCGACCTGCAGCACCGAGCCGCACCGGCGCAGCCGTCGACTGATGTCAGCTGTCGAAGAGTGACGGACCGGGATCGGCGGCCAGCGGTGCACCGGGCGGGGCGATGAGACCCAGATGGGCCCAGGCCGCCGGTGTGGCCACACGGCCGCGGGGTGTCCGCATGAGCAGTCCGAGCTGGATCAGGAACGGTTCGTAGACGTCCTCGACGGTCTCCTCGGCCTCGCCGACGCTGATGGCGAGGGTGCCGAGACCCACCGGACCACCAGCGAACTTCTGACACAGCGTGCCCAGCACCGCTCGGTCGACCTTGTCGAGTCCGAGGGCATCGACGCCGAACAGGGCGAGACCGTCATTGGCCGTGGCCGCATCGATGGCACCGTCGCTGCGCACCTCGGCGAAGTCGCGGACGCGACGCAGGAGGCGGTTGGCGATGCGGGGCGTGCCGCGGGCCCGGCGGGCGATCTCGGCGGCTCCCTGATCGTCGAGGGCGATGCCGAGGATGCCGGCGGCCCGCAGCACGATGAGCTGCAGCTCATCCGGGTCGTAGTAGTCGAGCCGGGCCACCAACCCGAAGCGGTCGCGCAGCGGTCCGGTGATGAGGCCGGTGCGGGTGGTGGCTCCCACGAGGGTGAAGCGCGGGAGGTCGAGTCGGATCGAGCGGGCGGCCGGTCCCTTGCCCAGCACGATGTCGAGCTGGAAGTCCTCCATCGCCGGATAGAGGACCTCCTCGATGTTGCGGTTGAGACGATGGATCTCGTCGATGAAGAGCACATCGCCCTCGCCGAGCCGGGTGAGCAGGGCCGCGAGGTCCCCGGCGCGCTCCAGCGCCGGACCGGAGGTGACATGGAGTGCCACATCGAGCTCGGCGGCGACGATGCCGGCCAGCGTCGTCTTGCCGAGCCCGGGCGGACCGGCGAAGAGCAGATGGTCGACGGCCTGCTCGCGTCGACGAGCGGCCTCGAGGATGATGCCGAGGTGCTCCTTGAGCTCGCGCTGGCCGACGAACTCCTCGAGATGGCGCGGGCGCAGACCACCCTCCTCGCCGATGACATCGCTGACGGTCTCACCGGGACCCGCCGAATCGGACCCCCGAGGCCGAGCGCCCAGGGGACCCTCCCCGCCGGCGAGGAGATCATCGGGCGTGGGTTCGGGCGAGAGGAGTTCGTCGCGCATCAGGCCGCCAGTCGTTGCAGGGCCAGTCGGAGGAGCTCTGCGGTGTCCTGATCGACGGGGAGGTCGCGCACGGCCGCCGCCACCTCGTCGGCGCCGTAGCCGAGCTCCGCCAGTGCATCGCGAACATCGGCCAACGGCGAGCCGGATCCGACCCCGGCCGCAGCACCGCCCGAGACGCCGCTGAGATCGATGTCGGGGATGTCGAGTCGCGACTTGAGCTCGATGAGCAGACGCGCCGCAGTCTTCTTCCCGACCCCGGGAACCAGGCAGAGCGCGGCGAGGTCGTCATCGGCGAGCACTCGCAGCAGCGAGGCCGGCGGATGCACGCCGAGTATGGCCAGGGCCAGCGCCGGACCCACACCATGGGCGCCGAGCAGCGCCTCGAACACGAGCCGATCGTCCGCGGTGAGGAACCCGTAGAGGGTCTCGGCGTCCTCGCGACGATGGTGATGGGTGTGCAGGAACACCTCGGTGCCGAGATCGCCGAGATCGGCGGCGGTGCCGGGCCCGACCACCACGCGATAGCCGAGCCCCGCCACCTCGATGAGCACCTCACCGGAGGACCAGCGCTCCAGCAGCACGCCGCGGACCGAGCCGATCATGGTCGGCCCCCGGCGAGGGCACGCATGGGGGCCATGGCCACATGGCAGAGCGCGACCGCAGCCGCATCGGCGGCATCGACCGGCTCCGGCGGTGCGGCCAGCCCGAGCAGGGTCTGGACCATCTGCTGCATCTGCAGCTTGTCGGCGCCGCCCCAGCCGGCCACGGCGGACTTGATCTCGTTGGGTGAGTACTGCACCACCTCACAGCCGGCGTTGGCGGCCTCGGCCATGGCGATGCCGCTGACCTGACCCACCGACATGGCCGTGCTCACGTTCACCTGGAACAGCACCCGCTCGACGGCCATGACCGCCGGCGGACGCTCCGCGATCAGGTCGCGCAGTTCGCGCTGGAGCTCGCCGAGCCGACTGGCGAGGGGATCCTCCGGGGAGGTGCGCAGCACGCCGAGGGCGACCGCGACGCTCCGACCCCGGCCACCATCGGGCACCTGCAGGACGCAGTAGCCACAACGGGTCAGGCCGGGGTCGAGGCCGAGGACGAACATATGTACGAGGATAGCGCCCGAGGACGCTGCGGGCCGGGATCGGACCGGCCCGGACTCACTTCGGGCCGAGGCGGGCGCCGCCGTCGACCCGGATGGTCTGGGCGTTCATGTAGGAGTTCCCGATGAGCTCGAGCACCATGCTGGCCAGCTCGTCGGAGAAGCCGAGACGCTTGGGGAACAGGACATCCTTGGCGAGGTTGGCCTTGAACGCCTCCGAACCCTCACCCTCGCCGTAGATCGGGGTGTCGATCAGGCCGGGGGCGACGGTGTTCACGCGGATGCCGACCACGGCGAGGTCCCGGGCGATGGGCAGTGTCATGCCGACCACCGCACCCTTGGAGGCGGAGTAGGCGGCCTGTCCGATCTGACCGTCGAACGCAGCGACCGAGGCCATGTTGACGATGGCGCCGCGCTCGCCGCCCTCGAGCGGCTCGGTGCGGCTCATCGCGGTGGCGGCGATGCGGATCATGTCGAAGGTGCCGGTGAGGTTGATGTCGATGACCTTGCGCCAGTAGTCGAGGTTGAACGCCGAGTCATAGCTGCCGTCCCTGCCGATGGTGCGGCTGGCCGCACCGATGCCGGCGGAGTTGACCAGCGCTCGCAGCGGGCCCATCTCCACCGCGGTGTCGACCGCAGCGATGATGTCGGCGGTGCTGGTGACATCGACATGGGCGAACGCGCCACCGATCTCGGTGGCCAGAGCGTTGCCCTTGGCGTCGTTCACATCGGCGATGAGGACCTTGGCGCCGGCTGCCGCGAGCTGGCGGGCACAGGCCTCGCCGATTCCCGAGGCGCCACCGGTGACGATTGCGGAGATTCCGTTGATCTGCATGGGCCGAACACTAGAAGAGGCGCCGCCGCCATGAGCAATCCGGCCTCCGGTCCGGAACCGATCAGAACAGGGTGCCCTGCTCACCCTCGGAGCCGTCGGGATCATCGGGCCAGGAGCGCCGACCGATGGCGCTCTCACCGGTGCCGAACGCGTCGGGCGGGCCGAGCGAGGTGGGCGGCGCGGCGCCCAGTCGCTCCGCCTGGGCGGTGGCCGCCTCCACAGCGAGGCGATCGACGATGTCGTTCATCGGATCACCTGAATGGCCCTTGACCCAGCGGAAGGAGACGTCGCCGCGTTCGAGCACGAGGGAGATGAGCGGCTCCCACAGATCCCGATTGGCCACCGGCCTGCGCTGCGAGTTGCGCCACCCCCTGCGCATCCATCCCTCGTACCATCGATCCCGGAAGCAGTGGACGACATAGGTGGAATCACTCACCACCGTGAGGGGTCCGGCGATGGACCGCACCGCTTCGAGCGCGGCGGTGATCTCCATGCGCTGATTGGTCGTGTGCGCATCGGCACCGCTGGCGAACGCACCGTCGGGGATGGCCCAGGCCCACCCTCCGGGTCCGGGGTTCCCGCTGCACGCACCATCGGTGTAGACGACCGTCGTCACGCCGACAGCGTCGCACATCGCAGCGCGCACCCGCGCTCGTATGCTCGACCCATGAACCTCGATCAGTTCATCAACCAGATCCCTGATGCCGATCCGGTGGAGACCGCGGAATGGATCGATTCGCTCGATGCCGTGGTCGCCGCACGCGGTGGAGCCCGGGCGCGTTACCTGCTGGCCCGTATCGCCGAGCGCGCCCGAGAACTGCACATCGGGAATCCGGCCGAGGTCTCCACGCCCTATGTCAACACCATCCCGGTCGAGGACGAACCCTGGTTCCCGGGCGACCTCGAGATGGAGCGCCGCATCCGCCAGTACCTGCGCTGGAACGCGGCCGCCACCGTGGTGCGCGCCAATCTGCGGACCGATGGCATCGGCGGTCATCTGTCCACCTTCGCCTCCTCGGCCATGCTCTACGAGGTCGGACTCAACCACTTCTTCCGGGGCAAGGAGTCCGGTCGAATCGGCGACCACGTGTACTTCCAGGGTCACGCGTCGACCGGTATGTACGCCCGTGCCTTCCTCGAGCATCGTCTCGATGAGGAGCATCTGATCAACTTCCGCCATGAGGCCGACGGCCACGGACTGTCGAGCTATCCCCATCCGTGGCTGATGCCCGAGTTCTGGGAGTTCCCGACCGTCTCGATGGGCCTCGGACCCATCAACTCGATCTACCAGGCCCGCTTCCATCGCTATCTGCACAACCGCCGCATCGAGGACACCTCGGACTCCCGGGTGTGGTGCTTCCTCGGCGACGGCGAGACCGACGAACCCGAGACGCTCGGCGCCATCTCGCTGGCCGGCCGCGAGCGCCTCGACAACCTCATCTGGGTCGTCAACTGCAACCTCCAGCGTCTCGACGGCCCGGTGCGCGGCAACGGCAAGATCATCCAGGAGCTCGAGAGCGTGTTCCGCGGTGCCGGCTGGAACGTCATCAAGGTCATCTGGGGTGCCGGCTGGGACGATCTGCTCGCCCGCGACGTCGACGGTGTGCTGCTGGCCAAGATGAACGAGACCGTCGACGGCGAGTGGCAGCGGTTCGCGGTCGAGAGCGGGGCCTACATCCGCGAGCACTTCTTCGGACCCGATCCGCGCCTGCGGGCCCTCGTCGATCACCTCACCGACGAGCAGCTGCAGTCGCTGCCGCGGGGCGGGCATGACTATCGCAAGGTCTATGCGGCGTACCGGGCGGCCACCGAGGCCACCGGTGCTCCCACGGTGGTGCTGGCCAAGACCGTCAAGGGCTGGGCGCTCGGAAGTGCGGTCGAGAGCCGCAACGCCACCCACCAGATCAAGAAGATGAGCGTCGACCAGCTCAAGGACCTCCGCGACCGCCTCCGCCTGCACGAGGAGCTCCCCGACTCGGCCTTCGAGAACGGCAACGTGCCCTTCCACCGACCGCCGGTCGACTCCCCTGAGCACCAGTACCTCATGAACTGTCGCCGGGCCCTCGACGGTCCCCTTCCCTCGAGACACATCGTCACCCGCCGCCCGCTGCGGCTCCCGCCGGCGACGGTGTTCGAGGAGTTCCATCAGGGCTCCGGTCAGCATCCGGTCTCGACCACGATGGCGTTCACCCGCATGCTGCGGGGTCTCTGCCGTGATCCCGAGTTCGGCCCCCGGGTCGTGCCCATCATCCCCGACGAGGGACGCACCTTCGGCGTCGATGCGCTGTTCCGAGAACTGCGCATCTATGCCTCCCAGGGTCAGAAGTACGAACCGGTCGATGCCTCGATGCTGCATGCGTACATCGAGAGCGCCGATGGGCAGATCCTCGAGGAGGGCATCACCGAGGCGGGATCGATGGCGAGCTTCACCGCCGCCGGCACCGCCTACGCCACCGTCGGGGTCCCCATGGTGCCGTTCTTCATCCTCTACTCGATGTTCGGCTTCCAGCGGGTCGGTGATCTCATCTGGGCCGCCGCCGACGCGCAGGCCAAGGGCTTCATCATCGGGGCCACCGCCGGGCGGACCACCCTGTTCGGGGAGGGCCTGCAGCATCAGGACGGTCACAGCCTCGTGCTCGCCTCCACCGTGCCCACCTGTCAGGCCTACGACCCGGCCTTCGCCTACGAACTGGCCGCGATCATCGAGGCCGGCCTGCAGCGCATGTACGGCGGTCCCGACAACAGCGGCGACAGCGTCTTCTATTACATCGCCGCCTACAACGAGAACTACGAGATGCCGGCGCGGCCCGAGCACGTCACCACTGACGACATCCTCCGTGGGCTCTACCGATGGAACGAGTCACCGGTGGCCGACCCGAGGGCCACCATCGTGTTCTCCGGGACCGCGCAGGCGGCGGCCCGTCAGGCCCAGGAGGCGCTGGCGGCCCGTGGCATCGGTGTCGAGCTCTGGAGCGCACCGTCCTACAAGCGCCTGCGCGAGGACGCCCTCGAGGTCGAGCGGTGGAACCGCCTGCACCCCACCGAGGAGCCCCGGGTGAGCGATGTCGCCGCACGGCTCGGCGCCGCACCGGGTCCCATCATCGCCGTCACCGACTTCATGAAGAGCGTCCCCGATCAGGTCGCTCGATTCGTGCCCAAGCCGTTCACCGCCCTCGGCACCGACGGCTTCGGACGCTCCGACACACGCGATCGACTCCGCCGGTTCTTCGAGACCGACGCCGCCCATATCGAGGTGGCGGTGCTCGCCGCCCTCGCCTCGAGCGGAGACCTCGATCCGTCAGTGGTGGCCGAGGCCATCACCGCTCATGGCATCGAGGCCGACGCACCCGATCCGCGCACGCGCTGACGGTCGAGCCAACCCAGCAGCACCGCCACCGCACGCGGGTCATGCCGCAGCTGGTGACCACCGCCGTCGATGATGCGGACATCGGCGCCGCCGTGCGCATCGGCCAGCAGACGGGAGTCGAGCACCGGGACCACCGGATCCTCGGACCCGTGCATCACCAGCACCGGCCGCGGCGCCACCGATCGGATGGCGCGCAGCGCGCTGACATCGCGGATCTGGCGCGCCCACGGCTCGAAGGGTGAGGGGAACGACCTCGAGTGGATGATCTCGGTCTCGCGGGCGTACTCGAGCAGACGTCGGGGGTGGGTGGCCCAGTCGTCGAAATCGGCATGGGCACCCATGGCCGCAACCCCTCGGATGTCGGTGTCGATGGCCGCCGCGCACAGCGCCATCGAGCCACCGCTGCCGAACCCCCCGGCCCACACCCCGCGCACCTCGGGCATGGAGCGAAGGAAGGCGCAGGCCGCCAGCATGTCGTCTCGCCAGCCGTACATCGAGAAGTCACCGTCGGAGTCGCCGCAGCCCCGGAAGGTGAACACCATGGCCATCCAGCCCATCTCGGTGGCGATGCGATCGGCGAGTTCCGGGAACGACCGAGCCGAGAGTCGGCCCCCCTGATTCACATCGGGGAACCCATGGGCGAGCACGAGACCGGGCACCGTGGTGCCGGCCGCGATGCGGGGCTGGGCGACATGACCGGCGAGTTCGATGGAGCCCGAGCGGAAGAGCTTCTCCACGAGGTCGCGCCGACGCCTCAGGCGTCGACAGCGACACCGCTGCCGTTGCCCTTGTAGGGCTTGTAGCAGCGGTTGCGGGCCTCATCGAGCGTGTCAGGGCCGAAGCAGATGAAGGTCTCGGCCTCCATGAGCTCATCGATGATGGACGGATCGTCGATGTTGTCGACGTCGTAGACGATCTGCGTGCGCTTGTCGCCGACCCAACGGTTGTGTTCGAACTTCACTGGCCGATGCATGGTCGTCATCGTAGGTGAGCCGGGTGCAGCCGTTCAGGACCGATCGTGACCGACCGGGATCGGGTCCGGTCCGTCAGGACGGCGATGGTTCCGGATCGGGTCCACTGGGATCGGGCGGCATGGGCACCTGGGGTCCGATCGCCCCGATGGCCTCGAGATAGGCGGTGTCCGCATCGAGCACCTGCACCACCCACACGTCGTCGAGCTCGAGTCCGGCCTCGGAGGCCCGGCCGAGCACATGGGCCAGCGCATCATCCTCGGCGGCCACCAGCGGTCCAGCGGCCAGGTCGTTCACGCCCTGTCGCCGCGCCACTCCCCGCTCCTCGAGATACTCGAGATGCCAGGTGAGCATCGAACGGACCTCGTCGAAGGTCAACTGGGCGGTGGCCTCCTCCGGGATGCGTTCGGCCACGAACTCCACGGCCTCGTCGAGGTCGTAGATGGAGGTCGGGGCGGCATCGACGAACTCACCGGTGATCCGGCCCACGGTGATGAGCGCGATGGCCACGACGATCGCCGCAGCGAGCAGGGCGAAGACGATGACCACCATGGACTGATCCTGTCACCGACCCGAGGTCGGATCGGTGTCGGGGGCTGCGCCGGGCAGCGACGGCATCAGATGCCGATGCGCTGGGCCAGCAGCTCGCGGTGGTAGGTCGGGTCGCCGAAGAGCAGCTCGGAGGACTTGGCCCGCTTGAAGTACAGGTGGGCCGGGTGCTCCCAGGTGAACCCGATGCCGCCGTGGATCTGGATGTTCTCCGAGGCGGCATGGAAGTAGGCGTCCGAGCAGTAGGCCTTGGCCAGCGAGGCCACCGAGGGCAGCTCGTCGTTGAGCTCGGAGGCGCACCAGCCGGCGTAGTAGGCCGCCGACTTGGCCGACTCGACCTCGAGCAGCATGTCGGCGCACTTGTGCTTGATGGCCTGGAACGAACCGATCGGTCGGCCGAACTGCACGCGGTCCTTGGCGTACTGCACCGCCATGTCGAGACACATCTGGGCCCCACCGACCTGCTCGGCGGCCAGGGCCACCGCAGCGAGATCGAGCACCGTGGACAGGACGTCCCAGCCGGCACCGTCGGTGCCGATGAGCGTGCCCTCGACCTCGGCGAACTCGAGCTTGGCCTGCTTGCGGGTCTGATCCATGGTGGACAGCGCCGTGCGGGTGAGCCCGGCGGCGTCACCGGCGACGGAGAACAGGCTCACACCGGCGGAGGTGCGGGCGGCGACGATGATGACGTCCGCGGTATGACCGTCGAGCACGAAGGACTTGGTGCCCGAGATCCGCCAGGCGCCACCCGACTGCGTCGCCGTGGCCTCGATGCCACTGGCGTCCCAACGCCCGTTGGGCTCGGTGAGCGCCAGGGTGGCGATGGTCTCGCCCGAGGCGATGCCCGGGAGGATGGTCTCCATGGCAGTCCGGTCACCGGACTGCATCACGGTGTTGGCGGCCAGCACGACCGAGGAGAAGTACGGCGCGCACAGCAGGGCGCGGCCCATCTCCTCGAGCACCACCACGAGCTCGACGTAGCCGAAGCCCTGGCCGCCGAACTCCTCGGGGATGGTGAGGCTCTGCAGTCCGAGCTGCTCGGCCATCTGCGACCACACCTCGGGGTCGTAGCCCCGATCGGTCTCCATCTGCTCGCGCACGGCGGTCTCAGCGGACTTCGCCTCGAGGAACTGACGGACGATGTTGCGGAGTTCTTCCTGCTCTTCGGAGAAGGCGAAGTTCATGCTGAGGGGCCCCTTTGTGCGCCAGGTCGGACCCCGATTGTCTAGCCGAACCCGCCGGGCCCGTTCACATCCCGGCCCGCCATATCCCCGGCCCCATCCCCGGCGGCCCTCCAGCCGCCAGACTGGAGCCATGACCCTCCTGATCAGCGACACCGGCTACGAGATCCACGCCGTGGTGGTCGGCCCGGTGGACAACAACGTCTTCGTGGTCCGCTGCACCGCCACCGGCGAGTCCGTGCTCATCGACGCCGCCAACGAGCACGAGCGGCTGCTCGAGCTCTGCCGGATCCTGGGGGTCCGCCGGGTGCTCGAGACCCACGGCCACTGGGACCACATCCAGGCCGTCCCGGCGGTGCGGGACGCCGGCTACGAGGTGGCCGTCACCGGGGCCGATGCCGCCATGCTGCCCTCCTACGACAGCCTCCTCGAGGACGACAGCGTCATCGAGGTCGGTCGGCTGCGGCTGCGCACCATCGCCACCCCCGGCCACACCCCGGGCTCGATGTGCTTCGCCCTCGAGGGGACGCCGGTGCTGCTCACCGGCGACACCCTGTTCCCGGGCGGCCCCGGCAACACCTCCTTCGAGGGCGGCGACTTCACCGCCATCATCGACTCCATCGACCGGCGCCTGTTCACCATGACCCCCGACACCCTCGTGCTGCCCGGCCATGGGGACTGGACGACCATCGGTGTCGAGCGACCCCATCTCGAGGAGTGGGTCGAGCGCGGCTGGTGACGGGCGCTCCCCGGACGAGGCCGGGCGGGGCCGGATTACTCCTACGGCCATAGTGGGAATAGGGGTGGGGGCCTAGACTTCGACCATGACATCCCCCCTGTTCGTCATCGAGGACCTCCACGTGAGCACCACCGGTGACGACCCCGTGGAGATCCTCCGCGGGGTCGACCTCACCATCGGTGCCGGCGAGGTGCACGCCCTCATGGGCCCTAACGGCTCCGGCAAGTCGACCCTCGCCTCGACCCTCCTCGGCAGCCCCGAGTACGAGGTCACCTCCGGCCGCATCCTGTTCAAGGGCGATGACATCACCAGCTGGTCCACCGATGTGCGGGCCAAGCACGGCATGTTCCTCGCCTTCCAGTACCCCCAGGAGATCCAGGGGGTGTCGGTGCTGAACTTCCTGCGTCAGGCCTGGTCGGCCCGCCGCGGCATCGATCTGTCGATGCTGGAGCTGCGCCTGTCGATCATGGAGTGGATGGAACGGCTCGACATGGACCCGTCCTTCGCCGATCGCTACCTCAACGAGGGATTCTCGGGCGGCGAGAAGAAGCGCAACGAGATCCTGCAGATGGCCATCCTCGAACCTGAGATCGCCATCCTCGACGAGACCGACTCCGGCCTCGACATCGATGCCCTGCGTGTGGTGGCCAAGGGCGTGCGCGAGGTGCGCACCACCCGTCCCGATCTCGGCATCCTCGCCATCACCCACTACCAGCGACTGCTGGACGAGCTCCAGCCGGAGTTCGTCCACGTGCTGATCGATGGTCGCATCGCCGAGTCCGGCGGACCCGAGATCGCCCAACGGCTCGAGAAGGAGGGCTACGAGGCATGGCGGTGACCTCCCCCCTCGACGCCGCCGCCATCCGGGCCGACTTCCCCCTGCTCGCCGACTCCGAGCGCCCGCTGGTCTATCTGGACTCGGCCGCCACCTCGCAGAAGCCCGCCGTGGTGCTCGACGCCATGGACACCTACTACCGCACCATCAACGCCAATGTGCATCGCGGTGTGTACCGCATCGCCGAGCAGGCCACCAACGAGCTCGAGGGTGCTCGCGAGAAGGTGCGCCGCTTCATCAACGCCGCCTCCTGCGCCGAGGTCATCTTCACCCGCAACGCCACCGAATCACTCAATCTTCTGGTGCAGTCCTGGGGCCGGACCAATCTCCGGCCCGGAGATGCGGTGGTGCTGTCCCACATGGAGCATCACGCCAACATCGTGCCCTGGCACATGCTGGCCGCCGAGCGCGGCATCGAGCTGCGCTGGATCCCGCTCACCGAGGACGACCGTCTCGATCTCACCGACCTCGACACCCTGCTCGACGGCGCCAAGGTGCTGAGCGTCACCGCCATGTCGAACGTGCTCGGCACGATCACGCCGGTGCGCACCCTGACCGATGCCGCCCGGGCCGCCGGTGCCATCAGCATCATCGACGGGTGTCAGTCGGTCCCCCACTCCACCACCGATGTGCAGGCGCTGGGAGCCGACTTCGTGGCCTTCAGCGGCCACAAGATGTGCGGTCCCACCGGTGTCGGCGTCCTGTGGGGACGCCGGGAACTGCTCGAGGCCATGCCACCGTTCATCGGCGGCGGCGAGATGATCCGCGAGGTCCGCCTCGACGGATTCACCTGCAACGAGCTGCCCTGGAAGTTCGAGGCCGGCACCCCGGCCATCGCCGAGATCATCGGTCTGGGCGCGGCGGTCGACTACCTCGAGGGCATCGGCATGGACGCCATCCGGGCCCATGAGCGCATGCTCACCGACCACGCCCTGCGCACCCTGGAGGCGCGCTTCGGCACCGACATCGTCATCCACGGCCCCGCCGACCCCGATCAGCGCGGCGGTGTGTTCAGCTTCGCCTTCCGCGATCTCCACCCCCACGACATCTCGCAGATCCTCGACGAGCGCGGCGTGTGCGTTCGGGCGGGCCATCACTGCGCCAAGCCGCTCATGCGCCTCATGGGGGTCGGTGCCACCGCCCGGGCCTCGGTGTACCTCTACAACACCACCGAGGACATCGACGCCCTCGCCGATGCCCTCGAGGCCGCCGGAGCCTTCTTCGCCTTCTAGTCCCCTATCGTCTCCCCTGCCGCCGATCCGCACTCCCCCAAGGACCATCCCCATGCCCGGGCTTGAAGACCTCTACCGAGAGATCATCCTCGACCACTACCGCAACCCGCGAAATCGCGGCGAGCTCGAATCGCCCCCGGCCCTGCGGGTCGAGGGGTTCAATCCGCTCTGCGGTGACGAGATCGTCGTGTACCTGGAACTCGACGGCGAGGGTCGCATCGCCGAGATCCGCATCGGCGGTCAGGGGTGCTCGATCAGCCAGTCCTCGGCCTCGATGATGTCGGCGGCGGTGAAGGGTCGCACCATCGCCGAGGTGGGAGACCTCACCCGTGCCTTCAAGGCCATGATGTCGATCCATGAGAGCTCCCTCGGCGGCGAGGCCGCCGAGCCCGCCGAGGTCCCCGATGT
Source organism: Acidobacteriota bacterium (assembly GCA_018969405.1). Lineage (GTDB taxonomy): Bacteria > Actinomycetota > Acidimicrobiia > Acidimicrobiales > Acidimicrobilacustridaceae > Acidimicrobilacustris. Next base: position 31,744 of record JAGWYK010000008.1, read on the forward strand.
GAAGCTCGGTGATCTCGAGGCGCTCCGGGGCGTGGTGAAGTTCCCGGTGCGCATCAAGTGCGCCACCCTCGCATGGAACACCCTGGCGCAGGCCCTCGACGACGCGGCGTCGTGACCCCGACGATCCCATGACCCGCCGCAGCCCCCGTCTGCTGGTGATCATGGCGATCCTCGCCCTGCTGAGCCTGACCGCCTGCTCGTCACCGACGAGCCCCGCCGCCGAGCCCGATGGCGCTGCGGCCGATCTCGAGTTCGTCCGATCGATGCTCGTCGAGCACAGCCGGGGGCTCGAACTGGCGAGGATCGCCATCGCTCGCACCTCCTATCTCGACATGATGGAGTTCGCCACCACCATCGCCGCCACCCAGGCCGCTGAGGTCGAGCAGTTGCGGACCTGGCTGGCCGCCCGGGGCCGGCAGGACGCCGATCCGACCCTCGATCCGGGCGTGGGTCGCCTCAGCGAGACCCAGCGACAGGCCCTCGATGCGGTCAAAGGACTCCAGTTCGACAACGTCTGGATGCCTATGATGGTAGAACAGCTCCGAGGCTCGGTCGAGGTGGCTCGGGCCGAGATCGATCACGGACGAGATCCTGCGCTGGTCGCCCTCGCCCGGACCATCGCCACCACCCAGCAGCAGCAGGCCGACGGCATCCATCGGATCGAGGAGGTTCCATCATGAGCGGACATCGACACCTGCGAGCACGAGCAGCTGCCACGGTCGCGGCGCTGGCGCTGTGCCTGCTGGGTCTCCCCGCCGCACTGGCCGAGACCCCGGACACGGGCGGACCCGATCCGATGCCCCCGAAGGCCTGCTGGAGCCGTGGTGAACCCGGCGGATCCGGTGAGAGCACCGAGAGCAGCAGCGGCACCGACGACGGCGGGACCGAGGACGGGTCGGTCGACACCACCGACACCACCGACACCACCGACACCACCGACACCACCATCGCCGACGACGACAGCGGCACCGACCCGACGGAGACCACGATCGACGGCGGCATCACCGATGACACCGTCGTCGATCCCGTGGTCGATCCCCTCCCCATCGACTGGTGCTGGTTCGGCCCCGTCGATCCCGGCGTGTGCTTCGGCTGGCCCCGACCGATCATCGATCCGCCGATCATCGATCCTCCGGCGACCGAGGTGCCGCCGACCGACGGTCCCGACATCACGATCGAGCCGAACGAACCGCCGTTCACCGACGGACCCGACATCACCATCGAACCGGACGAACCGCCGTTCCGGGGGGATCCCGACACCGTGGACCCCACCGTCACCACCATCCTCCCGCCCGTCGACCGGCCCGAGGTGCACTGCGTGTACCGGCCCCTGCCCGACCCGGGCACCCCGCTCGGCGTCTCCGCCGACGGTCGCCGCACCATCATCGGGCTCTCCCCGTCGGTGCTGCCCGCCGACGACAGCTTCGAGGGCGGACGCATCACCATCTACGGCTCGGGCTTCGAACCGGGCAGCACGGTGATGATCGGCGATCTCGAATGCACCTCGGTCGAGGTCATCGACGACACCACCATCACCTGCGATCCGCCGGTGGGTGCGGTGGGCACCGCCGATCTCATCGTCATCGGACCCGACGGCGAGAGCGTGACCGCACCCGAGGCCCTGGAGTTCCTCGACCCTGCCGGCTTCTGGACCCGACCGGTGTACGTCTACAGCAGCAACCCGCTGGTCCGATCGCTCGTCGGCGCCTCGGGTGGCGCACCGGGTGGAGCCGCCGACGAACTCGGCAGCGCGGACTCCGATCAGGTCATCCCCACCTTCACCGGCTGATCCAGGGCGCTGCGGCTCCGCAGCGATCCGATGCTCAGAGCACCGCGTCGATCCGGCTCGCCAGTTCCACGCAGAGATCGGTGATGCCACCGGCGTCGTGACTGAGGATGCTGATCTCCACGCTGTTCCACGAGTTCGACCAGTCGGGATGATGATCCAGCTCCTCGGCCACGGCGGCCACGCGGGTCATGAAGGCGAACGCCTCGGCGAAGTCGGTGAGGACGAACCGACGCCAGAGGCCTCCGTCGCGCACCTCCCATGCCGGGATGCGTTCGAGCCGGGAGTCCAGTTCCTGCGCCGAGAGGACCGGGGGCCGGGGAGCCATCTCAGGCGAACGGATCGGCGAAGGGGTCGGCCAAGGGATCGGCGGCGACCGGTGCCGGCTCGTCATCGGTGAGCCAGGCGGCGTACCCGGTGTCCTCGAGGGTGTCGGCAATCTCCGGGCCTCCGGTGGCGACGATGCGACCCTTCACGAGGATGTGCACCACATCAGGCTTCAGCTCCTCGAGCAGCCGGGTGTAGTGGGTGATGGCCAGCACACCGAGATCGAACTCGGTGGTGGCCGCTTCGATGCGCCGGGCGCAGGCCCGCAGCGCGTCGATGTCGAGACCGGAGTCGAGTTCGTCGAGCACGGCGAAGCGGGGACGGAGCACGGCGAGCTGCATGGTCTCGTTGCGCTTCTTCTCCCCGCCGGAGAGATCCACGTTGACGGGCCGGTCGAGCAGGCGCGTGGCCAGCCCGATGCGTTCGGCCTCGGTCCCGAGGGCGGCGTGCACGATGCTGGCGTCGCGACCGGTGGCGCTCAGCGCCTCGACCAGCAGATCATCGAGCGCCACACCCGGCACCTCGACGGGGTACTGCATGGCCAGGAACAGCCCGGCATGGGCGCGCTGCCAGGTGGGGAGCGTCAGCAGATCGATCCCGTCGAGGGTCGCCGAACCCCCGGTGACGACATAGCCGGGCTTACCCATGAGCATATGGGAGAGCGTGGACTTGCCCGACCCGTTGGGGCCCATGACCGCATGGACCTCGCCCGAGCCGACCACCAGGTCGATGCCGTGGAGGATCTCGCGGCCGGCGACCTCGGCCCGCAGGCCCTCGATGCGCAGCTCAGCCATCAGTGCACCTCCACGTAGAGATCGCCATCGTCGACGCGCAGCTCGTAGGTGGGCACGGCCTTGGTGGCCGGCAGGGAGTTCGGCTCCCCGGTCTCGACCGAGAAGCAGCTGCCGTGCTTGGCGCACTCGACGGTGCGGGCCACCGGATCGACCTCGCCCTCGGCGAGGGAGACGTCGGCATGGGAGCAGCGATCGCCGATGGCGTAGAAGTCGTCGCCGATGTGCACCACGGCGATCCGGAGCGCCCCGAGGTCGAACCGGCGGGCCTCGCCGTCGGGGATGTCGGTCACCGAACAGAGTCGTTCGAGCATCATCGGGGTCCTGCTCCTCGGTCGAGTCGTTGCTGGATGACGGCATCGACGGTGGCGACGACCTCGGGCACGGGGAACGATTCGAGCACCTCGTCGAAGAACCCGGCCACGATCAGTCGATCAGCCACCTCGGGGCGCACCCCTCGGCTCTCGAGGTAGAACCGCTGATCCTCGTCGATCGGCCCGACGGTCGAGGCATGGGAACAGCGGACGTCGTTGGTCTCGATCTCGAGATTGGGCACGGACTCGGCCCACGCGTGGTCGCTGAGCTTGATGTTGCGATTGGTCTGGAAGGCGTTGGTGCCACGGGCATCCTTCTCGACCTTGATGAGCCCGGTGTACACCGAACGGGAGTGGTCGTCGACCACGCCCTTGAACATCAGGTTGGAGGTGGTGTCCGGAGCGGCGTGCTGCTGGAAGGTGCGGAAGTCGAGGGTCTGGGTACCGGCGCCGAAGTACACCGCTCGCAGATCGCCGGTGGCACCGCGACCGACGAGACGGCAGTCGGTGCGGGTGCGCCCGTAGTCGGCACCGAGGGCGACCTGGGTGGAGTCGAGGGTGGCATCGGTGGCGACGCGGCTGAGCTGCGTGGCGATCTGCCAGACCGCATCGCTGCGCATCTGGACCGATCCATGGTGCAGACGAGCGGCTGCCTCCAGCTCGAGCTCGACCAGCGGCAGGCTGAGCGCCGCGACGGCGGCAGAGCCCTGCCACTCGAGGACGGTGGCCTCGGCGTCCCGACCCAGGTGCACCACCAGGCGGGGGTGCACGGCGACGCCCTCCCGCTCGATCCAGTCGACCACCACCACCGGGCGATCGAGGACCACCCCGGCGGGGACATGCACGAGGACCGGATCGGCGGTCCGGGCGTCGTTGAGCGGACCGAAGACATCGACCCCCTCGCCGGCGACGGCACCGAGGGCGGCCTCGGCGCCGGCGGGCGCATCGAGGATCCGGCCGGCGAACACGCCGCGATCGGCCCAGTGCGGTGAGATCTCGGCATGGACCACGAAACCGTCGCAGAGCACGACCGTGGCGGCGCGCTCACCGATGGTCGAGAGCAGTTCGGCCACCGCGGGCGGCAGGTCGGTGCGGGCGGGCGCCGACGGAGCGGACCAGTCGGTCAGTTGGAGTTCATCGATGCGGCTGTAACGCCACACCTCTTCGTCGGTGGTCGGCAGGCTCGGCTCGCCGAGGCGCTGGGCCGCGGCGCGACGGCGATCGTCGAGCCATGCGGTCGACGCCGGGGGAACGTCGGACAGGGTCATACAATTGACACTACCGGTGTAGGAGAAATTCGGTCATATCGACCGACCGGTGCCGATCAGTCGGTTCGCCGGGAGAAGCGGGCCCGCAGCCGACCGAACGGACTGTTACGACGCTTCTCCTCCGCGGCGAGCTCGGCGAGGATCGCCGGACCCGCGGCGTTCACGATGTCCTCCGCCTCGTCGAGGAGCGCAGCGATGTCCTGCCCCTCGGGCTCGGGAGGTGGGGGCGGGGCCACGAGCGACCCATGGGCCCAGTCGACATCGGCGAGGCGACGGGTGTAGCTCGGGCAGTCGGCGGGGCAGCGCCAGGGCGCCTCCGGGGCCAGATCGAGATCACACTTCCGCACCGTCTCCCCACCGGGATAGGTGCGGCTCTCGTAGTGCTTGCACTCCTCACGCATGGCCATCAGACAATCCTGCCATCGGGATGGGGTCCGAGGAGGTCGGCCCCCGCCAGCGGATCGGCGAGGCGGGGCTGACGGGCCAGCCGCCAGCGGGTGGCCAGCACCACGGCGGTGGCCCCCAGCAGGGCGGCGACCACGGTGGCGGCGAGGCTGGCGGGACTGACTGCATCACCCACCAGCACGATGCCGCCGAGGGCGGTGAACAGCGCCGCGACCTGGGAACTGGCCGCCACCGAGGTGACACCGGCGGCCGGCAGCGCCGCGGTGCGCAGCACCCGACCGATGGTGCCGAACACCGCCACGGCGAGCGCGGCCCCGATGGCGCCCCAGATCGCCCCGGGATCGTGGAGCAGGTTGAGCACGAAGGTGAACGGCAGCAGCACGATCGCGCCGACCACCATCGAGGAGGTCACCACGGCGGTGGGGTGCAGTCCCTCCTCCACCGCCAGTTCCGAGGTGCGCAGGCTGCCCACCTCGAGACCCACGAACAACAGCGACACGATCGCCGCCCCCCAGGAGATGGACTCGCGCCCGACACCACCGGCGGCGGCCAGCAGTCCGATGACCGCCACGAGCGAGGAACCGAGGGCTGCCGCAGTGGCCCAACGGCCGCTCCGGTCGCGCACGAGCAGCGCCACGGCGGGCACACAGGCCACGGCGAGACCGGCCAGGGGACCATCGAGGGAGCGGAACATGGTGCCGGCGGCGATGAGACCGAGCACCGAGATGATCACCGCCCGGCGCCCGGAGGCGACGCGCAGCGGCGCGGTCCAGGCACCGGCACCCTGACGGCGACCGATGAGGGAGGCGATGACCGCCCCGGCGGCCACCCGGATGCCCACGATGCCGAGGGCCGGACCCGATCCGTACCGCCATGCGATGTTGCAACCGGCGAAGAGCACCGAGGAGACGAGGATGTCGATCGTCGCCCGATCGCGGGAGGTGGTCACGGGAGCGACGACGATCGGCGGATCAGCCGACGGAACCTTCCATCTGCAGCTCGATGAGACGGCTCCACTCCACGGCGTACTCCATGGGAAGGGTGCGGGTGATGGGTTCGATGAACCCGTTCACGACCATGCCCATGGCCTGTTCGGCCGAGAGCCCGCGGCTCATGAGGTAGAAGAGCTGCTCGTCGGCGACCTTGGACACGGTGGCCTCGTGGCCGATGACGGCATCGCGGGAGCCGACCTCCATGTACGGGAAGGTGTCGGAGATGGACTCGTCGTCGAGGATGAGGGCGTCGCACTGCACATGGCTCCTGCAGCCATAGGCGTCGTCCTCCACCCGGACCAGACCGCGGTACGAGGTGCGGCCACCGTCCTTGGAGATGGACTTGGAGACGATCTTGGAGGTGGTCTCCGGGGCGGCGTGGACCATCTTGGCGCCGGCGTCCTGATGCTGACCGGGTCCGGCATAGGCCACCGAGAGCACCTCGCCGGAGGCCTTGGGGCCGACCATGTAGACCGCCGGGTACTTCATGGTGAGTCGTGAGCCGATGTTGCCGTCGATCCACTCCATATGACCCTCGGTCTCGACCCGGGCCCGCTTGGTGACCAGGTTGAACACGTTGTTGGACCAGTTCTGGATGGTGGTGTAGGTGACCCGGGCGCTGGGCTTGACCACGATCTCGACCACCGCCGAATGGAGCGAGTCGGAGGTGTACACCGGCGCCGAGCAGCCCTCGATGTAGTGCACCTGCGAACCCTCGTCGGCGATGATGAGCGTGCGCTCGAACTGACCCATGTTCTCGGCGTTGATGCGGAAGTAGGCCTGCAGCGGCATCTCGACCGAGACGCCGGGCGGCACGTAGATGAACGAACCACCCGACCACACGGCGGTGTTGAGCGCGGAGAACTTGTTGTCGTTGGCCGGGATGACCGAACCGAAGTAGGCGCGCACGATCTCGGGGTGCTCGCGCAGGGCGGTGTCCATGTCGGTGAAGATGACGCCCTGGGCCTCGAGATCCTCGCGGTTCTTGTGGTACACGACCTCGGACTCGTACTGGGCGGTGACGCCGGCGAGGTACTTGCGCTCGGCCTCGGGGATGCCGAGCTTCTCGTAGGTCTGCTTGACCGACTCGGGCAGTTCGTCCCAGGCGTCGACCTGCTTGTCGGTCGGCTTGATGTAATAGAAGATGTCGTCGAAGTAGATCTCCGACATGTCGCCGCCCCAGTTGGGCATCGGGCGCCGGAGGAAGTGCTGATAGCTCTTGAGCCGGATGTCGCGCATCCAGTCGGGCTCACCCTTCATCCAGGACATCTCCTTGATGATGTCCTCGGTGAGGCCCCGCTTCGGCTTGAAGACGTAGTCCTCGGCGTCGCTCCAGCCCAACTTGTAGCGACCGAGGTCGAGTCCGAGATCGGTGGTGGCCATGGGAACTCCAACGGGTTGGGGCGGGGGGGGATTTCTCCTATGCCGATAGTAACAACTCCCCCGCCGGAAACCGCTGCTCCGGGGTGGATCAGCCTGATCGGATCACGCAGTGCCGGGGGATGACAGATCGGCGGGGAGCAGTTCGTCGAGGGTCACGGGTCGTCCCTCCTCGATGGACCGATGTGCGGCAGCACCCATGGCGACCGACCACAGTCCGTCGGCCACGCCGACCGCCGGCGCCGATCCGGTGCGGATGGCCTCGGCCAGATCGAGATGCTCGAGGTAGCTCGATCCGTGGTGGAACCCCTCATAGGCGACGGTCGGATCCTCGACGATGTCGACCTGCACCGCGCCGATGCCATCGGCCCGGCGGCCGCGGACGAACTCCTTGACGGGCAGGAGCGCCTCCACCTTGCCGAGGTCACCGACCACCGAGAGCTCCTCGGCATGACGGGAGGCCTCGGCGAACATGCACAGATCCAGCAGGGCCCGGGCCCCTCCGGCGTACTCCACGATCACGAAGGCGTTGTCGAGGATGTCGGGCACCTCGCCGTCATAGCGCTCGTCGAGATGGTTGACGTCCTGCGCCCCCGACGCGAGCACCCGGACCGGTCGGTCGGCGACGATCAGGTTCATCAGATCGAAGAAGTGACAGCACTTCTCCACCAGGGTGCCGCCGGTGTTGCGGTTGAACCGGTTCCAGTCCCCCACCTTGCGCAGGAACGGGAACCGATGCTCGCGGATGGCCAGCATCTGCACGGTGCCGACGTCACCGTCGCGCACTGATCGCACCAACCGGGCCACCGGCGGCATGTAGCGGTACTCGAGTCCCACCCACAGGATCGCCTCACGATCCCGGGCGGCGTCGAGCACCTCGAGACAGTCCGGCACCGTGGTGCACAACGGCTTCTCGACCAGGACATGGAGATCGGTCGGGAGGAGATCGCGCAGCACCTCGGCATGGGTCATGTTGGGAGAGGCCACCACGACGGCGTCGCAGACATCAGCCTCGATGAGTCGGCGATGATCGGTGAAACTGGCCACTCCGGCGGAGGCCCCCGCCTCGCCGAGCACCGCCGCAGCCCAGTCCAGCGATCCCTGATGGGGATCGGCGACGGCGGTGATCACAGCCCCGGGGACATGGAGCAGGTTGTTGATGTGCTCGATGCCCATCATCCCGGTGCCGATGACGCCGTAGCGGATCTCTGAGGGACCGGTCACGGGTGCCATCGTCACACCGGGCACGCGGCGTGGTCAACCGCCGCCCTACGCTCGCGCCATGCCCGACACCGCCATCGCCCGTCGCCGTCTCGGCCGCATCGAGGTCGGGGCCCTCTCGTTGGGCTGCTGGCGTCTCACCACCCGCGACATCGCCGAGGCCGGCGCTCTGGTCGACGCCGCGCTCGACTGCGGCATGGACCTCATCGACACCGCCGATGTGTACGGCCTCGACTGGAACGGCTCCGGGTTCGGTTCGGTGGAGGAGACCCTCGGCGCGGTCATCGCCGCCCGACCCACCCGACGCGAGAGCATGGTGCTGGCCACCAAGGGCGGCATCATCCCCGGGGTCCCCTACGACTCCTCCCCCGCGGCGCTGCGCTCGGCGCTGGAGGCCTCGATGCGTCGTCTCGGCGTCGATCATGTCGACCTCTACCAGGTGCACCGGCCCGATCTGTTCACCCATCCCGAGGAGCTGGCGGCGACCCTGCGCTCCTTCGTCGAGGAGGGCCGGGTCTCGATGATCGGGGTCTCCAACGTGACCGCGGCCCAGACCCGGGCCCTGCACGCCCATCTGGGGGACCTCCTCGTGTCGACCCAGCCCGAGTTCTCCGCCGCCCACCTCGATCCGCTGCGCGACGGCACCTTGGATCTGTGCATGGAGGTGGGGCTCACCCCGCTGGCCTGGAGTCCCCTCGGCGGTGGTCGCCTGCTCGATGACGGAGCGATCCGACCGGAACTGGCCGCCGTGCTCGACGAGCTCGCCGAGCGCGAGGGGTGCAGCCGCGCCCATGTGGCCCTCGCGTTCCTGCTCGCCCACCCCTCGCGCCCGATCGCCATCATCGGCACCCAGCGACCCGAACGTCTCCGCGATCTCAGCCGGGCGCTCGAGGTGCATCTCGACCGCACCGACCTCTACCGCATCATCGTCGCCTCCGAGGGTGTGCCGCTGCCATGAACGCGCCCGAGGTCGCCTGGTTCGGATCGCTCTGCGATGACGACTACGAGTTCCTCGGCGTGGTCGACCCGGATCTGCGCAGTTCCTGGGCGCACTGTCGGGACATCACGCTGGCCGCCGAACGCGGTGGCTTCGACAACATCCTGCTGCCCTCGGGATACACCCTCGGCATCGACGCCACGGTGTTCGCCGCCGCCATCGCCCCGATGCTCGAGCGCATGCGACTGCTGCTGGCGCTACGCATGGGCGAGGTCTGGCTGCCGCAGCTGGCCCGTCAGATCGCCACCCTCGACCGCGTGCTCGACGGACGGCTCACCATCAACGTCATCTCGAGCGATCTGCCCGGCGAGACCATGGACTCCGAGCCGCGCTACCGGCGCACACTGGAACACATGCAGGGGCTGCGGGCGCTGCTGTCGGGCCAGCCCCTCGAGCTGCACGGCGAGTTCATCGATCTGCGCATCGATCCACCGTCGGCCACCACCACGGCCGGCACCTGTCCTCCGTTCTACTTCGGTGGACTCTCCGAGGCGGCCCGCGAGGTCGCCGCCGCCGAAGCCGATGTGTACCTGCTGTGGCCCGACACCTTCGACGGCATCGGAGCCGCCGTGGCCGATGTCTCGGCCCGCGCCGCCCGACACGGTCGCACTCTGCGCCACGGACTGCGCACCCATGTCATCGTGCGCGAGTCCGAGGAGGAGGCCCGCGCCGCCGCCGAGCGTCTGGTCAGTCGCCTCGATCCGGTGATCGGCGACGAGATCCGGGCCCGGTCTCTCGACTCAGGATCGGTGGGCGTGGGTCGGCAGACCGAACTGCGCGATCTCGCCGACGCCGACGGCTACATCGACCGACATCTCTGGACCGGTGTCGGCCGTGGTCGCTCGGGCTGCGGCATCGCCGTGGTGGGCGATCCCGATCAGGTGGTGGCCACCCTGCGCGCCTACCAGCGTCGGGGGATCGACACCTTCATCCTCTCGGGCTACCCGCATCTGGCCGAATGTGAGCTGGTGAGCCGGTACGTGCTGCCGGCGCTGCGCGAACCGGTGGCATAGGAACCCACCCCGAGTGCCGGTGCCAGCCGCCGCCAGGTGTCGACGGGGACATCGGTGGGGTTCGGGGGCAGCACCTGGATGCACACATGGTCGGCACCGGCGGCGTGATGGGCGGCGACACGCCCGGCGATGGCGGCCTCGTCACCCCAGGCCACGATGGCGTCGACGAGACGGTCGCTGCCCCCATCCGCGATGTCCGCGTCGGTGAACCCGAACCGCTTCAGATTGTTCGTGTAGTTGGGCAGTGTGAGATACATCGCCATATGCCCGCGGGCGATGGTCCGGGCCCGATCGGGGTCGGTCTCGAGGCACACGGCCTGCTCCACACACAACCACGGACCCTCACCCATGGTCTCGCGGGCGAAGGCGGTGTGCTCCACCGGCACGAAGTAGGGGTGTGCACCGTCGGTGGTCTCGGCGGCCAGGCGCAGCATCTTCGGGCCGAGCGCGGCGAGCACCCGGCGGGGTGTGGTGGTGGGAGGCACGGCGGTGAAGATGGCATCGGCCATCACCGGCAGATAGCGCTGCATCGTCGAGAACGGTCTCGAGTAGTCATGGCCGCGCATGCCCTCGACCATGATCTGATGACTGACCCCCAGCCCGAGGAGGAAGCGATCCGGGAAGGCCGAGGTGACGGTGCGCCAGGCCGCTCCGGCGGTGAAGGGGTCACGGGCGTAGATGTTGGCGATGCCCGGGGCGAGGATGAGCCGCGACGTCGCCGACAGCAGCAGCGTGGAGCTGACGAAGACCTCGCGCCCCACCGCCTCGGGGATCCACAGCGCGCTGTAGCCCATCTCCTCGAGTTCGATCGCGTGCTCCTGAGCCTGTGCCACGGGAACCTGATCGAGTTGGTACGCCCATACCCCTACACGGCCGATGTCCATCGCGGCATCGTACGCATACACTGCCGTCGTGGTCACCACCCGCTCCGACGATGCTGTGGTCCCCGGATCCGGCGCCTCGATGTCGTCGGTGCTCCCCGCCTCCCGTCGCGTCCGCTGGGGGCTGGCGGCGGTCGCCGCCGCCGGATGCACCTACGTCGCCGTCGTGGATCCCAACACCTCGTCGTTCTACCCCCAGTGCCCGTTCCGGGCCCTCACCGGTCTCGACTGTCCCGGCTGCGGCATCACCCGGGCGCTGCACTCGGCGCTGCACGGCGACGTCCTCGGCGCGGCGAACCACAATCTCCTGGTGGTCACCCTCGCCGCGGTCGCGGTGCTGTGGGTGGCGATCTCCTGGGTGAGGCGGCGAGTCGGGGCGAGCCCGCTGCAGCTGCGCTCCTCCCGGGCTGCGGTCCTCGCCCTCGGCGCCGTGGTGCTGGCGTTCTGGGTGCTGCGGAACCTGCCGATGCAGCCGTTCCACTGGCTGAACTCCGCAGCCTGACCTGCGATGCCCGAGGGTGCGGTCAGCCGATGAGCCGCAGCTGCTCGCGGTACCGCCGACCCTTGGCCACATAGTCAGCCGCCGCGATCTCGATGGCCGCCACCTTGCCGGAGGCCTCGCGCAGTTTGGCCGGCACGCCGAGCGCCATGGTGCCCGAGGGCACCTCCATGCGATCGGGGACGACGGCGTTGGACCCGACGATCGAACCGGTGCGGATGATGGCGTGGTGGAGCACCACCGATCCGTTGCCGACCAGCGCACGATCCTCGACGGTGCAGCCCTCGAGATGGACCATGTGGCCGATGACGCACTCGTCGCCGACCACGGTGGGATGGGTCGGGATGCAGTGGATGACCGAGCCGTCCTGGATGGAGGTGTTGCGACCGATGCGGATCCCGCCGTTGTCGCCGCGCAGCACCGCACAGGGCCACACCGAGGAGCCTTCGCCGATCTCGACGTCGCCGATCACCACGGCCTGCGGGTGCACCCAGGCGTCGGGATGGATGCGGGGTTCGATGTCGCCCAGCGCGTAGATGGCCATCTCAGAGGGTGACCCGGCCGTAGCCGCCGCGGTAGAAGATGAGCGGTGCGCCCTCATGGGCCACCTCGAGGTCGGTGACATCGCCGATGACGATGTCATGATCGCCACCGTCGAGGATGGAGCTGATGGTGCAGTCGATGTGGGCGAGCACCCCGGCGATGAGCGGCGAGCCGTTGGGTGACCGCTTCCAGCCGATCTCGGCGAACTTGTCCTCGGCCCTCGAGGCGAAGACCCGACAGATGTCCTCCTGGTCCTCGGCCAGCACGTTGACGCAGAACTGCGGCGAGGTGCGCAGCTTGGCCCAGCTGCTGGAGGTCTTGGCCGGGCAGTAGAGGACCTGCGCGGGATCGAGCGACAGCGAGGCGAAGGAGCCGATCGCCATACCGGCGGGGCCGGCCTCGGTCATGGCCGTGACGACCACGACACCGGTCGGGAAATGGCCCAGCACCTGTCGGTACTTGGCGGCATCGATGATGCTGGGACTGTTGTCGGTCACGTCGCCCACTCTAGGCGAGGGTGATCGAGAGCCCTTCGTATGCCGCCACCACCTCGGGCACCCCGAGACGGCCACCGGCGACCCGGGCCGCCGCCTCCAGCGCGTCGAGCTGATCGTCGTCGTGGGCGGGGTCGTGGTGGAACAGCGCCAGGGTGCGCACTCCGGCGCGGGCCGCCACCGTGAGGGCGTAGTCGATGGTGCAATGACCCCAGGTGGACTTCAGCGCGAACTCGGCGGGGGTGTACTGCGCATCGTGGATGAGCAGATCGGCATCGGCGCACAGGTCGAGCACGTTGGGATCGACGTGCTCGGGATCATGGGGCTGCTGATGGTCGCTCACGTAGGCCACGACATGGCCGTCGCGTTCGATGCGATACCCGAAGGTGGTGTCGGTGTGGGGCACGTGCAGGGCGGTGACCTTGGCTCCGGCGATGTCGTGCATCCCGGGCTCGAGCGTGGCGAAGCGAAGGGTGCCGGGCAGCTCTGCGGCGCGCACCGGGAAGAACGGCGGACGCATGAGCTGGTCGAAGGCCTCCGGGAAGCCCACGCCGTCGTGCGAGGGACCGTAGAGCGCCACCTGGTCGCCGGGTCGCAGCATCGGCGCCGCGAACGGGAGTCCCTGGACGTGATCCCAGTGCAGGTGGGTGACCAGTGCATGACCGGAGAAGGCCACGGTGGGGTCGCAGGTGGCGCCGAAGTACCGCAGTCCGGTGCCGAGGTCGAGGAGGATGGGGTCGTGGTCGGGATGGGTGATGACGACCGAGGCGGTGTTGCCGCCGAAGCGCGAGGTGCTCGCGCCGGCGCACGGCGTCGAGCCGCGAACGCCGTAGAACGTCACCTGCATCCCCACCCCCTCGGTTCTCGTGGTCGGAGCGACCATCGGAAGGCGGACAGTAGGACAGGGTGGCCCGGATGGGAACACCGAGTGACATCTCTCACACCTCAGCCCGGCGGCTACCGTCTGCGCCCATGAGCATCGGAACCGCACGGGTGCAGGCCAACGGGATGACCTTCGAATGCCTCACCGCCGGGGACTCCGGTCCGCTGGCGCTGTGTCTGCACGGCTTCCCCGACACCGCCCACGGCTGGCGTCATGTGCTTCCCGCCCTGGCTGATGCCGGCTACCGGGCCGTGGCGCCCTTCATGCGGGGCTATGCACCCTCCGATGTGCCCGCAGATGGGCGCTACCAGACCGGTGCACTCGCACTCGACGCCGTCGCCCTGCACGAGGCCCTCGGCGGCGACGGCGATGCCGTGCTCGTCGGTCACGACTGGGGGGCGCTCGCCGTCTACGCCGCCGCTGCCGCGGCCCCTGAGCGCTGGCGGCGCGTGGTCGCCGCCGCCGTGCCACCGGCGCCGGCGATGGCCGCGGCCTTCTTCTCCTACGAGCAGCTCCGACGCAGCTGGTACATGTTCTTCTTCCAGCTCCCCTTCGCCGACTTCGTCGTACCCATGGATGACCTCGCCTACATCGACTCGTTGTGGCGCGACTGGTCACCGGGCCATGACTGCAGCGAGGACGTGGCCCATGTCCGGGACGCCCTCGGCAGGCCCGAGAATCTCGCCGCCGCGCTCGGGTACTACCGGGTCACCTGGGGCACCACCCCGAGCGATCCCGAGATCGACGCGCAGCAGGCCACCTGGGCGACGGTGCCGCCACAGCCCACGCTGTACGTGCACGGACGCAACGACGGGTGCATCGGCGTCGAGTTCGCCGAGAACGCCGCTGAGGGTCTGGCTGACGGCTCGAGGGTGCACATCATCGAGGACGCCGGTCACTTCGTGCAGGTGGAGCGACCCGCCGAGTTCACCAGAGCGGTGCTGGAGTTCCTCGCCGAGTGAGCATCACGGCAGCCTGAGCGAACCGTCGGCGCACGTCACGGCGAGACCATCGCGCACCAGTGACGCCGCCGCCCGTCGGGCCTCGGCCTCGCCGTCCACCCGATCGATCCAGCCGCAGGCCGCGGTCAGATCCGCCGGCTCCAGCACCACACCACTGCGGAGACGGTCCAGCAGACGGGCCCGCCCCTGACGGAACGACCCCTCGAAGCGGCTCTGTCCCGCCGACACCCCGGCGGACCCGATGGCCGGATCGGGCGAGGGTGATCCGGCCGCGACCCAGGCGCATGAGGAGCGCACCGGGCAGTCGTCGCAGGTCGGCGACCGCTTGGTGCAGACCAGTGCGCCGAGATCGAGCATGGCCTGGTTCCACGCCCAGGACCGATCCTCGGGCACCAGCGAATCGGCGATGCGCTGGGCCAGCGCAGGGGTGAGGCGCTGACCCATCTGACGGGCCAGCACCCGCCCCACATTGGTGTCGACCACCGCGGCGCGGCGTTCGAAGGCGAAGGCGAGGACGGCCCGAGCCGTGTACGGGCCGACACCGGGCAGGGCCAGCAGTCCGGCCAGCTCATCGGGGAACACACCGTCGTGCTCCTCGACCACGACCACCGCCGCCCGATGCAGATTGACCGCCCGACGGTTGTACCCGAGACCGGCCCACTCCTCGACCACGGCGCCCACACCCGCCTCGGCGCAGGCCACGACGGTGGGGAACCGTTCGAGGAACCGATGGAAACGCGGGACGACACGCGCCACCTGGGTCTGCTGCAGCATCAGTTCCGACACCAGCACGGCCCACGGGTCGCGGGTGCGACGCCAGGGAAGATCATCACGTCGACCCGATGCCCAGACGAGCACCGGGTCGACGGCGAGATCGATCATCGACGGGACGGTGAGGGAGCGTCGACGGGAGCGACTCAGTCCTCGGAGAAGACCTCGTCGGTGTAGGGCAGCCCGCGGGCCGGAGCGAACTCGCGCTTCCAGACCATGACACGGCGGCGGAAGAAGCAGACCTCCTCGGAGCGCTGGTTGATCCCCTTGGTCTCGACGGTGACGATGCCCCGCTTGCCGTCGGAGGTCTCCTTCTTCTCGAGGACCTTGGTGACCGCATAGATGGTGTCGCCGTGGAACGTCGGCTTGGCGTGCTTGAGGGTCTCGATCTCGAGATTGGCGATGGCGGCGCCGCTGACATCGGGGACGCTCATGCCGAGCACGAGGGAGTAGACGAGATTGCCGACCACGAGCGCCTGGCCCATCGGGGACTCGTTCTCGGCGAACCAGTTGTTGGTGTGGGTCGGATGATGGTTCATGGTGATCATGCAGAAGAGATGATCGTCGGCCTCGGTGATGGTCTTGCCGGGCCAATGGCGGTACACATCACCCACCTCGAAGTCCTCGAAATGGCGGCCGAAGGGGCGGTCGTGGGTAGTCATGGAACGCACTCTACCGACTGGGCCTCCGGCGGCTACTGGTGGGTAACATCGCCGCCATGACCACTCCCGACCTCACCGCTGCCGCTGCCATCGTCGACGCCGCCCACGATGTCGTCGACGCCGCCATCCGTCGTCTCGCCACCACCGGCGGCCCCGATGTCAACCAGGTGATCGCCTACGACATCGCCCACGCCGCCGCCACCGTCGAGACGGCACGGGCCATGCTCCCCTACGGCGCCAAGGGCGAGCTCGAGGGCAACATCACCTGCGGCTATGTCGCCGACGCCGTGGGCGAACTCATCGGCAAGCTTTTCGGCCGCGAGGAGGAGTGGGGGGTCGAGCCCGGCGCGCTCGATCTGGCCCGTTCCTTCGTCGCCACCTACCGCTCCCCGGAGTTCCTCGCCTCGCTCGCCGACACGCCCGGGCCCCGTCACCTCGATCCCGACTTCGAGATGGTGCAGGACACCTTCCGCCGCTTCGCCGAGGAGAAGATCGCTCCGGTCGCCGAGCACATCCACCGCGACAATCTCGACATCCCTGAGGACATCATCGCCGGCCTCGCCGAACTCGGCGGCTTCGGGCTGTCGGTGCCGGTCCAGTACGACGGCTACTCCGAGGGCGGCGAGAGCGAGTACATGGGCATGGTCGTGGCCACCGAGGAGCTCGCCAAGGTCTCCCTCGGCGCCGGCGGATCGCTCATCACCCGTCCCGAGATCCTCACCCGGGCACTGCTGGCCGGTGGCACCGAGGAGCAGCGCACCGAATGGCTGCCCAAGCTCGCCTCCGCCGAGGTCATGGCCGCGGTCGCGGTGACCGAGCCCGACTACGGCTCCGATGTGGCCGGCGTGAAGGCCACCGCCACCCCCACCGAGGGCGGCTGGCTCATCAACGGCGTCAAGACCTGGTGCACCTTCGGCGCCCGGGCCGACGCGCTGATGCTGCTGGCCCGCACCAGCACCGACAAGTCACTCACCCACAAGGCCCTCACCATGTTCGTGGTGCCCAAGCCCCGTGGCGAGGGTCACGGCTTCGCCTTCACCCAGGCGGCCGGCGCCGACGGCGGCGCCCCGGGTGGCGGGAAGATGGAGGGTCGTGCCATCGACACCATCGGCTACCGCGGCATGCACTCCTACGAGATCGCCTTCGACAACTGGTTCGTGGCCGAGGCCAATCAGGTGGGTGGCGAGGACGGTCTCGGCAAGGGCTTCTACTACCAGATGGCCGGGTTCGAGAACGGCCGTCTGCAGACTGCGGCCCGCGCCGTCGGTGTGATGCAGGCCGCCTATGAGGAGGCCCATCAGTACGCCCTCGACCGCGTCGTGTTCGGCCAGCCCATCGCCGAGTACCAGCTCACCCGGGCCAAGCTCGGCCGCATGGTCATCCTCACCCAGGCCGCCCGTCAGTTCGGCTACGAGGTGGCCAAGCTCATGGCCAAGGGTGGCGGCCAGCTCGAGGCCTCCATGGTCAAGGCCTACGTGTGCAAGGCCGCCGAATGGGTGTCGCGCGAGGCCATGCAGATCCACGGCGGCTTCGGCTACGCCGAGGAGTACAAGGTCAGCCGCTACTTCGTCGATGCCCGTGTGCTGTCGATCTTCGAGGGCGCCGATGAGACCCTGTGCCTCAAGGTGATCGCCCGGCGCATGCTCGACGCCGTCAAGTAGTCCGACGCCGTCACGGAGACGCCGCCGCGCTCCTCATCTCGATCCCCTGACCCCCCACATCGATCCCCCGCCCCGTCTCCCCATCCTCCCCGGAAGGTTCCCATGACCATCGCCATCACCGATGACCACCGCACGCTCGCCGAGGTCACCCGCGACTTCCTCGAGCGTCACGACTCCAAGGGCGCCGCTCGTGCGCTGCTGGAGGCCGACACCGAGACCATGCCGGCGTTCTGGGACGCACTGGTCGAGCTGGGCTGGACCGGTCTGCACATCGCCGAGGAGCACGGTGGTTCCGGGTTCGGCATGCCGGAGCTGGTCGTGGTGGTCGAGCAGATGGGCGGCGGTCTCGCCCCCGGGCCGTTCGTGCCCACCGTGATCGCCAGCGCCGCCATCGCCGCGGCCGCCCCGGCCGACGAGGCCGCCCGACTGCTGCCCGGTCTCGTCGGCCGGGGCGGCACCGTCGTCGGCGGCGTCGGCATCGATGGTGACGTCACCGCCACCGGTTCCGCAGTCTCGGGCACCGTGCACACCGTGCTCGGCGGCAACCTCGCCCAACTGCTCGTGATCCGGGCCGGCGCCGATCTCGCCATCGTCGACGCCTCGGCCACCGGCGTCGAGGTCACCCGTCGCACCAATCTCGATCCCACCCGGCGCAGCGCCCAGGTCACCTTCACCGGAGCCCCGGCCATCGTCGTGACCGGCGGCGGTCAGGCCCTGGTCGACCTCACCCGTCTGCTGCTGGCCGCCGAGGCCACCGGTGTGGCCCGGGCCACCACCACCATGGCCGCCGACTACGCCCGGGTGCGCGAACAGTTCGGCCGTGTGATCGCCACCTTCCAGGCGGTCAAGCACCACTGCGCCAACATGCTCGTCGAGACCGAGATCGCCACCGGCGCCGTGTGGGACGCCGCCCGCGCCGCGCTCGCCGGAGGCGACCAGTTCACCTACGCCGCATCCATCGCCGCCAACACCGCCGGCACCGCGGCGGACTTCTGCGCCCAGACCAACATCCAGGTGCATGGTGGCATCGGCTTCACCTGGGAACACGATGCACACCTCTACCTGCGTCGCGCCCTGTCGGTCGAGGCCATGCTGGATCCGGGTGCCGCGGCGGTGGACATCGCCGCCAATCTGCGCCGGGGCGTCAAGCTCAGCCGCTCGGTGGATCTGCCTCCCGAGGCGGAGTCGTACCGGGCCGAGGCCCGGGCCGCCATCGAGTCGGTCACGCACCTCGAGGGTGTCGAGCAGGTGCGGGCCCTGGTGGCCAACGGCTACGCCGTGCCGCACTGGCCCAAGCCCTGGGGTCGTCAGGCCGGTGCCGTCGAGCAGCTGGTCATCGAGGAGGAGTTCAACGCGGCGGGCGTCAGGCGTCCGAGCTACTCCATCACCGGCTGGGTCATCCTCACCCTCACCCAGTACTCGAATGAGGATCAGGTGGCCCGCTGGATCAAGCCGGCCCTCGACCAGGAACTCATCTGGTGCCAGCTGTTCAGCGAACCCGATGCAGGTTCCGATGCCGCCGGCGTGAAGACGAAGGCCACTCGTGTCGACGGTGGCTGGCTCATCAACGGGCAGAAGGTCTGGACCACCGGGGCGCATCTGGCCTCCTTCGGTCTCATCACCGTCCGCACCAACCCCGAGGCCGCGAAGCACGCCGGCATCACCACGATGGTGGTCGACATGCATGCCCCCGGCGTCGAGATCCGACCGCTGCGCATGGTCAACGGTGGTGCCGAGTTCAACGAGGTGTTCTTCAACGACGTGTTCGTGCCCGATGACGATGTCGTCGGTCCCGTCGACGGCGGCTGGACCGTGGCCCGCGGCACCCTCGGCAACGAGAGCGTGAGCCTCGGCAGCGGTGACGGCGCCATGATGGTTCCCGCCGCCGCGTTCCTCGCCCCCTTCGACGCCAACCCCGACCGTCTCACCGGCGGGATCGGTCGTATCGGTCGGGCCGCTGCTCGCACCCAGGCGGTCGACACGCTCAACGTGCGCAGCGCCCAGCGCGCCGTGGCCGGTGGCGAGCCCGGACCGGAGGGTGCGGTCACCAAGCTGCTCATCAGCGAGAACGCCGAGGAGGCCGCCGCCATCCTCATGGAACTGGCCGGCCCCGAGGCCGCCTACCTCGACGGCGCCGGATCCTTCGCCGGCACCATGTCGCTGATGCACCGGGCCATGGCCATCGCCGGTGGAACCTCGGAGATCAAGCGGAACCAGATCGGCGAGCGCATCCTCGGTCTGCCCCGCGACCCGCTGATCAACTAGGCGGGTCGATCGGCTCGCCGGTCACGTGATCGAACATTCGACGTTCCGGTTTCGGGGCATCGAAGTGCTCGAGGCAGGTGACCCAGCCGTCCGGCGTGTAGCTACCTCCCTGCGCCCCACAGACCTCGCAGTACGGCCGTCTGTACTCGAACCTGTTCCCCATCAGCCGGCAGCCCCCTGATCCGGGGGCTCCGGTTCAGATGCCGGCTGGTCGAGATACTTCTCCCAGGGACGGACCACGACCTCGGGGTCGTAGACCTCTCCCGTGTTCCATGCGAACAGCGGCCGGGGTGGACGCTCGGCGTGGACGTGCGCCTCACATGTGATCCAACCGTCGTCAGTGATGTGGTTCCCGACCCGTCCGCACAGCTCACAGGTCGTGTTCCCGGGATACTTGTTCGCCATCACTCCTCCTTGGCGTTCTCGGCGGTCTCGGCCAGAAGTCGGAGAGCCTCAGGGCCGGGGATCGAGAAGCCACCGTGGGTCTCCAGTTGTTCATGAAGCGGGCCAGTGGGTTCCTCGAACACGCACGGGGTCGCTGACCCCGAGATGCTGATCGGACTCGAGGTGCTGCCGTCCGTGAAGCGGATGATGCTGAAGCCCTCGTGCACGCGCAGGCGCCGTCCGACTCCGGATCGGAGCGCGAGGACCGAGTGGTGCCACCGGCGCTTCCTCTCCCCGGTGTCGAGCAGCACGAG
>JAGWYK010000055.1 GCA_018969405.1 Acidobacteriota bacterium
GGTGGCGCTCGCCCGTGAGGGGGCCGATGTCGTGGTCTGCGACATCGCCGCCGACATCGCCACGGTGCCCTATCCGCTCGGCACCGAGGCCGAGCTGGCCGAGACCGTGGCGCTGGTCGAGGCCACGGGACGCCGCTGCGTCTCGATGGTGGCCGATGTGCGCGACACCGCTGCGATGGATGCGGTCGTGGCCGCCGGCATCGAGGCCTTCGGGGCCATCGACATCTGTGTGGCCAACGCCGGCATCGTGGCTTTCAGCCATTTCCAGGACATCACCGATGCGATGTGGGACGACATGATCGCCGTGGATCTCACCGGCACCTTCAAGACCATGCGGGCGGTGGTGCCGCACATGCTCGAGCGCCGCTACGGCCGCATCGTGGCCACCTCCTCGATGGCGGGCCGCATGGGCAACCCCAATCTCTCGCACTACGTGGCGGCGAAGTGGGGGATCATCGGCATGGTCAAGACCCTGGCCATGGAGATCGCCAGTCGTGGGGTCACCGTCAACGCCGTGTGTCCGGCGGCGGTCGACACGCCGATGCTGCAGAACCCGGCGATGTACTCGTTGTTCTGTCCTGATCTGGAGTCACCCTCGCGGGAGGACGTCATCCCGCGCTATCAGGCCATGAACCGCATGGGTCAGGCCTGGCTGGCCCCCGAGGAGGTGTCGCGGGCGGTGCTGTTCCTCGCCGCCGACGCGGCCAGTGGCATGACCGGGCAGGTGGTCGAGGTGAGTCTGGGGTCGGCTGCGGGTCAGCACTGATCGACCCGGCTTCACCCCTGGTTCCCCGGAGCCCGTGTCACACCTGATGAGTAGGTTGGTCGCATGGCGTTCGGTCCGATCTCGGCGGTCTCCCAGTGGCACTTCGCGTCGTAGCGGCGCAATCGGCGCGCCGACTCCTGCCTCTGCTGGTCGATCGCCTCTCCTCCCCGCAGGACGATGTCTTCGCCCCTGACATCGTCGTGGTCCCCACAGTCGGGCACCGCGACTGGCTCGCCGAGGAACTGGGATCGCAGTTGGGGGCGCGGGACGCCGGCCCGATCTGCGCCAACGTCAGGTTCTGGCTCCCCAACGACTTCAACCAACTCATCGCTGGGGCCAAGGGGTCCACCGATGAGCGCTGGGACAGTCAGCGGCTCCGCTGGCACCTGCTGAGGATCCTCGCCGCCGAACCCTCCCGCGTCCCGGGTCTGACCGAGGCCTCTCCGCGCTTCGCACCCGCCGATCGTCTGGCCGCGCTGTTCGACCGCTACGCCGTGCACCGTCCTGACATGCTCGTGGCGTGGGCCGCGGGGGCTGCACTCGATCCCGTCAGCCCGTTGCTCGAGGATCATCGGTGGCAGTTCGAGCTCTGGAGCGAACTTCGCGCCGAGCTCGGTGAGTCACCCGCCGAGTTCGCCGTCGCGGCCCGTACTGCCGAGTCGCTGGGCTCGCTTCCGGGTCGCCTCACGCTGTTCGGACTCGAGGTGTTCTCGGCCGCCAAGGTGGAGCTGCTCCGCGCGGTGTCGCGCAGCGCCGACGTCCTCGCCCTGCACGTGTTCCCTGCGCCCCGCGCACTCAGCGACATCCCCGCGCTGGCGCCGGGTCAGCATCTGCGAAGGACACGCAGCGATCTCCTCGCCGGGTTCCAGCACCCGCTCACGCGGGCCTGGGGTCGTCCGGCGGTCGAGGCCGCCGCCCTGCTTCGCACTGCGGTGGATCACATCGCGGTCGAGGAGTCCTCCGCAGGGGCGACTGACCTCGAGCGATTGCAGGCATCCATCGCCGAGGATCGAGTGCTCCTGCTGTCACCCTCGGATCTTCCGCTTCTCGGCTGCGGCGACGGGTCGATCCAGGTGCATCGCTGTCACGGCGTCACCCGTCAGATCGAGGTGCTCCGCGACGCACTGCTGCATCGACTCGCCGACGATCCCACGCTGCATCCACGCGACATCCTCGTGATCTGTCCCGATCTCGCCGCGTTCGCTCCGGTGCTCGAACCCATCCTCAGCGCCGAGATCGGGGGCGTGTCCCTTCCGGTCGCCATCGTCGACAAGTCAGCGGTCAGCGCGACCCCGGTGGCCATCGCTGTCGATTCGTTGCTCCTGGCCGCCGGTGGTCGCCTCGAACTCTCGACGGTGCTCGGGCTGATGGCGCTCGATCCCATCCGCCGTCGTCTCGGACTCACCGAGGAGCAGGTCTCGGCCGCCGCAGGATGGCTCACCGAGCTCGGGGTGACCTGGGGTCTCGATGATGCGCATCGGTCCCATCCGCCGTGGTCGTATCCCTCGAACTTCCCCGACGGGACCTGGCGACAGGCCCTCGACCGTCTCGTCGCCGGCATCCTCCTGCAGTCCACCACCGACCGCGAGGCTCCGGGCGGAATCATCGCGTTCGACGACCTGAGCGGGGCCTCGATCGATGGTGTCGCCGCGCTGTCGGCATTCGTCGGTGCGCTCGATCGCCTCGTCGCTGAGGTCTCGGAACCCCGCCCGCTCGGTCGATGGCAGGAGATCCTCTCGGGTCTGGTCACCGACTTCCTGGATGTGAGACCGGACGATCGGAACCAGATCGAGGATCTGAAACGCCTGATCCGACAGCTCGACGAGCATGCTGCCGTCGCTGGTGACGCCCGCCTCGATCTCCCGGAGATCCGCGCCTTCCTCGACAGTGGCCTCAGTGGTGTCCGGGCGCGCTCGCGTCAGTGGATCGACTGCATCCGGATCGGTTCGCTCGGGCGTTTCCGGGGTGTTCCCGCCCGGGTCATCGCCATCCTCGGGTTCGACGCGGGGTCCTTCCGTTCCGGTCGCGCCGATGGTGACGACATCCTTGCCCTCGACCCGCGCATCGGCGAGCGCGACATCGCCGCCGAGGAGCGACTCGGTCTGCTCAGCACCATCGCCTCAGCTGGCGACGGTCTGATCATCACCTGCACCGGTCACGACATCACCAACAACTCATCGGTTCCCATGACCGTCGCACTCCGCGAACTGGTCGATACGGTGGCGGCGGTCATCTCCGCGACTCCGGAGGCTGATCGGGGTCACCGTCCGGTGGTCATCGACCATTCCCGACAGCTCGCCGATCCCGTGAATCTCGGAGTGACCGACGCCTCGGGCACCAAGAACGTGGTGCGTCTCGTTGACACGCCGTGGACCTTCGATCCCTCCGCCCGACGCATCGCCGAACAGGTCGCCGGCGGCACAGCGGACAGTTCGATCGTCTGGCCCACACTCGACGATGACGATCCCACCGGTGGGAGCACCGAACTCTCGCTGCGCGACCTGCACGATGCAGTGCGTCGTCCGACCGATGTCTACCTGCGCGATCGCCTCCAGATCTCATTGCCCGCCGAGAATCGTCCGACCTCCGATGACATCGCTCTCTGGCCGGACATCCTCGACCTCCACGACCTCGGCTCCGAGCTCATCGCCGGTCGCCGAGCAGGTGTGGACCCCGATGAATGGAAACGTCTTCGGACCCTCGCCGGCGGGCTTCCACCGGGCGCGCTGCGCACCGCGGTGTGGTCCGCACTCGATGGGGAGGTCGATCGACTTCTGTCCGTCGACGGCGTCACCTACACCCCGACGGGATTCATCGATGTCGACCTCCAGATCGGCCCGATCCGACTGGTCGATGCCATCGAGGTGTGCGGTGATCAGATCGTGGCGGTCCTGTACTCGAAGTGGCATCCGCGTCATCGTGTCGGCCCATGGCTGCAGCTGGCGGCGACGACACTGGCACAACCCGGTCGGGTGCAGGAGGCCGTGGTCATCGGCCTTCGCAACAAGTCCACTGTCCCGGCGGACCACGAGCGGTTCGTCCTGGCCGGGGAGACCGTCGAGGAACGGACTGACTCGGCCCGCCGCATCCTGGAGTTCGCCGTCGATCTCCGCCGCCGGGCCATGAACGATCCCATCCCGTTGTTCGAGCGCACCTCATGGGATCACCTCATCCGTTCCCGGACCGATGTCGGCGATGCTTGGAGGAGCGATGCTCGTCGTGCGGCGGTCGGGATGATCTTCGGTCATCTCACACTCGCCGATCTGCGAGCCCTTCCTCCGGTCCCCGATCTCGATGCTGGGCTGCCGTCGGCAGTGTCCCGTCTCGATAAGTTCGCGGAACATCTGCAGGACACATGGCGCCGCACCGTCACCGTCACCGACGCGGTGATATCACGACCCATCCCGCGCCCGAAGAAGGTGGCGCCATGAGCGCCCTCCTCGATTCCGACGACCAGTTCGATCTCTCGGCCCCGCTGCCGAGAGGGTGGTTGCTGCTCGAAGCGAGCGCAGGAACCGGCAAGACCTATTCACTCACCGCCCTGGTGGCCCGTTCCATCATCGAGGACGAGTTGCGCACCGAGCAGTTGCTCATGGTCACGTTCACGAGGGCTGCCGCGGCCGAACTCAGCGAGGAGACTCGAGCACAGCTCCGGTTGGCGCTCGCCGCGTTCTCCCAGCAGCTCACCGACGATCTCATCCCGGACTGGTTGCGTCCTCTCCTCCAGTGTTCGGACTCCGAGCGCGAGGATCGCCGTCAGCGCCTCGAGGTCGCCGTGTCGACCATCGAGAGCGCCACCATCACCACCATCCACGGGTTCTTCCAGAGTGCCCTGCGCGAACTCGGACTCCGGGCCGGTCTGCTGGCCTCCGCCGAGGTGGCCACCGAGAAGTCCGACCTCTCCGACCGGATGCTCCGAGATCGGATGCTCACCCTGCTGAGTGGGTCGACCGATGCCCTGGGAGTCCCCGACAAGGATCCGGTCGCCCTCGAACGCGTGGTGCGCAGCGTGCTGTCGGAACTCGACACGAACCTCGCTGCCGGCGCCGCCCCGGCGGGTCCCCCCGACGGGTCTCCCGAGTCGGTCTGGGCGACATTGGTGGGCTCCATCCGTGAGGAGGTCCGAACCGTGCGCCGATCCAGCGGGCGGATCAACTTCGACGACCTCATCACCGGGGTCGTCGAGCTCATCGAGGATCCATCTGTCGGCCCTTCTGTCATCACTGCGCTGCGCGAGCGCTACCGCCTCGTGCTCATCGACGAGTTCCAGGACACCGATGCGCTGCAGTGGTCGTTGTTCTCCCGCTGCTTCCGGCCATCGACAGATCCCGATGATCCGTTCCTCGCTCTCATCGTCGTCGGCGACCCCAAACAGGCGATCTACCGCTTCCGCGGTGCCGACATCTCGGCCTATCTCGCCGCCGCATCCGATCCACGGATGATTCGCCGGCGCATGACTCGCAACTGGCGATCCGATCGGGTGCTCGTCGACTCGCTCAACGGTCTCCTCATGGGTACCGAGTTCGGTGACCCGGACATCCCGTACGTGCCGGTGGACACTCCACCGCGTGATCCCGATCCGAGGATGCTCGGTGGGGGTGCTCCACTCCAGTTGCGGTGGGTGCCGAAGCACCCTGAACTCACCAGTGAGAAGGGTGTGTTGCTCGCTCCGAAGGCTCGGGCCCACATCGCTGAGGACCTCACCGATCATGTCGTGCAGCTGCTGACCGGTGGCCAGATCCTCGACGGCGAGGGCGGATCGGGTCGCCCGGTCGCCCCGGGTGACATCTGCATCCTCGTCCGCGGACACACCGAGGTCGACCTCCTCATCGAGGCGCTCTCCGCCCGTGGCCTTCCTGCGGTCCGCAGTCGCGTCGGCAGTGTGCTCGATTCCGAGGCGGCAGGGCACCTCCGGCTCCTTTTCACCTCGCTCGCCAGAGTCGGAGACACCCGTCGTGTCGCTGCACTCTCGCTCAGCTGGTTCGTCTCCGATCCCGTCGATGCCGTGCTCGATCACTCATTCGTCGAGCAACTCCAGCGGCGGAGTGCGCAGTGGGCGGCCGAACTCGAGTCAGGTGGCGTCGCCAGCTTCTTCCAACGTCTGCGCACCGATCCCGAGGTGGTGCTCTCCATTGCTGCCTCCACCGATGTCGAGCGGGCACTGACCGATCTCGAACACATCGTCGAACTGCTCCATGTCCGGAGCGCCGGACGCGCCCTGCCGGCCAGCACGGTGCTGCAGCTGCTCGACGAACTCATCGCCGCGAGGTCCGAGACCGATGTGGAGATGCGTCGTATCGATACCGACGCCAGAGCCATCCAGATCACGACCATCCACGCATCGAAGGGTCTCGAGTACCCGATCGTGCTCCTGCCGTTCCCGAAGGGAGCCAATGCCGAGGATCCAGCGGTGTTCACCGCGGATGGGGCACGGTACGTCGACGCCGCACCGCTGATCGATTGGACCCGCGATGGCCTGACACCGGCCGCCCGCGCAGAGCTGAGCCGTCGGGAGGTCCGTGCTGACGAGCTGCGCATCCTCTATGTGGCGCTCACCCGGGCACGACACCAGCTCGTCGTGTGGTGGGCTCACACCAAGGGCGTGGCTGACTCACCCCTGGCCCGGATCCTGTTCGGTGACACCTCGGATCTCGACAGCATCCCGGTGGTGCCCTCCGATGACGATATGTCGGATCATCTCGACAGGCTCGCCGCTCGTGTCGGCGCCGGTCTCGAGGTGCGCGAGATCCCGGCCGGACTGGCCATGACCCCCATGCCCTCGGCGCCGGCGCCGCCGGTCGACTCCTTCGATGTGGCGATCTACCCGGACCGGCCGGTGGCATTGCGGTCCTGGTACCGCTGGTCCTATTCGAAGCTGACCGAGGGTCGTCCGGGTGAGAACGAGGATCGAGCTCGAGGTGGTCACGATGAGCCCGATGTCCCCGCAGGTGGTGTCGGGAACGGGGACCCAGCGGGCTCGTCGGCGCCCCTGCATGGCGAACTGCTGCAGCTTCCCGGCAGTGCCGCGTTCGGCGTCTACGTGCACGAGATCCTCGAGCGGGTCGATTTCACGGCCGAACCGTTGGCCGACACCATCGCCACCGTTGCCGGCCGCGTCTTCTACGCGGATCTCGCTCATCTCGATCGTCAGGCATTGGCCTCGGGTCTCGCCGCAGCGCTCGCCACACCACTCGACGCTGATCCGGAATCATTGCGGCTCGTCGATGTTCCCCTCCTCGACCGTCTCACCGAACTCGAGTTCCACTTCGCGCTCCGCGATGGCTCGGCTGCAGTGCGGGTCGCCGACATCTTCCGCGGTGCCAGATCTGACCCGGTCTTCGGCGAGTATTTCGCCCGTCTCGCCCGGTCGGCGGGCTCCTTCGACATCCGTGGGCTCATGACCGGGAGCATCGATGCTGTCCTGCGGATACCGACGCCGTCGGGTTCGACCTTCTCCGTGATCGACTACAAGACGAACCGTCTGCATCAGCCCGACCGGCCGGTGCTGGAATCCGACTATGCGATGCCCGTGCTCCATCGGGCGATGGAGCACGGCGACTATCCGGTGCAGATCCTGTTCTACAACGTGGCGCTCCACCGGCTGCTCTCCATGCGCCTTCTCGACTACGACATCGATCGGCACATCGTTGCGAGCCGATATCTGTTCCTGCGCGGCATGGTCGGTGCCGCCACACCGGTGGTCGATGGCACGCGCACCGGAGTCTTCGCCTGGCGACCGAGCAGCGAACTCATCCTGCGTACGAGCGATCTCCTGCGAGGTGACACATGAGCACCGCCCGTGAGGCCCTCGACCGCTTCATGAAGCCCGGTTCGGCCGCGGTGTTCGGATCGGCCGAACTGGCTGCGGCCGACCTGCTGCAGCGACGCAGCGGGATCGAGGACGAACTCGTGCTGTTCGCTGCGGCCCTCGCAGTGTGGTCACACCGGTCGGGACATGCCTGCCTCGATCTGGGCACACTGGCCGGCCTGCTCCACACCGAGGTTCGTCGGCTGGATCCCAAGGCCGATCTCCCCCCGATCCCTGAACCCGAGCGGCTCCGTGCCGCCCTGCACGCCGCTGACACCGTCGTGCGCATCCTGCCCGGCGATCAGCCCGGCACCGTCGCCGAGGCCATGGCCGATGCGCGACCTCTCGTACTGTTCGGCGACCTTCTCCACTCGCAACGCCAGTTCGCTGATGAACGACTCGTGGCCGAGGGCGTGGCAGGTCTCATGCGTTCCACCGATGATCTCTCCTCGCCCGAGGTCCTGGCGTTCCTCCAGCAGGTGCTGCCGCTCGACCCCGACGACCCGTCGCAGCACGAGGCCGGACTCGCCATGCTCCGTTCGCCGTTCACGGTGCTGGTGGGCGGACCCGGGACGGGCAAGACCTACACGCTCACACGATGTCTGTTGGCGTTCCTCCAGGCGGATCCCCTCCAGCAACGCTCCATCGCCGTGTGTGCGCCGACCGGCAAGGCAGCCACACGTGCTCGGGAGATGCTGGAGGATCTCGCGACCACGCTCGATCAGGACGACACCGTCCCAGCGGAGATCGTCGAGCGGCTGCGCCGTATCGAGCCCTCCACCATCCATCGATTGTTGGGTCATCGTCGAGGCCGGCAGACCCGGTTCGCCCACGATGCCACCCGTCGGCTTCCTCACGACCTCGTCATCATCGACGAGACCTCCATGGTGCCGTTGCAGCTCATGTCCCGGCTCATCGAGGCACTCCGTCCCGAGGCCAGACTCTTCCTCGTCGGTGATGAGGCGCAGCTCGAGAGTGTCGAGTCCGGCTCGGTGCTTCGTGACCTCACTGCACCCGGTGGTGCTGTCGAGGCGCACGTCCATCGTCTCCGCAAGCTCCGCCGGGTCGCCCAAGGCAATCCGATCGCCGAACTCGCCCCGCTCATCCGAGATGGTGATGCTGATTCGGCGCTCGCCCGGATCCGGGTGCAGTCCGAAGCCCTCACCTTCATCGAGACCCGAGACAGGATCTCGCCGGCCGAGGCGGTGATCGATCCGCTCATCGAACGATTCGCTTCAGTGGTCGATCTCGCAGCCGAGGGCTCGACGGAATCGATCATCGAGGCGCTCAGGATCGTTGCCGAGAACAAACTGCTCTGCGGTGCCCGCCGCGGACCGCTCGGTGTCGAGCACTGGAACGACGTCATCGATCGCCGCCTCGGTCTCCGCTCCGACGATGTCTTCGCCCCGGGTCGGGCCGTGCTGATCACCGAGAACTCCCCGCGGACCGGTCTGGTCAACGGTGACGTCGGCATCGTCATCCAGACACCCGACGGCATCCGGGTCGGATTCCTGCGTCCCGACGGTCTGGCGGTGTTCGTCCCCGCCGAACTTCCGGAGTCCGAACGGGCCTTCGCTATGACCATCCACAAGAGTCAGGGTTCCGAGTACGGCGAGCTCGTCACCGTGATGCTCCCGGAGGTCGGATCACCGTTGCTGACCCGTGAGCTGCTCTACACCGCCATCACCCGGGCCAAGAGTCGACTGTGTGTGATCGGATCCCCTGAGGCGTTCTGCCACGCGGTCACGCATCCATCAGAACGGGTCTCGGGGTTGCAGCAGCTCCTCACCGCTGTGGTCTGATGATCTTGCATCCCACCGGCCACCACCGGAGGCGCTCTTACCCGGCTCTTACCCGATGCGCGGCGGGCTCTTGCCTTGGTGGGCGATGATCGTCCCATGAACTCCCCCGAGACCCGCGACCGAGGACTCCAACGGGTCCGTCGCCTCACCATCTGGCTGGGTGGTGCGGCGGTCGTCGCCACCGGGGCCTTCGCCGGCTGGTTCGGTCGTCCGCAGCCCTCCTCGGCGTCCACGACACCGGTCACCGATCCCGGCGTGCAGCCGTCGACGACTCCCTCGACCGGTCCGTCGACCTCACCCTCGACCACACCGACCGCTCCCTCCACGGCACCCACCTCGCCCTCGGGCGGCCAGTCGTCGACGCAGACCTCGCCCACCTCACCGCCCACCACCATCCGTCCCCGGTCGAGCACACCGGCGCCGCCGCAGTACGCACCCCGCCCGAGTCGTCGTCGTCCGGGGTCGAGTTCGGGCGGATCATGAGCGCGCTGCTGTCGACGGTCAGGTTCCCGGCGCTCGGCACCACGGCCACCATCATCTGCCCCGAGCCGCAGCTCGACGCCGCAGCGGCGCTGGTGCGCGATGAGCTGGCGGCGATCGATCTGGCCTGCAGTCGGTTCCGTCCCGACTCCGAGCTCTGCCGCCTGAACGATGCCGCCGGCGCACCGATGGTGGTCTCCCCACTGCTGTTCGAGGCCATCGCCCAGGCGCAGCGCGCCGCCGTGAGCACCGACGGTGTGGTCGATCCCACCATCGCTCGGGCGCTGCGCGACTGGGGCTACGCCATCACCTTCACCTCGGTCCCGGCCGACGGGCCGCCCGTCGAGGTTGCGCTCCGAGCGGTGCCGGGCTGGTGGAACGTCATCCTCGACGCCACCGCCTCCACCGTCACCCTGCCGAGCGGAGTCGAACTCGATCTCGGTGCCACCGCCAAGGGGCTGGCTGCCGACCGTTGTGCGGCGCTCGTGCATGACACGCTCGGTTGTGGGGTGCTGATCAACCTCGGCGGCGACATCGCAGTGGCCGGTCCGGCTCCTGCCGATGGATGGGCGGTGCTCTGCACCGATCATCACGCCGCCGACCTCGACGACGACGCCGTCATCGCCGCCGGGCAGACCGTCGAGATCTTCGCCGGTGGACTGGCCACCTCGAGTGTCACCGTCCGGCGCTGGATCCGCGGCGAGGCCCGTCTCCACCATCTGATCGATCCCCTCATCGGTGCACCGGCCCACACCTGTTGGCGCACCGTCACGGTGGCGGCCGCCAGTTGTCTCGACGCCAACATCGCCAGCACCGCTGCAGTCATCATGAGCGAGGCGGCGGTGGCCTGGCTCGAAGACCGCGGACTCCCGGCCCGTCTGGTGCGCGCCGACGGTCACATCGTCACCACCGCCGGATGGCCGGCCGACCCTCGACACGGTGAGGGTCCGTGCCCATGATCCTCGCCGTCAGCGAATCCCAGGCGCTGTGGTACCTCGGCCGTGGTTCCGGTCTGGTGTCGATCCTGCTGCTCACACTCGTGGTCGCCCTCGGCATCGCACAGGTGCAGGGTGCGGCCGGTCCGAGCCGCCAGCGCTTCGTCATCACCCAGCTGCATCGCAACGCGGCGCTGTTCGCCGTGGTGTTCCTCGGCATCCACATCGCCACGGCCATCCTCGACGGCTTCGCACCGATTTACTGGCTCGACGCCGTCATCCCGTTCCAGTCCCCGTACCGATCGCTGTGGCTGGGCCTCGGCACGCTGGCGTTCGATCTGCTGCTGACCCTGGTCATCACGAGCCTGCTGCGTCTGCGCATCGGCTTCGGCACATGGCGGGCCATCCACTGGTTGGCGTATGCCTGCTGGCCCATCGCCCTCCTGCACGGTCTCGGCACCGGATCCGACGGTCGGGTGGGTCTGGTGCAGCTCGTCGATCTCCTCTGTCTGGCCGTGGTCGTCGCCGCCATCGCCTGGCGTCTCACCCGCAACTGGCGCCAGGAGTCCTCCATCCGGGTGGCCAGTGCGGTCGTCACCGTGGTGCTGGTCGCCGGCATGTCGATCTGGGCCTACAACGGACCGATGCAACGGGGCTGGGCCCGGAAGGCGGGCACGCCGGCCGAGCTGCTCTCCGGCGGCTCCGGCTCCGGTGGCACCGACATCGCCGCAGCCGCCGGTCTCGCCCTTCCGTTCTCGGCTTCGGTGTCCGGCACGCTCGAGCAGAACACCACCACGCCCGGGGCCAACGCCACCATCACCCTCACCGGAACCATCACCGACGGCGCCGATGGGGTGTTCGTCATCACCATCACCGGGCCGGTGAGCGCCCGTGGTGGTGTGACCATGCGTTCCAGCACCGTCAGTCTCGGTCCTCCGGAGTTCCCGCGGCAGTACACCGGCACCATCACCGAACTGCACGGCACCCAGATCGAGTTCGAGGTCAGCGACGCCGCCGGCGAACTCATCAACGCTCGTGCGCAGCTCGACGTCAGCGCCGACGGGGCCACCTTCACCGGCACGATCGATGCGGCCGGGTGATCGGTCGATGAGCACCGCACCCACGCCGCCCCCGCACGATGTCACCGCTCGGGCCACGGGGCCGGCCACGGATCCGGCGATCCCCGCCGGCACGCTGCCCCG
>JAGWYK010000149.1 GCA_018969405.1 Acidobacteriota bacterium
CCCTCGAGGGTCCGATGCCACTGGAACAGCTGCGAGCCCGGATCGATGCCGCTGCTCCGTCGCGGTCGCCGGTGGTGGCGGTGCGGATCGACGGTCGGTTCACCGATCTGGCCCTGCGCAGTGTCGAGAGGCAGTCGCCGCCGTACCGACCGCTGGGCGAGGTCGTCGCCCATCAGACCGAATGGCGGGTCGCCGCCGCCACCGGCACCCTCATCGGGTTCCGCTTCCCCGATGCCACCGCCGGGGTCGAGGTGCCCGGGTACCACCTGCACTTCCTGTCGGACGACCGCTCGGTCGGTGGTCATGTCATGGACATCACGCTGGTGTCGGGCGAACTCGCCATCGATCCCTGTGACGAACTCCATGTCGAGCTTCCTGATGGCGTGGGTCTCGGGGTGCCCGGCGCCGCCGATCGTGATGAGATCGCCCGGTTGGAGGGCGGCGGGCCCACCGGCTGACGCCGCTCAGCGCGAACGATCGCCCAGCAGTCGCCACACCGCAGTGAAATGAGCGGCGACTCCGGCGACCACGGCGGTGTGGAAGATCTCGTGGAAACCGAACACCTTCGGCCACGGGTTCGGCTTCTTGAGCGCGAACACCAGTGCTCCGCCGAGCAGCACCGCGCCGCCGCCCACGAGATCGACGACCGTGCGACGGCCGCCGACGCGGGCGATGGCCGGGGTGAGCGCAGCGCCGGCGACACCGAGCACCGGGTAGAACCACGACCCGGCCCGATGCTTCTCGTCGAGCAGGGCCACCTTGGCGCCCACCGCCACCCCGGTGACGCCCCACACCGCAACGAGCACGAGCCTGGCCTGCTCGGGGGGGAGCACGGCGACGGCGATGGGGGTCCAGGTGCCGGCGATCATGATGTAGATGGTCGAATGGTCGAGGCGACGCATGGCCGCCGCCATGCGCTTCGAACGGCTGAGCCGGTGATAGGTCCCCGACACGGCGAACATCGAGCACAGACCCACGCCGTAGACCACCGCCGCGGCGCGGTTCCGTCCGGGCTTGGCGTTGATGATCATGGCCACCGCCGCCGGCGGGGCGATGAACGCGCTGAGGGCGTGGAGCCGGCCGCGATAGCGGGGTCGGGCGTCCCAGCTGAGCTTCCAGAGGAACTCGTCGAGCGCGGCGAAGGGATGGGAGACGACGTCGGGGGCGACGGCGGTCTCAGCCATGGAACCAGACCTCCGGGAGCGCGAGAGGTCGGGAGGGATCGTTGTCGATGTCGAGAGGATGGGGGAACTGGGTCGCCCAGCCGAGGTCGTCAAGATGGTCGCGACGCACGAAGGTGAACTCCATCACCTGCGGCGTGGGCACACCGGCCACATCGATGATGGTGCAGAAGTTGTTGGGATGGATGTGCACGATGTCGTGGTCGGCGAGCAGTTTGGCGAACAGCGACGCCGCGATGGCGAAGAACGGATCGGCGGCGAGCTGGCCGAGCAGATGGAACTCCACCACCATGACCCGGAACCGTCGCAGCAGTGCCGGCGAGGCGGCGAGCAGTGAGGCGTACTCGGCGCCCTCGATGTCCATCTGCAGCAGGAGATCTCCGGTGCCGGGCCAGCAGGCCTCGACCCAGGTGTCGAGCGAGATCGTGGTGTCATCGTCGTACCCGCCGATGAACTTCGGGATGAAGTGGAACGCCGGATGGTCGACGGCGGGACCGTCGACGGTGGCGTCGGCGAGGAACACCTGCATGCCCCGTTCGGCACAGGCCAGTTCGAAATCCGAACAGGTGCCGACCCCCGGGGAGAAGCAGGCCTCGATGCCCTCGAGGACATCGGGCAGCAGGTAGCCACCGTCGTCGGCGGGTCCGATGCGGACGAGGTCGGTGCGACGGGGGTGGAGCGCCGTGGCGAAGGCCCGCATCTGATCTGGGCT